>NZ_BAAHBD010000016.1:0-66694 GCF_054776975.1 Spirosoma harenae | reverse complement strand
TTTGGCTAATATAACATCGGACTTACCCAGGCTGGTGGCTCAAATCACAGAGGAATAACTGTTTTTTTGAGTATTTTTCAAACCTGTTCAAACGTACTATATAACATCATAGAGGGATTTTTTATAGAGCGAAGAAAAATAAGCCCCTCAACATTACGTACGCTGGCTGATCAACTCCGGAGCAACATTCCCGCTGTAGATTCCTCGATCAACCAAGAGGCCTGTTTACCTAAAGTAGATCGATGACTGATTGCTTACCATTTCTTTTTAAAATCTCCTCTCGAAAAGTATTTTTCTAATACACAATACATTAGTATAAAAAAATAGCGGCTGCCCATTTCCTTAATCTTTAGGTTTGACTGACCATATACACGATTCGTCCAACTATTCGGAACGACCCGGTAGGTATAGCCTCTCACAATCGTTTTCAAGGACAATTCAATGGTTATGTTAAAATGGGGGGATAAAAATGGTTTTAACCCATCCATAGTTGCACGAGTGTATAACTTAAAGGCATTCGTTGCGTCATTGTAGGTTGTGCCAATAAATAACGTGATTAGCCAATTGGCGATTCGATTAATGATTTTCTTTTGAGAAGGGTAGTTAATTACCTTGCCACCCTGAATCCATCGATTACCGAAAACGGCATCTACCCCTGTGGCAACCATCGTCTTGTAATACGTCACCAGGTCCTCGGGATCATCCGATAGATCCGCCATAAAAATAGCGACACAATCCCCAGAGTACCGTTCTAAACCAAACCGGATCGCGTAGCCAAACCCGTTAGGACCTGCGTTCGTCCCAAACGTAAGCGTGGGAATAGTCGACTGAAGCTCTATTAACACCTGAAGGGTATCATCCTTCGAATTATCGTTGGTAACCCAGATTTCATGATCGATCTGATGTTTACACAAAGTAGTATAGAGTGAATTTATCGTTAAAGGAAGGGATTCTTGTTCATTATAAGCCGGAATTACAACACTTAATTTCATACGAAAAACATGAGAAAAATTAACGAAAAACAAACCGATACGTAGTCTGTTATAGCTGATTGGAATTTGCCCAAAATTATATTATGGCAAAAAATTGACTTTATAAAACGATAGCTCTTTTTTAGTTTCATTCTATTATCGATTTAATCAAAAAAATTAAAGTTTTTCGAGGGCTAATTTAGCGCGCACCGCTGTGGAAAACCGCTTTTCGAGCTTACTATACGAGAGAGCTTTCTCAAAATAACTTTTGGCCATTGCCTGATTCCCACTCAGGGCTTGGATTTCACCTAAATGAAAGGCGGATACCGTTTTAAACCCCCAAACTTGCTTCTCGGCTAGCTTAATCGATTGTGAATAATTCTTCCCGGCTTCCAGATAATTTCCCAAATGTTGATAAATTCTACCGGTTCGAAAGTAGATTTCGGCCTTTTCCTGCGCACTAGAAATTGAATTCATATCAATCTGATTGATTTCCTGTTCAGCTCTCCTGTAAAATCCACCGTCAAAAGAAAGTCGGGCTTTAATTAAAAACTTATTATTAAACACAGTTTCAGGTGAATGATTTGTATAGAAATTTTGGGCATTTTTATCGGCTTCGACTAATTCGCTACCTGTTTTTCCAATTCTTGTGTAAAAAGAAAGTGCTTTGTGTAAATCATTGTTTAACCAATGCGTATAAAAAAGCTTTAGTAACGTTTCTTTTAAAAATACTTGATTTCTATTTTTATGCATAAACGATAAATAATAAGTAGACGCTAACTGATAGTTGCCTCTTTGTAAAAAAAGCTCTCCCTGATAGTAATCAAAAATAGGCATCAGTAAATAGTCAGGTGTAGCCGGCTTTTTTGACAAAAGTTTTACAGCGTCTTCATTGTGATTATTTCGCGTAAACGCTAAGCAGCTTAAAAAGTAAACGGATAGATAATCGGGATGATTTTCAACGAATTGGAGTAAATTCTGCGTTGTTTTTTCATCAACTCCCAATAGATAGGCATCCAGCAAAAATTTGTAATACCTTGCCTCGTCGCCACCGAGTTGATCCCTGTACGCTGTTTCCAATTGAGCCAACCCGAGACGAACGTTTCCTTTTATGCCGAGCATCGTTAACAGCCATGAATAAGACGGAGGACATACACTTAAAACAATATTCAGGATACCAATGGCTTTATAATGAGGCCAATACGTGGGGTATCGCTTTATATTCTCGTCTAAAAGCTTATAAGCCTGAAAGCCGTCTTTGGCAGCACTAAACTCATCCCCAAATCGAAATTTTAGAATTGCCCAGTGAAGTCTTACTTCAGCCTGTACATGACGTTTAACGGGTGAATCATCGGGTAGTTGCCCAATTGTTTTAAGGCGTTCGTCTTCTCGTTCCCGCAGATTGAGGTAATCTGCCTGGCTGCCATTCGTTAACAGATTAATAAAATCTATATAATCTTCCAGGAACGCGTTAAGTCCATTTTGTTCTTTTTCCTGTTTTAATAAATTCCTGGCATTCTCTAATTTAAACTTACAAATTTCTATATACGCATTTTTTTGATTTGTGCTCAAAGGTAGTTGAGTGATAATACGATTTGAGGAATCTGGTTGATGGAGCGACTGAATAACGAAAAAGGCGAAGATACTAGTCAGTAAATAGGAAAAAGGCATAAAACGTAGCAGGCCAACTAACAGAACTATCCCACTTAATTGATGATAACTAGAGAGATGTTTGAGGGATTTGTATCGCTCAAAAATAATGCATCTATTTATATTTATCTAAAATTAAAAATAATCTCCTATAAACAAGTCAATCAATAACCAAACAAGCCTTTTTGTATAAAATAGGAATATGTATATTAAATTATCCAGCAACGATATTATTTGTTATTTACGCTAATAGTAACGCGTCATAATTTGACTTTTCTGCAAAAACAACGATACAGATATAGGCAAAATCACTTGCCTGTATTTTCTGTAAAATAACCTGTCTTAAAATTAATCATTGTTACTAATGAACCTAACATTCGTCTAGTATTGACGACAGGAATATCCAGGACTCCGATAATAAAACATTCCGTTCTTATTTACGCATGAACAGAAAAAAAATGGCCATTTTCCTACTAGGTATTGGGTCTTGCCTGCCAGGCTTCGGGCAGTCTTCAGACGTAACAGTTGGCGTTAGAGCCGGCCTAAATGTTGCTTCAGCGAATTCAAGTAGTATTACTAAATTGTATGAAGCGCTAAATGTAATCGGAGGTAGTACTAAAATTTCGCCATTACTTGGCATTCATGCCGGGGTGATCATACAAAAAAAATGGTCTCAGTTTTCCCTACAATCAGAAATTTTATTCAGTCAATACGGCGTAAAAATTGAAAAGGGTTTACAATCGGCTGAATTTAAAAGTAATGTGCTGGAGCTACCGGTATTTGGAAAATATACAGGTGGTCATGGACGAGCTAAATTTTTCCTCTATGCGGGTCCATTTTTGAATTACGCCCTAAATGGACAGTACCAAGTGACGGCTCAGCTTTTTTCATTACCTGTTCGTGTAACCGATCGTATTCATTTTCAGGATACGAACGAACGAATTAGCTGGGGGATTTCGAGTGGAGCAGGCATAGACTGGGCCGTTGGAACCGGGCACCTGGTTACTGAAATTCGCTATGGTTACTCCCTGCAGAGTAAACTCCCATCTCAGGTTATTGGGTTAGGAGGAACGAACATACACGCCAGACTAGCGGCCGTCTCCATGGGCTATTTGTTTCCGATGAGATAGTCCCTCCATGCCTACGTCCATAGGTCCCTTTTGTTGACGCTTGTATGAAACAACTCGTTCTAGTGCTTCTTTTATTCCAGATTAGTCGTACTGTATGTGCACAAACCGTTACGTTTACCATTCTTGATGCAGGGTTGAATCCTGTCATTGGCGCAACGATTACCGTATGGAATTCAAGTGACTCAACAAACAGACTGAGTGCTGCTTCGGATGGACTGGGCAAAAAAAAAGTTCGACTTCCTACAGCATCGTATCGATATAGAATTAGTGCGGTTGGCTTTACAACAGTCCAGGGAATATTTCGTGTCCATCAGGATTTGACGGAGCTATCCATACAGCTAAACTCTTCCGTTGAATTACTTCAGGCAGTCGATGTGGTTACTAAAAAACCTTTAATGGTGCAGGAAGAGGATAAGGTAATCATTAATCCGGAGCCACTGGTCAACAGCAGCGCGACGAGTTATGAACTCCTTGAAAAAGTACCTGGCGTATTCCTGGACCAAACTGGGAATATCTATTTAACCAGTACTACGCCTGCTGTTCTATACATTAATGGACGGGAGCAGAAAATGAGTCCTGCCGATCTGGCTACTCTACTAAAAAGCCTTCCACCTCAAAGTGTTCATAAAATTGAAATACTCCGTACACCTTCCTCCCGCTACGAGGCCAATAGTACGGGAGGTATCCTGAATATAATCCTAAAGGATGGCGTTGATTTGGGCAAACTGGTAAGTCTTCAGGCAGGGCTGAACAAAGGAACCTACGGAACTACCTTTGTCGGGATCAGTATGCTAAACACCAAATTTAAAAATTCGTATTACCTCCACGTTAACGTCAACGAACAAAAAAATTACGAGTCGTTGCTAACCACCAATCAGTTAACGGTAGACTCAGTACTGACTAAACACACGTATTCAGAAACGAAAATGAAGGTAGGGTCAGTTGGTTACGGAGATACGTATCAGTTCAATAAACGATTTGGGGTCACGCTTGACGGAATGGTCAATAAAACAAACACGGCAGTCTATTCAACGAATTCGAGTCAGTTGACGGCTAATCGGCCTGGTTCAGGCTCGTTCGACCTGTTGAATGGGGTGAACAATGTAACGGATGGCTTCTCCATAAAGCAGGGCCTGCTGACTACCTATAAACTTGATTCACTGGGATCTTCGATTACAGCCGATGTTTCCTTCCATCAAAACAACGGTCTTACCCAGCAAGCCTATACGACGGCGTATTCGAACATATCGTTGTCTCCAACTGGTGGTTTAGGCCAGCAGAATACGAAGTTGAGTCAATGGGGAATTAAAGTCGATTTGACCAAAAAGGTGAATAAATTCCTGAATTTGGAGATGGGGATTAAGCTATTCACTTCAACGTTTTACAGTTCCAGTAATTTTTCGACGAATAAACAGGCGGTAGATACCTTACGAACCTGTGAATATAGCTATCGAGAATTATTAAGTTCAGCCTACGTACAGAATACCCAATTGTGGGCCAGTTATACATTGAAAGTCGGGGTACGGCTCGAAATGACCAAAATGAATGGAATGGAGCGGCTACCCAATGCAGGCCAATACTTTATTCAACGGATCGATTTATTCCCCTATCTCTATATAAGCAAGCATTTATTTAATGTACTGACGTATCCACTGACAGGGTACTTGATCTATCGACGTTCAATTACCCGACCAACCTATGAGTCGTTAAATCCTTACCCTAAATTCTTAGATTCCTATATGTATGAAGTAGGTAATCCAGCCCTAAAGCCGCAGTTTACTCATACTGTTGAGGCTAATATAAGCGTGGATAATAAACCTATTTTGGCTATTGGGCAAAATTACATACAGGATGTTTTCACAAATGTCCTCTATGTTGACAAAGCAAATGCTGGAACCACGTACAAGTCATTTGATAATGTGGGGACAAATAAAGAAACCTATTGTCGGGCTGTGGCCGCCAATCCCCCTGGCGGTCGGTATTTTATCCTGATTGGGGGGCAATTTAATTACAATCAATATAAAGGAGTATACCAAAATCAGCCATTGCAGTTTAATCGAGGGAGCTTTGTTTTTTTTACGTACCACCAAGTTAAAATTGACGCCCGATCAACGTTACTGGTAAATGGATTCTATCGACTGAAGGGCCAGTTGCAATTTTATGAATTAGGTGATTTTGGGAGTTTTAATATCGCTATTAATCGCTATTTCTTTTCTAAGAAATTTTTGTTAACTCTTACAGGATCAGATATATTTTACCAAAATAAAAATAGCTTCTCGTTGCAACAGGGTATAGTTAACTCAAGTGGGTTTCGGCAGACGGATAGCAGGCGAATTGGTTTGACAATTCATTATTCTTTGGGCACTAGAAAAAGAGAAGAAAAAATTAATCCCTTTACCTTCGATAACCTTGACGTAAAGCCAAATCAATAAGTTCTCTGATACACTCTCGATTCGCCAGGTCTTGCAGTTGTCCATTGCCCGAATACCTGGGCGTTCAGCCTTAATTCTAGGTAAATTGATTCACCCATACGTTCTTACTGTACATAAGACTTAAGGACAACAGCGCTACTAAAAAAACAATAAACATCGTTTCCCAATAGGCAGGCCCATCCGTTGTCAACACCAATTGGTGAAAGCAATGGGCGTATAGTTGTTTAAGGGGATATAGGGGTAAGCGCTTAGCGAACTGGATGAGTAGATCGTTCGGAAGATTGTCGATTGGAAAGAAAATACCACCAAAAAAAGTAAGAAATGAAGTCGACAGATTTGCAATCGTATGCGCTGCGACTATATTCCTGCTGTAAAAACCTATATACACTCCAATACCGATTAACAGTATACTGGAAATCGTTGAGGTGCCCAGGAGAAGCCCAACACGAATGGATGATAAGGAATAGTTAAAAAAAAGTGTACCCAATAAAAGGATACTTAGCTGCACTAGCCATGTCGTCAGAATGGCTGGCAGAATGACCCCGGAAATGTACTGACGATACGTAACGGAAGAAGCTTTATATAATTTGAGTCGTAAAAAGTGAATATCATACCCAATCGTACTCGACAGCATATTTATATTTACATAACAGCTGACTAATAGTAACGCATTAATAATAAGGTTACTATTTTCACTTTCTGTTCTAATTTTTGTCTGTAGAACAAAAATCCAAATCATGGATATTGGCAGAACAAACAGCGCTACCCCTTTACTTGTACTCAAATAATAATTTTTTACAGTTATCAGACCAATCGTTGCAATTTTTTTAAGGTTGTACATACTAGTGTTCTCGTTTGTTATTTACAGTTAACAGCTATCGTATTAGGTCTCTAGCTAGTAAATTTGAAAAGATCCTCTAGGGTGATGGGGAGCTGAGAAAATAGGATGTTTTCATCAGCTAATAATGTATGAATAAACGCACTATCGTCTCTTGTAAAATAAAGTGTGCCGTCCAGCTGCGTGGTTAGGATATAAACAGCCTTTTTCGCTTGTTCTATCTTTTGCTGAATTGCCTCCAGACGATTTGTTGCTTTGATAATTATTTTTTGGCTATAGGCTAATCCGGCTAAAATGGTTTTTATTTTATCATAATGCATTATAGACCCTTGATTCATTATCAAAACCTTATCGGTTATTTTTTCAACTTCTTCTATACTATGTGATGAATAAAGTATCGTCTTTTTTTTGATTTTATTTAAATAGAAAAGTAAATCGATTACCTTGTTCTTCCATTGTATATCGAGGTTGGCAGTAGGTTTATCTAAAATTAGAATTTCAGCATCAGCCAGTAAAGAAATAGCGATTAATACTCTTCGTTTTTCGCCACCAGACAAGCTGATTGTTTTTCGGTTAAGTAGTTTCTCCAGCTTTAATTGATCAATAACTTCCTGAATAATGGGTTCTGTTATTCGACTTTTTCGGTTGCTTCGCAGAATGGAAAAATACCGCAGGTGGTCATACACAGTCATAAAATCAAAAAGCCCAAATTCCTGTTGGACCGTGCAAATCCAGTTAGGGTCGACTTTATCAATTGGGATTCCGTTTATATGTATGCTTCCTGAGGTAGGCGGGAACTCGTTGCTCAATAGTGAAATTAACGTAGTTTTTCCGGCCCCGTTTTTCCCCAGAAGACCGATTATTTCCCCCTGCTCAATCGAGAAGGAAAGGCCTTTATTGGCCATAATATGTCCGTTGTAAATCTTTGTTACGTTATTCGCTTCAATAAAGGCCATTCGTTTTCTACTGAATTGACTGCTTTTGACTCAGTTTTTACAGTAGAGAATTGATCCTTTTAGCTGTATGGACTGATCAGGCCTATTTGACGAAGCAGAAGTGAGAATGTCACCCCATTGGTATGTTTGCCGCACATACAGCATAGACGCAAGCGTATGGTTGGATCAGTACTCAGTTACAGGGATCCCATACGCCTATTGGCTGTCGATACAGTGCAGCTTCCCTCCTATTGTTCCGGGTTGGCTACCTCCAGGTGCTGAGTTCGATCCATCATCTGTTCCTAGAAGTGTCCATTATCTTCTATTGCTTACCCGTCATTCCAGCGGGCTAGTTCAGGATTCACAACACTTCTAACGCCAATTCTTCCTGCAAGCGAGTATAGGCTGAAAATAATCCTTCGACTTGTTTAGCGATTTCGGGTGTAAAGGTGCCAACGTTACGTCGGGTGTAGGTCGACATATTGAAGCCGCGTAATTGGAGGAAGTATTTCGATACGGTTGGATAGACGTTGTGAATGACGTCCATGCTGTCGATTAGAAATTGCTGCACTTTTGCTACGTCGTTCTGCAACTCGACATTGTTGTAGTTTTGACAAAGCCAGACGATGAGTTCGGGGAAGAAGTTGCCCTGAATGCAGGAAAGCCCCGCCGAACCAGCTTTCAATGAATCCACTGCGTGAACCATGTAGGCGTCATATAACCCGAAACCAGGCCGACTTGCCAAACGTAACTTCTCTTTAATCTGGCCAAGATCAAGGCAGGTATCTTTATGATAAATCACGCGTCCTGTATCGACGAAAAGCTTCAATTGCTCGGGCGAAATCAGTCGTTTATAAGGAACCGGGCATTCGTAAAATCCAACCGGCACATTCTCCGTTCGATCTAATAGCTGAAAAACGCGTTCGTTGAATACGCTGTCCGATTCGGCTTGTTCGGCCAGCAATCCCGTAATCAGGATTACTGCGTCGGTGCCGGTAGCGTGTACGCGTTTCACAAAATCAGCTTGCGTATCAATTGGTCCACCGAAGGTTCCTGTGGCCACAACCGGAACTGCGCCATTCGTCACCTTGATGACGTGTTCGATAATCTGAATCCGCTCGGCTTCGCTTAACTCAAACATTTCGCTCGACAGGCAATTGGCAAACAGTCCGGCAGCTCCTGCCTGTAAATACAGTTCGGTAAGTCGAGTCAGTGCATCGAAATCGATGGCGCCATTGTCTTTAAATGGCGTGAGCATAACAGGGATAAATCCCTTTTCGGCAGATGATTGGTTATTCATTGGAAAGTAGTGTAGCGCCCTCTGTTTGTTCTACAGGACGACCTTTAAGTTTTGTCAGCAGTACGCCAGCCAGAAAAATAGTCAGCGTACCGATAACGATAATCATATTGCTGTGAAATGGACTTCGAAGATAGCCGTATTCGTCAGAGAGTTTGGGAGAAAAAGTCATCCAGATAATTATTAAAACGCCAATGGTAGTAGCCAATATAGCTTCACGATTTTTAGTTTGCCGACTGATTAGGCCCAGTAGAAATAGCCCAAGCATACCAGCCGCAAAAATACCGGACAAGGTCCACCAGGCATCCAGAATACTCTTTACGCCAATCATAGCCAGCCCCGCTCCCAGCCCCATTAGTCCGACAACCACGGTAGCGATATGCAACAGTGTTAATTGTTTTTTGGATGACGGATTCGGGTTAATGTAACGCTTGTAAATATCTTCCGTAAATACCGTCGCCGATGCATTCATGCCCGAACTAATTGTACTCATCGCTGCCGACAAAATAGCGGAAATAATCAATCCCATCAGCCCCAGCGGTACGTTGGTCACCATAAAATTCGGCATCACTTTATCGCCATAATCGGCGGGTTGCAACGTAGCCGCCATACGTGAAATTTCGTCGGCAGAAGCTGTAGCAGGCAAGCGTTCAATTGCTACGTTGCGTCGAATGGTTTCGAGCATTTCGGGATGTTGCTGGTAATACGCAAACAGGCAGGCTCCTATTATAAAAAACAGCAACGAGGCTGGAACATAGAGCCATACGCACAACCAAAGTGATTTCCGGGCTTCTTCTGCCGATGCCGTGGTATGATACCGCTGAATGTAATTCTGATCCATCCCAAAATTATTCAGGTTGATGAAAAAGCCATACAGCAACACCACCCAAAACGTCGACTGCGTAAAATCGGGAGAGAAACTTCCCAGACTGAATTTACCGTTCGCACTGCCGATATCGACTATGGTTGAAACGCCACCTGGCATCGCATTCACAATCAGGTACAGAATTAGTAGCGCACCGAACGTTTTGATTACACCTTGCACGACCTCCGTCCAGATGACGGCTTCAATGCCGCCCATCACCGTGTAAATGATAATACAAACGCCCATCACCAGCATAATCGTCTGCATCGAATAGCCCGTCAATGCCTGCAAACTCAGGGCAATTCCTAGAAAAATAGAACCCATTCGGGCCAATTGCGTTAGCAGAAAACAGACGACAGCATAGGTTCTGGCCCAGGGACCAAACCGATGTTCAAAATGCGTGTAGGCTGACACTTCACCCGTACGTCGGTAAAAAGGAATAAAGAATCGTGACGCTACATAAGCAGCAATGGGCATCGACAAACTGAACACAAATGAATTCCAGTTGCCGCCAAAGGCTTTGCCCGGCACGCCCAGGAATGTATTGCTACTGAGGAACGTAGCGTAGATCGACAAGCCCGTTGCCCAGCCCGGAATCAGCCCGGAAGCGGTTGTGAACTGGTCGGCATTTTTATTTTTTCGGGAGAAATACACGCCCACCAGCACCATTGCTACAAGATACGCAGCAATAACGCCAAGGTCGAATAAGGGTAGGTTTTTCATGGGGTCAGGGTTACGAACTCAACTACCTTTTCCATGGCCTGTGTCCTCACAGGCCACTGTTCCGGATGGCTTGAGTACTGGCGCATGATTGGCCTGTGAGGACACAGGCCATGGAAAGGAATGCCAAATTATTGATTGTTCTTAAAATTTTAGAATCGTTACGTTTTCTAACGTACTTCCCTTAAATACTTGCTTTCCGTTCGAAAAGACTATGAACCCCTGCCCTTTACCGTAATGTTTTCCCGTTTTATCGTATAGAATGGTCAGGATTTTACCGTGATAGAGTACGTTGTCCAGGCAAAACCAATCCCATTTATTAGTAGGAATCAACGGATGAATTTCCAATGCCTTATCAGCGCGTGGTTTCAGGCCGACTAAGTTGTTGATGATCAGATCGGCAAAACCAGAATGATTATAGAACTTACTCCGTGGATTGTCACCTTTTAGCCACTCGCCCGTTTTTTCGTCTTGATACTCACCTAGATACAATTTCCCATTCATGGTATGCGACTTTGCATATTTGACCAGTTCGTTGTAAAAAATATCCTTCGTCATGCTTCCCTGATTCGTATAATTCGTGAGCAGATTCGACAATCCTTTCAACGTTTGCGTCGTTGCAAATGGCCATAAAGCCCCGTCCCATTCGCAACTATGTCCCGATCCATGCGTACGAAACTGCGGATGTCGGCGCTCAGCTGTCGTGATGCCCCAGGGAGCATCGAAACCCGTCGTATCGGTCAGTTGGTTCCATTGGGAAGCGTATGCCGGCGTATCATCGGGAAGGCCAAAATACCAAGGAATAAATCCGATGGCTTCGCGGACGTTTGCAAACGAACCATTTGGGTATTTTACCTCAAAAAAATGATCCGTTTTATTCCACAAACTATCCAGTGTCAGCTTTTTCAACTCCATAGACAGCCGTTCATATCGATGCTGTAGCGTGTCGTTTTTTGCCAGTTTCGCCATAGCAGCCAATGCTTTGGCGTTACCATACATGTAGCTATTGATCGTTGGGCGACGATTCTTGTCTTTCCGCGACCCACTGATCGATTCTTCCATCGCATCCTTCACGTCGAACTGCCAGAACAAACCACTGGGCAATTGTTTTTCCTGCTGCCATTTTCGATAGTCCGCATCGAGCGTCAGCAAATTTTTCTGAATAAACGGCTTGTCGAGATTGACCAGATATCGATTGTAAACCGCATCATCGACCCAGCTGCTGAATCCATGAAAGCGCTGCACCGTGTGCATTGGATCGACGTAGAGCCAGAATGAAATGTAGTCGTCAATGTATTTCTGCGTATGCAACCAGCGCCCTTCGTAAATATGGTGACCGAGCGCACTACTGACGGCATTATACTTACCTGCATGGTTTACTTTCGTGATGAATTCCGTAAAAATGAATCCCTCAGGCGTCTCTTTCAGGTGTTTCCGAAACGCCCACCATCGGTAGTAATACAACTCGCGAAGTATCGAATCGGGGCAGTCGAATAAGGGAATATTTTTCGCCAGCCAATCGAATGATTGATCATTCGGAACGTAGTTTTTAACCGCTTCTTCCTGATCGACTATATTGAAATAAGTTACGTAATCTTTGAGCTTATCTGTCGATAAAACCTTTGCCGACTGCGACCAGCCAACTGTGGTTTGGAGCAAGCAAATCAGTAAGACATAAAATTTCTGCATCTCAATTCAGAACTAATCGAACACTAAGGCTCTTCACAAAGCTAACTCCTAAATTTGTCCTGTATCTCTACTATTTTCCCTTTTAATTATACCATATTAGCTTTGACACGCCTTCTTTCTAATCTAAAAATGCATCAAAATAAGGTCCGCTCAATAGTACTTATTAGCTTAATTATAAGCACATTAACCAACGGATTTACACAATCAAACCCTATCAATCAGTACAACGTACTATGGACTAACCAAAGCAAAAATTCGTCAGAATCGATGCCTTGCGGGGGCGGGGACATTGGCTTGAACGTCTGGGTTGAAAACGGCGATTTGCTGTTCTACATGGCGAAAAGCGGTACATTCGATCAGAATAATACAGTACTAAAATTAGGTCGCATTCGGTTGAAACTTTCCCCCAATCCATTTACCGACGGCGCTTCGTTTAGGCAGGAATTAGTGCTCAACAAAGGACATATCGAAATTAAGGGCGCGACCTCTGGACTTTCGGCAACCATAACGGTTTGGGTCGATGTATTCCGGCCGGTCGTTCATGTCGATGTTTCGAGTAATAAAGCCCTGAAAGCCGAGGCTGCTTTTGAAAGCTGGCGTCATGTAGACCACATCACGAAAGGGAAAGAAAACAATGCGAATTCGTATAAATGGGCCCCGCCAAGCGAAGTAATTACGCGTAAAGATTCGATTGACTTCCAAAACAATGCCGTTTTATTCTATCATCGAAATGGCTCTGAACGCTCCGCTTTCGACGTAACAGTGCATCAGCAAGGATTAGACAGCGTTAAGAATCAGCTATTTAATCCTATCAAAAGCCTCACATTTGGCGGGAGCTTTTCGGGTAAAAACATGCAACCCGCCGGGACGTATCAAGGTACGTATTTGGATACCGATTTCCAGGGCTGGAAACTGACCAGTACATCGGCCTCCCGGACGCAGGAGCTTCTTATCACATTACACACCGCTCAATCAGATAACATAACTGACTGGAAACGGGGACTTGAACAGCAGCAAAAAGAAGCCGTTTTATCAGCAAAAACAGCGCAGTCGAAAACGCAGACCTGGTGGGCCGATTTCTGGTCGAAAAGTTTCATTTACATAAATACAGCGCCAAATTCGCCTGAATGGCAAGTTGCACGTAACTATCAACTATTACGGTATATGCTGGGTTGCAACGCATTCGGCAAGTTCCCAACCAAGTTTAATGGCGGCCTATTCACGTATGACCCATCGCTTACTGATTCCACAATGCGCTTTACACCGGATTTTCGGAACTGGGGGGGCGGAATCCATACGGCTCAGAATCAGCGTTTAGTGTACTGGCCAATGCTGAAAAGTGGCGACTGGGCCCTGATGAAACCTCAGTTCGATTTTTATTTGAACTTGCTAAAAACCGCTGAACTACGTACGGCTTTTTACTGGCGTCATAATGGAGCAAATTTCAATGAGCAAATCGAAAATTTTGGCCTTCCCAATTTTGCGGAATACGGCACAAAACGCCCGGCGGATTTTGACAAAGGCATGGAATACAATGCCTGGCTGGAGTATGAATGGGATACGGTACTGGAATTTTGCCTGATGATGCTCGAAACCGAACGATACGCGGGTCAGGATATATCGCCCTACATTCCGTTTATCGAAAGCTGCCTGACGTTCTTTGATGAGCACTACCAATATCTAGCAAAAAAACGGGGCAGTAAGGCACTAGACGCCGATAAAAAACTGATTCTGTACCCCGGTTCGGCTGCCGAAACCTATAAAATGGCATATAACTCAGCCTCTACAATTTCGGCGCTCCGTACCGTTCTGACTCGCTTGCTGGAACTTCCCGCTACGTATTTAACAACCGAAAAACGAACGAACTGGCAGGCCATGCTCGACCGGATTCCAGCGATTACATTCCGGTCGTTTGATGGACATCCGACTATTGCGCCCGCCAAAGTTTGGGAACGGATCAACAACGTTGAGTCACCACAACTGTATCCGGTATTTCCGTGGGGCATCTATAGCGTCGGCAAACCGGGGTTAGATACGGCAATCAATACCTATCGATACGATAAAGACGCTCTAAAATTTCGTAGTCATGTCGGCTGGAAGCAGGACAATATTTTCGCAGCCCGACTCGGTCTGACCGACGAAGCGGCCCGATTAACACTCCTCAAATTAGGCAATGCTCCCCGCCGATTTCCTACGTTCTGGGGACCTGGCTACGACTGGACACCCGATCACAACTGGGGCGGTTCGGGCATGATTGGCCTCCAGGAAATGCTCTTGCAGGCCGACGGTAAAAAAATCTACCTGTTCCCAGCGTGGCCTAAAACCTGGGACGTCCACGTCAAACTCCATGCACCTTACAATACCACTGTTGAAGCTATCTTGAAAAACGGTAAGCTGGAATCGTTGATCGTATCGCCCAAATCGCGACGGGCAGATGTTGTGAATATGCTGAAGTAGTACGTTGTGTAAACATTTTATTCTGGACCAGCTTTCGCCTGCCAAAGCCGTGTATCAATCGGAAACGGCTTACTATCAATAACCTGCACCTGTTCGAAAGTAGAGTGTAACGGATGTATCAGATAATTCAACGATTCAGATACCACTGCCGACGGGACTCCGATAGCGAGTGTATCCGGTTGACGAAACCAGTTGGCTAACTGGTTATGATTAGCCGTAAAATCGGCTTCATCACGCCAGTTGAGAGGTAATTCGTCTGGTGTCAGTACGCGGGGTAGCTCAGGCAATTCAATTGTGAGTAGGAAAAGTCGGGGCAAATCAGTGTAGGGCACCGTTGGCAGGTGAACCAACTGCTCCAATAGCGTTAACTCAGGTGTCGCTGATGTGTATAAAATACCGATACCCGGCGGATTCCAGCGACCACCCCACCGGCGGGCACCTTCAGCTGAAAGTGGACTACTCAGGAAACGCTCTTTAACTAACCGATAAACACGGAAAGGGAGGGAACTCATTACTAATTACGCGTAAATACCGTGTTCGATACGGCCTAAAACAGTATGCACCATGCCGAAACCTGTAACGGTATCCAACAACGTAAGGGGCGCCTGTTGACGTAATTCAGGCAAAGGAACACGCAGCCAGCGGCTAAGTACCTCAGGCCGTTCGTCAAAGACATCTAAACCGTGCCGAATCAACGCTTCCAGCAGCAATAGCCGTTCTGACGCGTTAGAATCTAATCGAGCGCTGGGCTGAATGCGATGCAATGTCCGCTCCGACAGATTCAGAACACGAGCCATTTCCCGGTCAGTCAGTCCTGCTAAAGCCGCTACTTCGTCTGCTTTAGACCGATAAACACCAGTCCTAGCCTGTTCCACTAAATTGAAACCGCTGTCTGTCGAGCCTGTTTCTAATATCAATTCCATATATGCGCCATTTGTCACAAATATAAACGCCATATGTCTTATTTACAATCTTCATTTATAAAATTCTGCAGCTATACAAACGATGGGCCATGCATCTTATAGACACTTAAATCTGCGGATCTTGCTCGTAAATGGTCCAGAGTTGCGCTTGCGAATTTGTTTTCTTAGCCAGCATGATTCGGGAATTGACGGAGCCTTTACTATCGACGGGCGTAATGTATAGATCTGATCCTTTGAGTTTTATGCGATACGCATCTTTACCAGCTGAAATAAATTCGTATTCTTGATTGGCTTGTGACGCTACTAATGGCTGCTGCTCCAGATTGACACCCTCACCTAATTTTCCGCCCTCCGGCTGCAACGTTTTGCTGGTGAATAGATTTTTCAGTTGATAGGTGCCGCCTTCAATGTGCATAAAATCCCAGGTAACGCATTTCCAGTTTACAGGCGAATAAGCAACGATCGGTGTACCATCGGCTTTTCGCGCATCCTGAACACGAAGCAAAAGCCCCGTTTGAACATTCTTTATGGCATAATGCCCACGAATGGTTTGCGCAAAACTGGCGATTTGAACCAGATTGAGAAGCAACAAACCGAGCAATAGGTCTCTGATTTTCATAACCGTTACGTTTATCCTTGTGCAAATTAATACATAACGGGCAATTGAAAAGACTTCTATTATTGACCTATCAATTCAATCACAGCGCCTTGCAGTCCCTCAGACGTAGCTTTCAGAATAATCTTACCCGGCTTTTCTTTTGTCTGAATAATGGCTAAGGCTTTGCCATTGTAAGCGCGTCGGTAGGTCATACAAACCACAGACTACTTCAAAAGTAGTTCCCTTCTAAAACGCTTTCAGCCCACTATCCAGGAAATTCAGGAAATGAGTTGGGTCGTAGTTGGCACCCTCCGGCTCGACCAGTGGTTTGCCATCTTTACCCAGTAATACGTAATACGGTTGCGAATTGGTATTGAACCGACTTGCCTGTAAATCACTCCATTGATTACCGATAGTTTTGATTTTTTTTCCGCTGTAAGACGAAACTCGTTTTTCATTTTCAGCCAATTCGGTTTTGTCGTCTACATAAAGTTGAATCAAAACGTAATCGTCTCGCAAACGTTTCAAAACGCTGGCATCAGGCCAAACAGAAGCTTCCATCTTACGACAGTTTACACAAGCATGTCCCGTAAAATCAATCAACACAGGCTTGTTCACTTTCCGAGCGTACGCCATGCCTTCGTCGTAATCGAAGAACGCATTGAGACCCAACGGTGCGTGGAAAATATCGCCGTATTTTTTAGGAGCAGAATGACTGGCATCAGCCACCGGAGCACCGCCCAAAGAGCGGGTATACAAGTCAAAATCCTGCGTTTGTTGGGGCGGTAGGAAGGCCGCCACCGATTGCAACGGAGCACCCCACAAACCCGGAATCAGATAGAGTGCGAAGGATAACGAAAGAATCGACAGAAATAGTCGGGGAACCGTAATACTGGTCAATTCGCTATCGTGCGAAAACCGAAGTTTGCCCAGCAGATAAAAGCCCAACATGGCAAAAATGATCACCCAAAGCACAATAAATACCTCACGATCAAACCATTGCCAATGGTAAGCCAGATCGACGTTGGAGAGGAATTTTAGGGCCAAAGCCAATTCTAAAAAGCCAAGTGTCACCTTAACTGAGTTCAGCCAGCTTCCTGATTTAGGCAACGACGTCATCCAGGAGGGGAACAGCGAAAACAATGTAAATGGCATTGATAACGCCAGCGCAAAACCAAACATGCCTATTGCCGGACCGATCAATTGGCCCATGGAGGCCGCCTGAACGAGCAACGTCCCGATGATCGGCCCTGTGCAGGAAAAGCTAACCAGTGCCAATGTAGTCGCCATGAAGAAAATACCTATTAATCCACCCCGATCCGCTTTTTCGTCCATTTTGTTAGCCCAGGTCGTAGGCAACATAATTTCGAAAGCACCGAAAAACGAAGCAGCGAAGGCTACCAACAACAGAAAAAAGGCAAAATTAAAAATGCCGTTGGTCGAAAGGTCATTCAGCGCATCAGCTCCGAAGAGAATAGTAATCAACAACCCCAGCGATACATAGATGACGATAATTGACAATCCGTAAATCAACGCATTGCGAATACCTTGTGCCCGAGTTCCCGACCGTTTCGTAAAGAAACTAACGGTCATGGGTAGCAATGGAAAAATACAAGGCATCAGAATAGCAGCAAATCCACCCAACAACCCAGCAAGGAAGGTAACCCATAAAGATTGTCGTTCTGGGCCAGGCGCAGTACCTACTGCTGCTTCCTGCGGTTGAGTGCCAGGATTTTCCGTTGGCTGAATGGTAGTTGGCGCTGTCGCTGCAGAATCGGTTACTGTAGCCGATGGCGTTTCCTCAGCCGGGGTAAATTCGATGCCTTCAGTCGAGATGGTATCCTGAGCATAGGCCTGATAGTTACTTAATAAACTGACGAGCAACCCCAGTAATATCAACCCAAGAAAACGATTTCCGATCAAGCGCCGAAGGGCAGTCACGCCCTGTAACGAATACGTATTCATGACGATTGCTTACTTAACTGGGATACTAAATTCGAGTTCATCAGGAGGCAAACACTTCTGATCATTACAGCTCATGAACTCAACACTACCTTTTACCGTAACGGGACCAGTACCTTTCAGCTTAATTTTTTGCTGAAAAACAACGGCATTTTCAAAGTAACTTACCTCCATATCGAAGACCTTTTCCAGTTTGGTAATGGGCTTGGGCTCCTGCGTTTTATTGGCTAATGCGTACGTTGATGCAGGTGTAAACTTGAAAGTCGTTTTGATTGGACCGCCCTCTTTTACATTCTGGGAATAAATGTGCCAACCTTTATCAATAGTGGCTTTCATCAGCAGAACAGCCTCGGTTGGACTCGTTTTCTTAGCCGCATAGCTCCAACGTACGGGCTTTTCAATTTGTGCCTTGACCTGTAAAGCCATTAGAAAAACGACAATGGCCAACAACATTTTTTTCATAATCGAGTGGGTACTGAATGTACCCGTTGTTTTAGTTTGTAAATATAATTGGGTTAACGAAAACCTATTCCGAATAACACAGAAGGCTTATTTAACAGGAATGGTAAAGTCAACCTCGTCGAGAGGCAGACAAACATGCTTCTGGTCATTACAGCTGATGTAAGCTACATTCCCTTTCACCAGAATGGGGGCGTTGCTTTTCAGTTTGATTTTCTGTTGGAAAACAACGGCCTCTTCAAAATAACTCACTTCCATATCCAGAATTTTTTCCAGTTTGGTAATGGGCTTGGGCTCCTGCGTTTTATTGATTAATGCATAGGTCGGAGCGGGTAAAAATGTGAAATTCGTTTGTACAGCTTCATTATCTTTTATATGCTGCGAATAAATATGCCAACCTTTGTCAATAGTGGCTTTCATCAGCAGAACGGCTTCAGTCGGGCTCGTTTTCTTAGCGGCATAACCCCACCGAACGGGCTTCAAAATCTGGGCATTAACTTGTAAAACCGTCAGTAAAATGATAACAACTAGTACCTCTTTTTTCATGATCGAATTCACTCGTTAATCCGTGTAGCCTAACTATTCATTTTCCTTTTTAAGCTTAATGACATCAATAACGTTCGATACCACCGAAATTTATACGTCATCCTGGCTATAACTACAATTATTGAGCCATCCTACTCAGCTCTGACGAGTGAATAAAATGGCTCAATTTAACTCAGTTGTGTAAAGGATTATTGGACTAATCGACCAATATCAAACCTGAAAAACCGATTTCAAATACGTTGTATTGGCAGTGAAATTCTTTTTGACATTCCGTGGATCATTGGCATCGCGGGAACGCTCGATGACGAGCCAGCCTTTCCAACCCATATTGTCCAGCGTTTGCTTCACTTTCTTCAGGTCGATTCGGGTGTTGTTTTGGAGCCAGACGCCATCTTCATCGGTGCAGTGAATCTGGCAAATTCGCTTTTTGCCGAGGATTCGTAATTCCTCATGTAAATCGCGACCGGCTTTAAGCGGATTCGAAAAGTTGACATAAATCTGAATGTTCTTTGATCCAATTTCATCCAGTAAAGCTACCTCCCCTTTCGCATCCAGCGATGTTTCGATACCTACTACAACACCCGCTTTCTTCGCCATTTTACCCACTACTTTCAACCGGTCAATAATGGCCGGACGGAGTTCAGGATTTTTAACCAAATCGCCTTGTATACCTAATGGCAGGAACGCAACTTTCACCTTAAGCGCGTTCATCGTATCGAAGCAATCCTGAATCATGCGTTGATACGTCGGTCGAGTCGCAAAGGATTGGGCATAGAAACCAGTCATGGCCAGCGAACAGATTTCCAGATTCAGCTCGTTCGCTTTATCGATAAACTGTTGACGTACTGCTGGATTGGCTAATTGATTATCAAACGTTTCCCGATCCCCCAAACCCCCCATATCGACCTCCACGCCATCCGCACCGATTTCTTTCGTCAGTTGAAACGCACCCAGTTTTTGCCGTTTCAGAATCATAATATCAGCTACGGCTATCTTATAAGATGACTTCGCAGCCGCAAACAGGCATTCTTCCGGTAAGAAACAACCGGCTGACAGCAATGCGCTTGTCGTCAGAAATTGTCGGCGATTAGCGTTCATGTTCGTATTATTAAAACTTTCCGAGAGGCTCCGTTTTATGCGCAGATCCGTTTGGGGACATTGGCGGATAGGATGCTTTCGAAGCTGTTCGCCAACCGCTGTAAAGCAGATTTTTATCCAGTTTTGGTTTCGGAAAAAACAGACTTGCAACATAGCCAACGCCAATTACAACCAGGTGGCTGTATACGCCCAACATCAGTTTGTGATGCGTGAAATTATAGTCACCCAAGTCTAGCAGTAATTTTTTATTATCACCTAAACCGATTTTAGTTGACGTCAGAAAGGCATAGCTTGTAAACAGAATGCATACAATAATGGCAATGTTGACGCCCTGTTTATTGGCCCTCGCACTGAAAATCCCCAGCAGAAAAATCCCAACAATACCACCTGAAAAAATGGCGTATAACGTAAACACGATTCCCAGAACGCCCTCATTACCAGCTTGTAGATAGATTGCACCAATACCAATAGCGATCAGCCCGGAGATGACAACAATCGTTTTACTGACAGTCAAATAGTCTTTATCCGTCTGATAGGGGCGGGCCTTTTTATAAAAATCTTCCAGACCGACAGCCGCCAGCGAATTCAGGTCCGCGCTGAGACTGCAAATAGCGGCCGAAATCATAGCCGCCAGAATAAATCCCACCACGCCCGTCGGGAATTTGGTCATGATGAAATACGGGAAAACCGCATCAGGACGCAGCCCTTCCGGTAATGACTGTTGCTTATAATACACAAACAGAGCCGTTCCGATAAACATAAATAGCGCCCAAACTGGTACCGTCAGCGAAATGCCAAGAATCGATGCTTTGATAGCGGCTTTGTCGGTTTTTGCAGTCAAATACCGTTGCACAACGGTCTGGTCGGTACCGTATTTCTGAATGGCATAGAAAGCAC
The DNA here is from genome assembly GCF_054776975.1 of Spirosoma harenae. Classification (NCBI taxonomy): domain Bacteria; kingdom Pseudomonadati; phylum Bacteroidota; class Cytophagia; order Cytophagales; family Cytophagaceae; genus Spirosoma; species Spirosoma harenae. The sequence goes on along the minus strand of NZ_BAAHBD010000016.1, from coordinate 45,227 downwards.
CGTTAATGACCATTACCACAAACGTCAGCTTCGTAAAATCCAGATCATACGGCCCAAAACCTGTTCGAGCATTCGCTGAAGCGGTGTTGATGATTTCAGAAAAACCGCCATTAACAGAGGAAATGATGACAACTACGCAAAGAATTCCACTGGCAAACAGCATGAAACCCTGAAACACATCGAGCCAGATAACGGCTTCGATACCGCCCAGCAAATTGACCGTAATGATAATCAGCCCGACTACAACGATGATGTAGAACGTATCACCACCCGTCATATTAGTCAGGGCTACCGACAGTAGAAAAAAGACAGTCCCCATTGATGAGAACTGCCTGAGTACAAAAGCGATAGAACTATAGTAACGCGCAAACGAACCAAAGCGTTTTTCGAAGTATTCGTAGGTACTCAGGCCGATTACTTTGCGATAAAGCGGGACAATAAACCAGATAGTACCCAGCAGAACTACCGGTACCATCAACCCCTGAACCAGCAGCAGCCAGTTCGACGAATAGCCTTCGCTGGGATATCCCAGAAACGTAACACTACTGATGAGTGTCGCCAGCAACGACATGCCAATAGCCCAGGCTGGCACCCGACCTCTGGCGGCAAAATAGGTTTCGGTCGTACGCTGGTTTTTCGCGTATCGTAACCCAAAATATAGGTTGATTAACAGTATCGCAACGATTATCAGATAATCAATTACGCTCAACGTTGGGTTTGACATTCAGTTTAGGAATTAATCAAAATGTCCATAAATCCGTTGGCCACTGATAGCTTCCGGGTTTTACAGTAATGTGCAATGGCGTTCTGCCAACAGCCGCGCTTCGAACGACACCCGGCGCCAGTTCCTGCGTCGGAGCGAGTCGTGTAACGTCAATAGCTCGCAACACGGCCGAAGCTGTTGAACCGCCTTCGATAATCAGTTCGTCAACCGCAACCTGGTCAAGTACTAGCTTCGCAGCTTTTGCCATCGTGGTGCGCAACCGAACGGCCAGCTTACAGGAGTTCACAGCCGAGCCAGGGTCGATTGCCATGATAATCTGTTCGTGCCGTCGAAAACAGCTAACGATTTTGTCTACCCAATTGTCTAATTCAGCTGGTTCCGGATCATCCAGTTGCATCAAGGCGCTCGGCATGTAGCAAACGGGCTTTCCTGCTGCGGCTGCTTTTTTCACCAATTCAACACTTGCGCCGAAGGCCGTTCCACAAATAAAAAGTCTATGCTGGCCAAACGTATTCAATGCGCCAGCTGAATAGTTGAGTGTGTAACTTCCTGACAGGATAGCCGTAAAGAAACCAGCCCCACCAACTGGCAACGTCTGTCTGTCGATACGGGTAGCCCACCAATTCAGATCACCTTGCGTACCCACCTCGCCAATCGTAATACCCTGCCGTAGCAAAAGCGTCGTGGGGGGTTGTACGCTTATTGGTACATTGTTGACAGCCATCCGCTTCATTACGTTCGATTCAGTAATTGGAAACTCAGGATCTTTCGAAAAATGAGTTTCGTGAATAAGCATCCCCTGAACGTAATAATGACCGTCGATTAGAATTCTACCCAACGCTGGATTGGCTGGCACAATGAGCGCTTTCGCAAAACCCAAAACTTTCAGTTGTGCACTGGTTTCGGCAACTACATGTCCGCGCAATACCGAATCAACTTTTTTAAAAATCAATTGCGGTTTTATTGCCCGTAACGCTGTGCTCACTTCGGTCATTTCCTGTACCGCTTCCGATTCCGAAACCGACCGGGCATCCGTCGCAATAACAAGCAAATCCGCTTTTGATTGCGGATTTACTGCCATAGCCAATTCGACAGTCAACCCATAGGTCATCCCAATTCCAGCCAGTTCAGCGGCCCCCGTTAAATCGTCAGCAATGACGGCGATCATAGTTAATGAGCGAAAAACTTAAGCTAATATCCGCTCTTTCGATCTTTCATTCTTTCGCTCTTTGGCAAGTTGCACCGCAGATTCAATGGCCAATACCATCGCATCGGGGCTGGCGACGCCTTTTCCAGCGATTTCAAATGCGGTTCCGTGATCGACGGATGTACGGATAATCGGCAGCCCCATCGTAATATTCACGCCTTTTACACTGTCCATCTGCTTTTTATCAGCGTTCCATTTGAAGCCTGTGAGCTTAAACGGAATATGTCCCTGATCGTGATACATAGCGACGACACCACCGTAATAACCCGTAGCCGCTTTCGAAAATAAGGTATCGGCTGGCACCGGCCCCTCTACGTCGAAACCACGCTGTTTAGCTTCCAGAACGGCGGGTAAGATTTCCTGATCGTCTTCAGTACCGAACAAACCCGAATCACCTGCGTGAGGATTTAAACCCGCCACACCAATTTTCAGATTGGTTTCGCCCAGTGAGATTAAGCCATTGTGCAGCAACTCGACAACTTCAAGAATGCGATCTTTTTTGACTAAGTCGCAAGCTTGCCGAAGCGATACGTGGGTTGATACGTGAATCACTTTCAGGTTATCCTCAACGAGCAACATACCGTATTTCTTCGTATTCGTATAATGCGCGTAGATTTCGGTATGTCCGGCAAAGTGATGACCCGCTTCATTGATGGATTTTTTGTTGATTGGCCCCGTAACAGTTGCATCGATTTCGTCAGCCAGGGCCAGGTCGATAACGGTTTTTACCGAAGCAAAAGCCGCTTCGCCCGCCATCGCCGAGATTTCACCGAACATCAAATTCGACACATCGACATTATTGAGGTCATACACATCGACTGTCCCCAATTGACATTTCGCGTCCTGTACTGATTGTATAGGGTGGATAACGGCCTTCAAGCCAAGTCGCGACGTAATATCGGCGAATACAGACGCATCGCCCACCAGAATTGGATTACAGATGTCGTAGATTTTCGGATTCAATAATGCCTTTACGGCTATCTCGGGCCCAATACTAGCCGGGTCACCCATCGTAATTCCGACGATTGGTTTTTCTTCTCTATTCATTTTTCTACTATAAAACCCTCTTCCTACAGGGGAAGGATTTAGGGTGAGATATACTGTTCGTAAACCTTACAATTGTATTTCTTCTTTCACTAACACGTTGGCAAAATCGGCCTTTAATCGGGTTTCTTCCTGAACTGACAGCGGCTGAAGCGGAGGCATCATGGCAGTAGCACACAGTCCATTTTCCTGCATAAGCACTTTCAACGCCCAAAGCGATTCACCCAGCGTACGACCGGATTGATAAACATGGCCGAAAACGTCGGATTGATTCTGATAATAAAATGCTTTTTCGTCATCACCATCCTGTACGGCTTTCAGCATATCGCGATAAATACCAGGAAATAGATTACCCGTACTTGGTACGAGGCCGTCACTCCCAGCCAGTAAGGCATGCGCAGAACGAGCCGCCCAACCCATAAAATGGCTAAAATCAGGTCGGTTTGCCCAGAGTGCCAGTGAGTCTGTCAACCGTTCAGTGCTACGTTCGGAGTCCTTAATACCCACAATATTTGGGTGATAACTCAACTCATCAATCACTGAAATTGGAATGGACATGCGGGTGGTAGCGAAAATGTTGTAGATAATCAGCGGACCGTTCAACTGATCAGCCAATTGCTCAAAATAACGCTTCATCTGACTCTCCGTAAGCGCATAATAGCAAGGCAACGTAGCACAAACGGCATCGACACCGGCCTCAAAGCTTTCGTTCGCAAACGCAACAGATTCTTCCAGGCAATTCGACGAAATTCCGGCATACAGCATTGTATTGCCTGACTTTAATCGAGCCATTTCTTTCACGTACTCCCTTTTTACAGATATCGGCAACGACGTTGCTTCGCCTGTAGTTCCCAGCACAAAGGGCATCGCTTCATTGACCTGAAGATTACCCATCATTTTCTCAACGGCCGCTACATCCAGTCGATACGTGTCGGTCAGGGGTGTAACCAGCGGAACAACAATACCCCGGTATTTCTTTTGCATACGCATTGGCTAATAAGCTGCTGTATAAATGGTTATGGCATCGTCGAGCGTGATTTCCCGTGGATTATTTTTCAGTAACCGGGTGATTTTCAACGCATCTTCTGCCATTTGTGGAATAGCATCTTTAGAGATTCCTACGTCGCGCAGACGAGCGGGAATCCCACATTCTTCAATCAATTGTTTAATTTTCCGGACACCGGCGGCAGCTGTTTCAGCCTCATCGCTACTTTGCTCGCAGCCCAGCGCAACGGCCACCTGTGCGTACTTACGTACCGACGCAGGAATAGTAAACTCCATTACATATGGCAGCAACAACGCATTGGACAGCCCATGCGCCAGATGGAACATGCTACCCAACGGATACGATAGCGCATGAACACCCGCTGTATTGACCGGCCCAAGACAGAAACCACCGAGCAAACTTCCCATCGCGACCTGCGTACGAGCCTCTTCGTCAGACCCGTTCCGCACCGCTTGCACGATATTGGCCGCAATCAGACGCATCCCTTCAAAGGCATACATATCGATAAAAGGCTGAGCAAATTTGTTGATATACGCTTCCAGACAGTGCGTCAGCGCATCAATTCCCGTAGCTGCTGTGATAGCTGGTGGAACACTAATGGTCAATAGGGGATCGACATAAACAATGTCGGGAACCAGGAATGGACTGATGATGCCTTTCTTCTGATTATCAGCATCATCGACCAATATCGCATTGGGAGACGCTTCGCTGCCCGTTCCCGACGTAGCAGGTACACAAATCAGTTTTTTCCGACGGCCCTTTAGTTTACCAATACCAAGCATATCCGTCAGCGTCTGATCATTTTCCAGCTGAGCGGCAACTAGTTTCGCTACATCGAGTACACTGCCCCCACCAATCCCCAATACAACGTCGGGATTGAATGGCGTAATAGATTGCATCAACGTTGTAAAATCGGCAAACGACGGTTCCTGTACGATACTGGTATCTATGCGCACCTGCATACACCTTGTTTCCAGGTGATCAATCAGGTATGTTAACTGATCCAGTAATGGGCTAATCGTGATCAGCAGCACCTTTTTGGGCGACAACTGAATCACTTCATCAACCAGATTCGCCAGCGAACCTCGGCCGAATACCAGCTTACCAGGAAAATGTATTTTTAACTCCTGTACCATTGTCAAAACTTCGGCTTTGTCTTCCCGTTGCTGTGTCCTCACAGCAACCTATGCGTCAGCAAGGCCTTACCTGCTGGACAGGTTGCTGTGTCCTCACAGCAACGGGATTTTTATTCTTTTAATCCTTTGTAATCTCCTTCGCAATGGGTGCTGAATAGCCGTCTAAAGCAGGCCAGACGCCGTTTACGATTGGTTTCAATTTTAGTTTTGCTGGGTCGATAACCGCATGTTTGATTTTTTGCCGACGCCAGGTGTAAATCACATGAACCATCCCCTCAGTCGTTTGAATGACAGATGGATATGAGTATTGGCTAATTGGTGAATCTTCCAGGATCAGGGCGGCTGACCAATTTTTCCCGTCGTTCGATACAGCCAGATTCAAGGGTGTACGTGGCCCTTTGGCAAGATCGCCGGGAGGCAGTACGTGGTTGTATACCAGCACGTGCCGACCGTCTTTGAGCGTGACTGCATCGGTTCCAGAGTTGTTGTTTGGCAAGGTCGATTTCGTCAATGGCGACCAGGTTTCACCGTTATCTGCCGACCACGATTCTTCAATCGCACGGTCTCGGCTACGGGCCAGAATCTGAAGCTTACCGTTACCGTACGACAGAATGCTTGGCTGGATGGCGTTCAGCGTTTTGCCATCGTTCAGCGGACCGATTTTGCGCCAGGTTTTGCCGAAATCTGGTGTTACTTCGAAATGGATTTTCCAGCCATCACCTTCTGTACTTGTCGGGCAAAATAGATTTCCATTTGCCAGCAGCACAGGTTTGTTTTTGATCGGGCCAAGATAGCCTTCGGGTAATTTTTTCGCAGTGGACCACGTACGTCCGCCATCTGATGACGTTTTCAATAATCCCCACCACTTGGATGGACTCGGACCAACCTTGTAGAAGAGCATCAAATCCCCTTTGGGAATCTGATATAAAACAGGATTCCAGCAAGCGAATCGAAGGGTATCGTTAATAATGCCGTTGGCTACATTCTGCGGGGCCATCCATTTGCCCTTCTCCTGCCGACTCACCCAGATACATACGTCAGGATTTCGCTCCTTAGTACCACCAAACCAAGCCGATACCAGGCCAGTGGGCGTTTCAGCAATGGTTGCCGCGTGGCTCTCCGGAAACGGCGGATTATCAACTACAAACTCATCCAGCACCAGTCCCGACTGCCATTTAGCCAACTGGGCAAACGTGGCGCGGAATAGCGTCAGGCTGATAAGAAGGGTGATATAAAGTATTTTCTTCAACATCTTCAGAATTTATTACTCACGTTGCTGTGAGGACACAGCAACGTGGAGTTGTCTCACTTTTTCTCTGCTGCTTTTTTCGCTTTGATAGCCGCTGTATAGGTGTTATACATCTCCCGCCAATTGCGGCCGTTGGCGTTTAGGTATTGCTCGGATTTAGTTTTATAGATTTCGAAAATGGCCGAGATTTCCTTCATGTTTTTGTAGTCGACTGCCTGTTCACGTGCTTGTTCCAGAAATCCCTGAATAGTGTTCTCTTCTTTCTCCGTGATGTTTGGCACAATAGCCTTATAGCCGTTCATGGTGAAGGCCACTTTCCCAATCGTGTATTTATCCAGCACTGCATCGACCTGGCTTTTCTCCAAGTCCTTTTGAAGGCCCGCCATCAAGGCTTGATGTACCGTTGACGGAATAGCCGAATCAGCGATGAGTTGCCGATCAAGTTCAGACAATGGTTTTCCTGTAATTGGGTTGATACCCGCAGGAACTGTACTGGCCGGATGCTCATTGTGCCAGTCTCGGACGGTTTTCAGGTGAGTAGCGACTACGTCAGTCAGGCGTTTTTCCTTTTCGGCATCATTCAGATTCAGCGACGCAATCCATTCAGCCGCTTTCTTTTCCTGTTCGACATCCGCTTTGGCTGTTTGCTCCTGAATAAAAGTGGGCGATGCTACCCCTAAGGCAATAGCGATTACCCAAAAGTTGAGTACCTTTTTCATCCTTATTTTATCTTCGATTCAGTACTTACCGAGAGTTTATTATTGACAGGTGATCCTGTTTCAAAAAGTTGACTCGCTTTCAAAGGATTATCCGTTCGAAACGGGCGGGCGGGGAAGCCTTCTTTATTGACTAAATTGGGTTGGGCAGCTTCATCCCAGGCAAAGCGAACCGCAACGGGACGCTGTATACTTGCCGCCGAAACCACGATGCGTTTGCCATCTAGTTGAGCTTGCGCCGGAACGAAACGGCCATCAGCTTCAGCAATCGTAAAATTGGTGAGTGGCTTTCCATCTCGACTCATTAGTCCACTCCCGATTTGCGAAAAGTGTAATTCAACAGTTCGGCCTTTGATTTTCATCCGCTCAAACACGGGGCCTGCTGCAATGATATCCTTTTGGCCGTATTCATCAGCTAAAGCAAGTAATGCCAGGCGCCGACCAATTTCCCATTTAAAAGGCGGGTGAATATCAGAGAGATCACTCGCCAGATCAGTCGTTACAATCATGCCCGTTCGAGGCAGATTCAGCACCAATTCCTGTGCTTCCCGAAACGCGGGTAGGGTTTCTTTAGTAAGCACTACTTTACCTTTCGATTCAGAGTATTTGAAGGGAGCCAGCGATACGTAGTAGAACGGCATTTTTGCATCGTTCCACGCATTTCGCCAACTGGTAATGAGCGTTTTAAGCTTATGCGAATAAGCCGTAGTCTCTTGTAAAAAACAGTTGCTTTCACCCTGATACCACAAGAATCCTTTTATGGCAAACGGCACCACTGGTCGGATCATTGGCTCGTAGAATTTGCCTGGATCTCCATCAATTTTTTGGTTACCATAATACGTTTCCCCGCGAAAAGCATCTTCCGAAATCCAGGGCTCAATCCGGCTGCCAGGCACAGCCGATGAAACGACACCGATCGGTACGTTCAGGTGTTTATGAAGTTCTTTGGCGAAGAAATAAGCTGGTGCTGAAAAGGAGCGTAAAGCCGAATCCTCCGCTACATTCCAACCACGATGCAGCGAATCAGGTTTGCTCAATTCTTTCCGATTGACCAGAAAAAGGCGTATCTGTGGATTGTGCGCATAGGCTAGCTCCTCAACTGGATTATGACCATCGACAGATTGCGTTGCTAACGCTGGAGATACTTTGCTGTTTTTTCGCATCGTGTACTCCATATTCGACTGCCCCGAACACAACCAAACCTCCCCTACCAAAATGTTTTGCAAGCGAATGGTATTTGTTCCGGCAATGACTAGTTCAGACGGTACAGCTGACGCTTTCAGGGGCTTCAAGGTAACACTCCATTTGCCTGTCACATCAGCCGATGTCGTCTGTGCTTGTCCGGCGAACTGCACATTTATCGTTTCTCCCGCCGACGCTTCCCCCCAGATTACCAATGGTTTACCCTGTTGCAACACCATATTATGCCCCAAAATCCGAGGCAAAACGATCTCTGCTTTCACTTGGCTTGAAAGAAGAAATAAGGTGATAGCTAACAGGGGGTATTTCGGCATTTTAGTGCTGTTTTCTAGTGTTCTATTTTTGTCATGCTGACACATGACAAAAATCACTCTGCTCTATTCTGTAACACGCTCGTTTTAAACGACTTAATTACGTAAACCGCTTCCGTTTCCAGTTCACCACCTTTGGGTAGATCATAGCTTTGATCAGTAGGCGTATCGGCATCGGGGAAGCGACGAACACCGCCCGTTCGGAAAACGACACGACGGAATGAAGCCACGGGTGCAAAGAATAATCTCGCGCCTTTGGATTGTCCATTGACGTACGTCGTGAACATCCGTTTGTCGCGGTCCAGCTCGATGCGTACGTCGTATTGTTTACCGGCTTCGTATTTCTGAATTCCCGAATCGCGGTAGCCAACTTTGGCTTTGAACGAACTGTCGGCATCAAACATCAGCCGGACGGCTGCAGTCCCTTTTGCGTCCTGAAATTCAATTTGTAACATGCCTTTATGGGTCTGCTGCGGCACTACCGAAAACTCAACCGTCAGTTTTTTTGAATCGGGAATGATGCGCTCGGCTTTGGCGAAATCGAATGGGTCTTTGTCTCGCAAAACCAGCGCTTTGGTCCCGCCCATTGATTCAATTTTTGCCGAAGCATAGATGGGGCTGTATATGTTCCAGTATTTCAATTCTTCACCAGCAGGCAACAGCGCAAAGGTTTCGTTCGGATGTGTCGTTACTTCTTCAGTGATGGGTACAGGAATTTTCGACACCCAAATATCTTCCTTGTTCATGCTGTAAGTCACCCAAAGATTCCCGTCAGCAGGGATTCCATTGCCCTCTTCGATGCCTCGCACGTACTGCGGTCCATACGATTTGTAAGCGCCACCGTACCGCATCGACGTAATCTCACCGTTGACCAGCAGCAGATTCGTATAATTCAGCCCATCCTTACTGGCCGACAATGCCAGCGGCCAGCGGAATTCAGATGGGTTATATACTGTAACGTATTGTCCATCAGACATTTTCTGCCCCCAGATTTTGGCATTACTATTCACAAATCCCGGCGCTCGAAGCGGGTTATATTGCCAGGTTTTACCTTCGTCTTTGCTGATGGTCGTAAGCGCGTGTTTCCAGAGACCCACTACGCGACGATCGGGCAGATGGTAGTAGCTAAACGCTTTTACATCTTTTTTCAGAGAAATGAGCGGATCGTTTCGGTCAGCTTCTTCGATCCATTGCTGCATCATTAGCGTATTGCCCAGCAGTTCGTTACAGGCATCTACAAAGCCCTTGTCTTTTGAACTGGTATAAAACGGATAGGTCGATCTCGATTTGTCCCAGGACGAATTGTTTCGGATGAAATAAATCGGTCCAAATTTGCCATCAGGATAAATTTCCCGCACAACTCGGCCAATGCCATTCCCATCGTTCGGATCGTCTTTCGGTCCCATCACAATGCCATAGAATGCCAGCGTCAGCAACCGCCCGTTTTTCGCTGTGTAAAAGCCCATGCGCTGGTGCATCACGGCGTATAAATCCTTGGCCACCTCCGAACGGCCTTCTTTTTTCCAGCCATCGGGTATTTTGTAAGGCGGAAAAATTATCGTTGGTTTCGACCAGTTTATACCATCTTTCGAGGTCAATAAAAGCGTTTGGCCGGGCGGTATATGTTCGCCCACCGGATTGCTGAGAAATTGCAAATAGTAGGTGTTGTTCCAGTAAGCCAGCATCGGCGCGTGATTATACGTCCAGTTCGTACCACCCGCCAACTCCGGATGCTCGCGATTTGCCCGAAACACTTGTATATTATGCACACCGACCGCTGGACTCAACTGCCCGTGATGGTAATCGACGTTTGAAAGCGTAGTACCGACGTAACGGACGGTATCCTGGGCGTAGGTTTGGGAGAGAAGTAAGAATAGAATAACCCCCAACCCCCTAAAGGGGCCTTTTATTGTAAATATTTTAGCCCCCTTTAGGGGGTTGGGGGTAAAACAAAACGTCCTCATAGCCCGGTACTTTTTTTCACCCAAATTACTTCGTTTCCTTCACCCTGTTTTCTCAAACTGACGACATTGCCACCTTTTACAAAGTCCTTCAACTTGCTTATCTGTCCCGTTTTCGGATTTACGTAACTCACCGAAAAAGAGCCTGTTGCTTTTGTCAAATCAAGTTGAGCGGGATTCGTTGATTCGTTGTAGAGAATGTAGCCGATTTTATCATTGCCGATAAGGCATTGACCAGCTGGCATTTGCGATAAATCAATTGGCTTCATCTGAGTTGCATCAGCCATAAATTGAGGATCAGCAACGGGCGGGACATTTGGCATAGAACCGCCAGCCATGAGCACTGCCCAACCAAACGCATCGTAGCTATCAGCGGCATACGTAACGGCTTTTTCCGGGAATTTCTGACGATATTCTTTTACGGCCCGGTACACCTGCCCGAACGAACTTTTCTTCGGAGGTGTAAGTCGGGCCTGTTGACGAGGAGCTAAATTTTGTCCGCCAGCGGGAGCGTATGTAGCCCCATCGGCCTGATAATGCCAGTACCGAATATCGATCAGACTGACAATAGACGCTCGTTTGGCATCGGCAAGAATGGCATCCTGAACATCTTTGGTAGCACTTAATCCAACCGTTACTTTCTTACCCGTCTCCTTCTCCCACTCGCTGATCGTATCAAGCCAAAACTGTACGAAGTGTAGAGGTCCTGTAAACTCAGCACTAATCAACTGAATGACGCCTGAATTTTCGGCAAAATTATTCAGGCACTGGCGGATGTACGCCCGGTGAAGTGCTCTCCGAACAGGATGCGATACATCATAAAATTGTTCAGCCATGAAAATCCGCTTATCCCCCGCGTACGGTACGGGTTCGGGGAAGCCGGTGTTGTTAATGTTGTTGGCAGGTCGCCAAGGAAAATCGGCGTAGTGTGCACCTGCTTCGATGATATTATGCTGAAAATAATTCTCGTGAATTAGTGTCAGACCTTTCTGATCGGCGAGATCAGCGTATTGCTTCAGACGATTCCAGTACCAGTGATTGTATTTGGTTAAATCGTATTTGCTCAGGCCATCCCAGGCAGTTTCTTTCCCGCTTCGGGCAAATGGCAGCTCATAAAACGGAGGCCACACTTCGCCATCCATCCGGCGAATTCGTTCGTGATCGTCTCGTCGACGGTCGTACCAAAGGCCATAATTATGATCAAGAGCAAGAATATTCCCGGCTCTCATCGAATCGGTCATGGCTTCCAGATCATCAGTCAAACCACGTCCGATCATTCCTGGCACGAAGCGGGTGATGTGTGGTTTGGCGGCAGCTACTCCGTATGGCCGGGCACTGCCATTCCACCAGGTTATTTCCTGCCGACGACCTACCAGTAATGTTCCTCCACGAACCAATTTGCCGTTCAGCAATTGCATGGCTTCTGCTTTCTTGGCAAGTTGTTCTTTCGGGAGGCCAATAGCATCAATAGACTTCGCAGATGAGGTATTTGGAATGGGTTGTCGTTTGGGGGCTGCCGTGATAAAATCGTATAATGTCGGGGCTGGATTTACGGCTTGCCTGGTAAGTTCAGCGGCTACCTCAATTTTCGGGCTACTCGACGCTTCCGAATCGACTGGTAACAGAATAGTTCGGGCTGCAACGTTTTCACCAAGTCGGTCTTTCAGTTGGGCGTAATACAAACTCCGGGGGCGTATATGCTCGTTCGACATATCCCAATAGCCATCGCCCGAAAATTGAGCCCAGGAACCAAACGACCAGTTCTGCGCCGTTGGTGGCCGAAAACAGTCGATTCGGGCGGCTGTGCACTGCCAGAAAACACTGTTGGCTGCATTCCACCCTGCGCCCTGCCCGTCCTGTCCTCGATTAGCAAAACGAAGTGCGTTACCATCCACATTGACGATATCAAACAACACGCCCGATGCCCAACTATCGACGCTGCCGCTAAAGCTAAAGGGTAGATGCGATTCGCACTGGACAAACGCATTGGGTCCGGCGCTGCAATAGCCGACGGCAAAGTCGTGATAACCTGATTCAGCATAAAGTCGCTGACAAAGAACCTGTTGGCCTTTAACAAAGAATGTATTCCGCCGTTCTCCACCAATCTCCGAAACCGGCTCCAGTGATTGGCAATCTTCAACCGTTATGCGTTTAGCCGTTTCCTGGACGAACACAGCCGATCCTGCAAAATGGCGAAATACAACCTGCCGCACCCAAGCATCTTGTACATTATCGAGCACGATAGCCATCCAGCGATGATCTTCGTCTTTCGGATTGGTTTTATCAAACGATGATTCCAGTTGCAGATTTTCAATGCCCGACTGCGTGATACGTCCCGGCCAAGTATAGCGGGCAATTGTTCCGCCACCGTATGCCGAATCCAACGCGGTTGTTAGGGGCGCATCGAGTGTTAGTTCAGAACCGTTGATAGCGGTAATTTGCCGATCCCAGAAAAGATCCCGCTGGCCCGGTTTCCAGCCTAATGCCGAAATGCCTCCACCAAATGTATCCGTTCCTACTGTCTGAATCCACTCTTTCGTTGAAGGGCGACGGATTTGTACACCATCTCCAACCTTAAAATCCGTCGAGTTTGTTACGCGTACTTTATTCGCATTAACCGGTACGTAAGCATCTGCGATGGCAACTGCTTTGGTCGATTGACGATTAGGTTTTCCACAAATTGTAATCAGAGTTTCGCGACTAAATCCTGTTCCGAGAAGTGTAGTAGTACTCATTCCGCTCCCGCGTAGTACAACGCCCGAAGCTGTAATACGTAAATTTCCAGCTACTTCGTGAGTACCTTTTTCCAGCAAAACAGCCCCCCGAAACCCCTCATCGTTGGCAGGTAAAGAGGCTACATAATCAATAGCGGCCTGTATCCGTCTGGTAGCGTCCCCTTTCCGGGCCGGGACAACGACTTTAACATCAATTGTTGGAATCGCCTGTTCGCCTGCTTTATACCCACAATACGAAAAATCAATAATGCGGTTGCCCAACGCATCCGGCGTGTATGTCAATCGCCCATTATCCCCAAGTATAATTGGCTTTGGCGGAGCGGGTTTCTTCCCTTGCGCACATACTTCGCCCATAAGCCCAAAAGCGAGCAAGGTTGAAAGAATGACAGCCAATAGATTGAGTTTGAGCACGGGTTTTAGGAGAAATAAAAGCTTTACTACTGATTCCCGTCGTGGTGTCCTCACAGCAACGAGAGTTTTATTATATCTACGTTCTGGGGCGCACTTGAGCAACGGATACAACACTGTTCAGGTATTCTTCAATGTTGGTATAGCCATCCTTATTTTTATCCTGGCTGGCATCCAACGGATCTTTTGGATTTAAGCCATTCTTAATTTCCCAGCTGTCAGGCATCCCGTCTTTATCCGAATCAACGTACGGCGTGCCTTTATAATCTGGATAACCACCCACCTGAATCGGATCGGTAATGATGCCGTTTTTATACGAATCAATTGGTAAACGACGGTGCTTGAACTGCGTTTCGGGTAATTTCACACCTTCTTTATACGAAATTTTACCGGTACGAACCTGCTCAACTACTCGTGTATCAACTGGATCGCGCTTGGGTAGCGTGGCACCAGCATTGGCAAGGACATACTCATATGCATCTTTGGCTGATACCAACGTTAGTTTAGGCATGGGCAGGGGCTCTTTCCACTTAATATTGGCGGTATATTCGCCAGCATTCGCCTGATCTTCAACCTGAACACCACCGTCCCAGTTGTCTTTCGTAACCTTCTCGTTACCATCAACAATATTTCCTGCTACGTATGCCCGTCCGTACACGCGATATGGCAATTTGCTGCGACCTGATTCAGGCTTTAAAATGCGGTAGGCAAGGGGTGAATTTTTGGGTGTTTCGGGACCAGGCTTGTAGTAGTTATTGATAATATTGTACATAGCTGTATAATCTCCCCCATCCATTGAACGGTGTACCCAGTTAAAAATCACGTTGTTGGCGAAATTGAAAATTCCGTTCCAGCCAATTGATGGATTTCGTCCGGCGTTATCGGCCCAGAGGTTCCGCATGAACGTACAATTTTCACCACCCAACGTACTACCGAACGCGTGATTCCAGGTATCGAGCGCTTCGGAGAAAATTGAGTTTTGAATCGTAATGTTGACCGTCGGCAATTTTTCTTCTACCGTTTTACCGGTGCTGTCATTATACATATGCCGGTACATCGACATATTCTCGTCCAATCCCCAGCTTGCTGATACGTGGTCGATCATAATGTTACCGATCGGGTTGCCACCAATCGAATCATCACGACGACCAACGTTGGTTTCGCCCCGACGGAACCGCATGAACCGAATCAGTACGTCGTGCGTGTTAATCCAGACCGATTCGCCCGCTATGCAAACGCCATCGCCGGGAGCCGTCTGTCCGGCAATAGTAACATAGGGAGCCCTGATAATCAGCGGAGTTTTAAGTTTAATTATTCCCGCTACGTTAAAAACAATCGTTCGGGCACCACCTTGTTCACAAGCTTCTCGCAGCGTACCAGGACCATTATCTTCCAGACTGGTTACGACAATCACCTTGCCACCGCGGCCACCGAACGTATAAGCGCCACCACCTTCGGCGCCCGGAAACGCAGGAATGCTGGCCTGTGGTAAATCAACCGGACGAGCTGCCCAGGGTATGTATGGTCTTCCTTCCTTCGCTTCCTTGGCAATGATGGGCTTTGCTTTTTCCCAGGCAATGTCCGATTGACGACGGGCTTCTTTGAGTAACTCTTCACTGGCTTTCTCCACATCAGGCGGAATTGTTGGGTACTGTGCCAAAGCGATTTGCTGGCCGAAAAACAGGCTGATGGAAAGGGCTAAAGGAGCAAACAGGTTTTTCATTGTTGAAAATTTCTGTTTAAAAACTGTCTACGAATTGGTAACTCATTGGACTGAACCAGCCAAAAGCCGTGATTCAGGTTGTATAATAGTTCAAAATAAGGCTAAAAAATAGCGGAATATCTATATCATTTTTTCGCCAATGTATAGGATATTATCATTCCCAATTAAATCCTCTTAACGTAGTTGCTTAGATGTTGGAATAACGGTCTAATACAACCTGAAAAGCAGTTCCTAGGGTTATCAGTTTATTCAAAAACAGGGTAATCAATAGTCGAACAGTTTGTGTTGGGTACCGCAAAATCTTATCTGACACCGAAATGGGGTAAATCGGCCCCCTTCTGAGCTTATTGTTTCAAATGGACGTTATGTATGTCTGACCAGTTGGCCTACTTAATCCTTACATAGAATGAAACTTATTACCCTTATTTTAGCCGGAGCCCTTTTCGGAACTAGTATGACAAACGAATCCCCCGTTGACAATTCCACAAATCCCCCCAAAGCGGGCATTGAAAAAACCTTATTTGGCAAACTCTCCGATGGCCGTGAAGTTGATCTGTTTACGCTTCACAACGCGGCAGGTATGGTCGTAAAGATTACCAATTATGGTGGCTACATCGTATCTATCTCTACACCTGATAAAACCAGCAAGCTAGACGACGTTACGTTGGGAGTTCCCACATTTGATGACTATATAAAAGGAACACCGAGCCTGGGGCCAATTATTGGTCGCTACGGCAATCGCATTGGGAAAGGGAAATTTACGCTCGATGGACAGGAGTACACACTAGCACAGAACAATAATGGCAATCACATCCACGGAGGCCCGACGGGTTTCGATAAGCGTCTTTGGACAGCCAAACCCGTTGATGGTCAGGAACCCGCTGTCGTATTAAATTACGTATCGAAAGATGGCGAAGAAGGCTATCCGGGTAATCTATCGGTTACCGTTACGTATACGTTACAAAAAGATAACGGTCTACGCATTGATTATAAGGCTACTACTGATAAACCAACTGTCTTTAATCCGACCAATCACGCTTATTTCAATCTGAGCGGGATGAAGCAGGATGTAATGAATCATGTCTTAATGGTAGCCGCCAATAAAGTGCTGGCAACTGATGAGAAACAGATTCCAACGGGCGAAATGCTATCGGTGGCTGGAACACCGTTTGATTTTACAAAACCAACTGTCATTGGGTCGCGCATTGACGATACGTCTAACGAGCAAATCAAATTCGGCAAAGGCTACGACCATTGCTGGGTTTTTACCGATCAGTCAAACAAATTGAAACTGGGAGCTACGGTCTATGAGCCAGCCAGTGGTCGATTTATGGAAGTATATACCACTGAGCCAGCCGTACAAGTCTACACAGCCAATAACTTAAACGGTAAACTGCAAAATAAAGATGGAGTTGCTTTAAGTCGCCGGTTCGGGGTTTGCCTTGAAACGCAGCATTTCCCCGATTCACCCAATCACTCGAACTTCCCCACTACTGTAGTGCGTCCGGGACAGACATTCAATAGCACAACGGTGTATAAGTTTTCAGTGAAATAAATAGTCTGGAATTCGAGGCTTTTTATTCAGGGATGTTTTTTGTTCTTCAGACGCAGCCGGGCCGCCGACTGCGTCTGAAGGACAACTATCTAAGCTGGTTCTTCGTAAACCGATTACAAATTCTGAATATACTTCTGTCCGCCGAGGTAGCGCATCTGGCGGGCGATCTGCCGGGTTCGGCGTAGTGTGTAATTTGACGGATTCGCAACGGAAAACTGGATTGGATTCGGCAGAACAGCAGCGATTCGGGCCGCTTCATTCCGCGATAGTTCTTTTGCCGGATGACCGTAATACCGCTCAGATGCGGCTTCAACACCAAACGTCATAGGCCCGGTTTCAGCGACGTTCAGGTAGACTTCCAGAATACGTTTCTTGCCCCAGATCAACTCGATCAGCATCGTAAAATACACTTCCAGCCCTTTACGGATGTAGCTATGCCCATTCCACAGGAAGACGTTCTTCGCAACCTGCTGTGAAATTGTACTGGCTCCACGGGCTCGTTTGCGGGTTTGGTTTTCTTTTATGGCATCCTGAATTTCGTCGAAATCAAAACCCCAATGGGTTGGAAATGCCTGATCCTCAGAAGAAACAACGGCAAGTGCAACCTCTTTGCTAATGTCGTCGTAGGATCGCCATTTTTTATGGACATGCGTGTCATCGCCCGTACTGTCGATCCAGCGACTCACCATTAACGGTGTTACATAAACGGGAACATACTTCAGCGCGATCACATACGCCAGCGATCCGAAGAAAATCCACAGAAATGCTTTGACGAAAAACCAGTAAATACTTTCCAGATAAGGCCGATCGCGCATAAACTGGCGAGTTTTTCCCCAACCCGATGAACTTGAATAAGTCGACTTACGTGAACGTTTATACTCACGCTGCGGAGCAGGCTGAGTTACCTTTGGGCGTGGCTGTTGGGGAGCACTGGTACGGAATCGGTTGACGGGTTGCTGAGTATTCATGGGTGTAGGGACATTCTGCGAAAATAATGGTAAGGCGAATGTAAAAACCGATTTTTAGCGAATATAAACGCAAATTCCCCGAAAAGCGGGGCCCTACGGCACAGCCTACTCTCTCCTACTCTACGAATAAGGTTGCAGCAACACGATCAGCGAACAGTTTACCGGCACTGGTCAAGCGCAGTAAATCTCCTTCGCGAATGAGCCAGCCCGATGCATACATTGCCTTCAGATCAGAAGCCTGTTGATGCGTAAAATCATCGCCCAGCAGATCATTCAATTCGGTCAGCGAGCATCCCCACTGCGTCCGTAATCCTGTCAGCAAATAGTCGTTCACCTGGTCGGCAATTGACAATTCTTCAATTTCAGCAGGTATTTTCCCCTGCCGAATATCAGCGATATAACGTGCATTATTAGCAATATTGTATTGCCGCGAAATACCATTATACGAATGGGCACTTGGCCCTATTCCGAGATACGATTTCCGTTGCCAGTAAGCCGTATTATGTCGAGCATAGTGGACTTGATTTTCGCCATCCCGACGAGCAAAATTTGAGATTTCATAATGTTCATAATCCGATTGCATTAATGCATTTCTTAGCTCGTCAAACTGATCGGCGGCTATACCTTCGTCAATAATGGGTAGTTTACCTTTTTTTTGCCAGCGCCCAAAAGCCGTATCAGGTTCAATCGTCAACGCATACGCTGACAGATGCGGAGGATTCAGAGCAATTGCTTTTTCTAGATCTACTTGCC
Source organism: Spirosoma harenae (assembly GCF_054776975.1). NCBI lineage: Bacteria > Pseudomonadati > Bacteroidota > Cytophagia > Cytophagales > Cytophagaceae > Spirosoma > Spirosoma harenae. The sequence continues at coordinate 26,531 of NZ_BAAHBD010000016.1, read as the reverse complement.
AACGAGATGTATCTCGATCAGGAATTCCGTAAATCAAATCGATACTCAAGTTATTAAAACCAGCCTCCCGGGCCAGTTCAACGCAGTTTTCGGCTTCAGCAGCAGTATGAGCGCGATTCATCCATCGAAGCGCATCTTCATCGAAGGTTTGAATACCAATACTTAACCGATTTACGTAGCGACGAATCATCTTCAGTTTCTCTCGACTCAGATCATCGGGATTGGCTTCGAGGGTAATTTCGGGATTAGGCCGGATTGTAAACTGAGCATGAATTATCTCGAAAATCTGATCTAACTCTCGTTCCGTCAACAAAGAAGGCGTTCCTCCCCCAAAATAAATCGTCTCTACTGTCGTGGTTGGTAAATAGTCTTTTTGCAATTGAATTTCAGCACACAATGCATCAACCAGGTCCGACTTTTGCCCCAAACTGGTACTGAAGTGAAAATCGCAGTAGTGGCAGGCCTGTTTACAGAATGGTATGTGTAGGTAAAGATGCATATGCCCTATTGACAACAAAACGGCTGGATAGGTTTAACAGTGAATGAGAAAAGCCCTATTTTGCAGTTCAACGCCCCTGTAACGAACATGAATCTTCCCGAATCAGATCTCGTAGAACCGTCTCCACCCGTTCGATCAGATGAACAGGATAAACTTCGCGAGTTAACCAGTCAAAGCTGGAATCTGGAAATGCTGATTTCCGGAGCAGCCTTATTTGCGACGCTAAGTCTGCCCGAATTTCTGGATAGTGTTTTGACATACTATCGCTATAATCTGGTGGCGGATAGCGATTACATTCAAAGCATGATGCCCGTACAAGTAATGGGTTTGATAAAAGGGGTATCGTATCTTCTGTTTGTTGCCTTTCTGATCCATTTTGTCATGCGGGCTTTCTGGGTAGGTTTACTCGGTTTGCTCGCTGTATATCCGGATGGTATTCGCTTCGATACTATATACAACTTAAGTCAATACGCCCGAAAGCGATTCGCTCAGGAGATGGGCTCACTACCGGATTATATCATTCGGCTCGATCGGCGATGTAATGTCATTTTTGCGCTGGCCTTTAGTCTGGTTTTGCTGTTCCTTGGCGTAGCCGCTATTTACGCGCTATCGATTTTCCTCCAAATGGTGCTTCACCTCCTTGTTCCAGACAGGTACTATCAGCCTATTCGTGGGGTGTTTAGCTGGCTATTTGGTGGTGTCATCGCAGTAACAGGGATAACTATGTCTATTCTGAACATGACCAAATTTCGAGACGATCCCCGATACGCACCAATATCTTTTCAAGTGAGTCGGTACTTTTCCTTTCTGTTCCTGGGTCTCTATCAACCGTTGCTTTATATCGTTTACACCTTCTACAGCCAGATTCCTAAGGACGTACTAAAACGTCGGTTGGTGGTGTTTTTTACGATCTTCGTTGTAGCCGAAATGCTGATTATGTCTGTTGAATTATTTCAGACGCTGGGCTTGTCCGATGTGTTGGACAGCCGATCGTTTATTAGCACACGAAACCAGAGCCGAACGCTTGATGCCAATGCATTTGATAATTTACGCGCACCCGATGACCTGATCGATAAAGCGAGTATACAAGGCGATGTGATTCGAGAACCGTATGTGAAGTTATTTTTGAGTTACCCCAAATCCCTGGATGCCGAATTGACCAAGCGATACAAAGAGCCTTCCTGGCCGGATAGTCTTTCGCGGAAGGAGCGACGGGAACAACAAGCCAACTGGTACGGAAAAACGTTTGAAACGTATTTTGGAGTGTATTTGAATGATTCGCTTTATAAGTCCCCCGGACTGCTATTTACCAAACGGGCTGATAACGGACAACGCGGCTTAACGACCATTCTGTTAACAGCGAATCTGAAGACAGGACGTAATCTATTGAAAATAATGGTACCAGATTCAGCTAACAAGCCGACGATTTATTATCAGATACCCTTCTGGTACGTCCCTGAAAACTAATGAATCAATCAGGACACTTTTTGCAGCGTTTGCCCTTCTTATATTTCTTGCAGCACTTTTTCAGAACACACTCGTAGCCAACAAATGGGTTAGTCTGAATCAGCGATTTAGCTTCTTGCTGCGAAACGGAAGAATCAATAACGAATAGGTCAGTTATCATCAATAGTCAATGTATTTCTCTACAAAGTTAGTCTTGTTTAGATTCAGTACAAATTAAAATTCATGAAAGATTTCTCAACGCCGTTTCCAACTTGAGGATGAGCATAAAATGCAGCGAGGCATGACTGATAAAGCCATACCTCGCTGCATTTTACGTGATTATATTAAAACTTATAGCTTAACCTCGCCAGTTAAATAAAGCTGTACCTGTCCCGAAATATCGACACGAGCCGGGCTATCCTCTTGGCTATTAAGTTTGCACCGGATATAGCCCCCACGTTTGGAAAGTTGGCGAGCTGTTAATTCCGTTTTGCCGAGTTTCTCAGACCAGTACGGCATCAGGGTTGTATACGCTGATCCTGTGACGGGGTCCTCGTCGATGCCAGTTTGGGGAGCAAAAAATCGGGCTACGAAATCGACTCCGGATTCTTCGTCGGCGGGTGCCGTCACGATAACCCCCCGCGCCGGAACGGTATTCAGTTCTCGAAAATCAGGTTCTAAACTTTCAATCTGCTCCTGACTTTTATAGACTAACATGTAGTCGGTTTTTCCTTTGTAAATTTCAGATGGCCGTTCTTTTACGCTAGCCAGTAACGCCGGTGGCTGAAGGTTTGCGCGTTGCACATTATCGGCGGGAAAATCCAGTGTTAACCAATTATCAGCCCCCTTACACACTTTCAGAAGTCCGCTTCGGGAGTCGAAAAAGATCTGATCGTCACCTGTTTCTTCCGTTGATGCCTCCGCACCATTTTCCAGGAAAAACAATACATAGGCCGTTGCCAGCGTAGCATGCCCGCATAAATCCACTTCGATCGTTGGCGTAAACCAGCGAATATGGTATGTATTTGGTTTGTCAGTTTTTACGTAAAAAGCCGTTTCAGCCAGGTTGTTTTCAGCGGCTATCTGTTGCATTTTCGCATCAGGCAGCCAGTCGGTTAGCGGAATTACTGCGGCAGGGTTCCCCGCAAATAATTGATCCGTAAACGCATCAAGTTGGTAAATACGCATTTTTTAAAATGTGCCAGGCACTGTTAAGATTTAGGAATAGTGTTCTGTGGTTTGTAATGCATCAAATACCGTCGTGTTGAATGCTGTCAGCGATGGCAGAATTACATCGGCAATGGCAAATTTAGGGTCATTAATTTCAAATGCACCAGGTACCGCGACCGTTCGCATACCTGCGCTATAGGCTGACTTTAATCCACTGCCCGAATCCTCAAACGCCAGGCAATTAGCTGGTGATACATTCAATTTTTGGGCCGTTCCTAAATATACATCCGGGGCAGGCTTATTACGAGCTTCCAGGGTTGCTGAGTGCCAGAGTGTCAACGTATTTCGAATTCCCAGTCGATCCACCACTACCTCAATTAAACTCATAGGAGAAGCCGAAGCAATAGCCGTTGGAATTCCCTGTTTATCAAAAAAAGTCAACGCTTCAATCGCTCCAGGCATTGGTTCAGCCAGGTGGGCAATTCGTTTATGGACACCTTCCGTAATCGCATCGGCCAGTTCCTGAAACGTCCGGCCTGAAGCGGTCGAGTCGGTCCAGGGGCGATGAGCAAACCAGTAATAAACCACATCTAAAATAGGCAAACCAGTCGTTTGCTTACATTCTTCGTCGGTCAAATACAGGCCGACAGTGGCAAATACCTCCCGCTCCATTACCCGCCAGTGGGGTTCTGAATCCACCAGAAGGCCATCCATATCAAATATTGCTGCTTGTATCAAAATGAGTCGTTAGTCAATTGTCGACAGTCGTTGTCGATACCGTTTTATAGGCGCTTTGTGTGTGGCTTATGCCAGGTAAATCCTATTATGTACCCGTTTAGACTTCGAATAACACCAAAAGCCACAAAATAGTACTAATTTCATACCTGCGCCTGACGAAATGGTTTTATATCGATTGACTCCCATACGCCCTGTACAATATACGGATCATTTTTCATGTATTTAGCTACTTCCTCTTCTGTTTCTAAATTAAGCAGAAGCATCGAGCCGATCATTTTGCCAGCTGGGTCGAGCAAAGCACCGCCAAGAACGAACTGTCCCTTCTCTTTTAACTGACGAACATAGTCGAAGTGAGCCGGACGAGCGGCCATCCGTCGATCAAGAGCATCTGGATCAGTATGATCATACGCGTGGACAACGTAATGCATGGAAGAATTCAGTTATTTTATTGCGTTTATCTGGCAAGATACCATCTTTCTGGAAGCGTTTCATCTTTTCTTTTTAATTTCAGGTTTCTCGATCCGTTACCCACTTCATTTTTCATGAAACACCTCTTTTATTGGCCACTTACACTTCTGGCGACCTCGGCTTTCGCACAAACAACACCCAAACCAACTGCTACAACTGCCCGACCGGAACTGACCGTTGAAACCATTATGCAGGACCCGAAGAACTGGGTCGGAACGGCGCCCACTAACCCCATTTGGTCGGAAGATTCGAAAACGCTTTATTTCAACTGGAATCCCGACAAAGCGAAAAATGACTCGCTCTACAAAGTAACATTTGCCAGTTCGGGCAAAGGCAAGCCAGTTATGGCCTCAAAACCCGTTAAGGTGGGTTCTATTGAGCGTCGCGCCTTGCCAACTGCTCCTGTCGCGGCTTATAACAAGGCCTATACAAAACGGCTGTATGACAAACAAGGTGATTTGTTTTTGCTGGATGTGAAATCGGGAACGATTCGGCAATTAACAAATACAGTAGAGATTGAGTCTGACCCAAATTTCTCCGGCGATGAGCAACGTGTTGTTTTTCGGCGCAGCAATAACTTATTCAGTATCGATCTAAAAACCGGTGAGTTAGAGCAATTAACCGACTTCCGACCAGGTGCTAAACGTCCTGACCCCAAACCTACCGACGAAGAAAAATTTCTGAAACAGGATGCATTACGACTCTCGACCGTTTTGCAGGAACGTAAGGATAAAAAAGACGAAGGAGAACGTATCAGCAAAGCCGAACGGCCAAAGCGCCCGAAAGAAATTTATCTCGAAGAACGCCTTTTGCAAGGTCCACAACTCAGTCCTGATGGTCGGTTTATTACCTATCGGCTCTCGAAAAATCCCACCAATGCCAAGACCGCTCAGGTACCGAATTACGTAACGGAGTCAGGCTACACCGAAGAATTAAATGCCCGTACGAAAGTGGGCGCGCCGTTGGCATCGCAGGAGTTCTTTGTGTATGATCGGGTAAAAGACACGGTTCGTGTTGTCAGTACGAAAACGATTCCGGGCATTACCGATCAACCGGCTTACTTAAAATCGACGGGTAAGACGAAAGCGGATTCATCGAAAAAACAACGTGCAGTCACGATTACCGGACCACTCTGGTCGGATGACGGAAAACTGGCGGTTATCAATCTCCGAGCGGTAGACAATAAGGACCGCTGGATCATGCGATTCGAGCCCGAAACGCAGAAACTCTCCCTCCTCGACCGGCAGCACGACGATGCCTGGATTGGTGGTCCTGGCATCCAAGGCTTTGGCCCTCAACCCGGAAATATGAATTTTCTGGCTGATAATCAGACGCTTTGGTTCCAATCGGAAGCCGATGGCTATTCGCATATTTATACGGTAAACGTACTAACAGGGGAGAAAAAGCAACTCACAAAGGGCAAATTTGAGGTTCAGCAGGTACAACTCTCAAAAGACAAAACCCAGTTTTTCATACAAACTAACGAGGTTCATCCGGGCGAACAGCATTTTTACCGCATGGCTGTTACGGGCGGAGAGCGCGTAAAGCTAACCAGCATGCCAGGCGCTAACGACGTAACCTTAGCGCCCGACGAAAATCGAATGGTGATCCGCTACTCGTCTAGTACTCAACCCTGGGAATTATATGTGGTTGATATCAAAACCGATCCGAAGAAAGGGGATGGCATAAAAGAAGCGATCAAATTAACCGATTCGCCAACGGAGAGCTTCAAAAAATACCCCTGGCGGGAGCCAAGCTACGTAACAATCCCTGCCCGCGACGGCCAGACAATCTACGCTCGATTGTATAAACCCGAAAAAGCCAATGGCAAATCGGTCGTGTTTGTTCACGGAGCGGGTTATTTACAGAATGCCCACAAGTGGTGGAGTCAATATTCGCGCGAATACATGTTTCATAACTTGCTGGCAGACAAGGGTTATACAATTTTAGATATCGATTACCGAGCCAGCGCCGGCTATGGTCGCGACTGGCGTACGGGCATTTATCGATTCATGGGCGGAAAGGACTTGGAAGACCACGTCGATGCTGCTAAGTGGCTGGTGCAAACGCAGGGCGTCGATGCGAATCGGATTGGTATTTACGGCGGATCGTACGGGGGATTCATCACGCTGATGGCTATGTTTACAACGCCCGACGTATTTAAGGCTGGTGCTGCTCTTCGCCCTGTAACTGATTGGGCCGCTTACAACCACGGTTACACAGCTAATATCCTGAACGAACCGCAATTGGATTCACTGTCGTACCGCAAGTCATCGCCGATCAACTTTGCTGAAGGGCTGAAAAATTATCTGCTGATTTGCCACGGTATGGTCGATGTAAACGTCCATTTCCAGGATACGGTACGCCTGATGCAACGACTCATCGAACTCCGAAAAGAAAATTGGGAAGTAGCTGCTTACCCAGTTGAAGATCACGGCTTTGTCGAACCTACAAGCTGGATGGATGAATACAAACGTATTTTGAAGCTCTTTGAAGAGAGGCTTTAAATATGTGATTTACTTTTTGTCATCCTGACCGAAGGGAAGGATCTTAACATATCGATGTTTTAGTGTTTGGAAGCCTTGAGATCCTTTCCTTCGGTCAGGATGACAAAAAATAGTTTAATCTTCTATTATTTAGGCACTTGCCTATTAATTAATCAAACTATTTTAACATCCGCTCTAATATCTTTTTCCCGTTTTGGTTATCGGGGTTTAGCTCGACGGATTTCCGATACATACTGATCGCTTCGTCTTTCTTCCCGTTTTTCAACAGGGATTCGCCTAAGCTGTCGTAGGCATTCCAACTGTCGGGATAGAGGCTGACAATTAGTTTGAATACCTCCAGCGATTCTTTTATTTGCCCTCTTCCGTTCATCATCCGGTAAGCCCAGTCATTCAAATCGTTCTCAGTTGGCCAAGCGCTCTTTTCTTTCTTCTTCAATTCATCCGCAATAGTGAGTGCCTGCGTATAACCACGCTTCTCAAGCAGCATTCGTAGTGCTGTAATAGGATCGGCCAATGGGATTTCCGGGTTAAAGTAGCCAGCCAGTTCATCCAGAAATTCTTCCGGATATGAGCCAGACAGATTCGTAAGTGCAATAATTGACAAATCATCTTCTGGATACACTAAAATAGCCGACACCGATCCTCCGGTTATTGTTACCGCACTATGTCTGGAACGAGGTTTGGTCACCCAGCCGAGCGCCCATTGGGTTGGGTTACCGTTTTTGTAAGTCCCTGCGGTCCAGAGTGTATTCAACGCAGCCTTTGTTTTGAGAAGTTTATCCTGTTGCAGTGCAATTATCCAATGTGCAATATCCTCCGCCGTGCTATTTAAACCCGAAGCTGTTCGCTTAAACGGCGGATGCTCACCATAAGCATTGATCAGTTTTTCCGATCCAAGTGATTTCCCATCCAAACGCGTTGTGTACCGATATGATTGCACCTTATTCGGGATAACATCACGCGAATCGCCGTATACCGTTCCGGGCATCCCAACTACATCAAATTGGCGTTCTTTGTATACCTGAGCAAAAGGCTTCCCGGTGAATTTATCGATGATTTTTCCCAATAACACATAATTCGTCTGGTTGTAGGAAAACTGCTCGCCAGTCGGAAAATCCATCGGCATCGTCTGGACTTTTGCCCACGCAGCTTCCTCACTACCAATCCCTTCAAGCCCGTATGTATTGGCATTCAGTACACGGTTAATATCGGGCAAGCCTGAAATATGCGTTAATAATTGTCGAATAGTAACTGGTTGCCAGGAGGCAGGAAGTCCGTCCAGATACTGCGATACGGGAGCGGCCAAGTCTATCTTTCCATCTTCTACCAATTGCATTATCGCAACACCTGTAAACGCTTTCGTGCAGGAGTAAATTGGGAAAACGCTTTGATTGGTAACCGGAATATTATCCTGAACATTAGCCATACCGTACGACTTCGACAGGACAATTTTGCCGTGTTGAACTATAGCCAGTTGAAGCCCCGTAATCCGACGTTCCTGCATTTGTTTTTGCAAAAATTCATCAATGGCCCTTGAGGCAGGTTTAGACTGACTATATGAAAATGAATTAATTAGCAGAATAAGCCAGGTTGTAAGGCTTATAGCAAAATGAAGGAGTCTTATGTTCATCCTATTGACGTTTCCGCGGAAACTTCAACTCGGCAGAATGGTTACAGGGAATTTTAAAAATTGTAGTAGCCCTGAAGATCATTTTGTCCTGCCGACGCTTCGATTCTACTTCTTAAATGCCAGCGCTTTCACAGGTTGAATACGGCTGATAATAAAGGTTGGGAACCATAATACAATTGCGATCAGGAAAATTGTCGCTACGTTTAAAGCCAGAATCGTAGGCCAGTCCCAAACAATGGGTACATAATTCATGAAGTAGTTTTTCGGATCGAGCGGAATCAGTTTAAAGCGATACTGAATATAGCAAAGTCCTAATCCGACGGTATTGCCGATGAGAAGCCCCCACCCGACCATGTTCAACCCGACGAAAACGAACATACGTCGGATCAACGGGTCTGGACTACCCAAAGCTTTTAATAAACCAATCATCGGCGTTCGCTCCATCATCAGCACCAGCAACACCGAAATCATGTTGAACGACGCAATGAACGTGATCAGACTCAGCAAAATAATCATGTTGCGATCCAACAGCGTCATCCAGTCGAATAAGGGGCGGTACTGATCCGTTACACGAGTTAGCCGCATATCAACGGGAAGCTTTCGGAAGAGATTGGCTGCGGTTTGATTTAGTCGTGAAAAATCTTTGACGAAGATCTCGTAGCTCCCCACCGAATCCGGTCCCCAGCGATTGAGTTTTTGAATGAGCCGAATATCGCCCAATGCAATGGTTTTATCGACTTCTTCCAGTCCAGTGTCATAAATCCCCACTACGGTCATTTTACGGGCTCGGGGAGGATTACCCAGAAAATACAATGGCACCGAATCGCCTACTTTCACAGACAACTGATTGGCCATATACTGACTCAATAGCAATTGCGTTGAACCAGAACCGGTATCGGCACCAACAACGGGCACCGTTCCAGCCACCAGCGATTCGCGTAATAAATTCCAGTCATAATCGCGTCCTACGCCTTTCAGAATGACTCCAGCTAGTTCATCTTTCGTTTTCAGGATGCCCGCTTTCAGCGCAACTGCCTGTATATGCCGCACTCCAGATAGTTTGGTACTGTCTTGATATATTTTTGATTTCAGCGTCAGGGATGACTCTTCATACGACATGTTGTTGGTAAACTTGCTTACCTGCAAATGAGCTCCGAACAGAAAAATCTTCTGTTGAATCGTATTTTTAAACCCGAACAACACCGCAAAAGCCACGATCAGAATAGCCAGTCCGAGGGCAATGCTGCCAATACCGATACGGGTAACAGTGGCCGAAAAACTACCCTCAGGCGCGTGACGGACCTTGCGGGCCAGAAAGACAGGAACGTTCAAGATAAGTGGTTAGTCAATGGTCGATGGTCAATAGTGATGTGTCTTTGCGCATGATACTACCTGGCGACTGCTGACTAACGACTAGAGACCCTCAACTGTTTTGTTCTGGTCCGTAAAAGTAAGAGTTTTGCAGGACGCAATTTGTCAATAATGACTGTATCAACGTATCAACGAACGAATTTATCCGAATACCGGGCCAAATTACTTGTAAGTAGGCTTTGGTTGGCTTTAGTACTGGCCTTTTCGGGTCAATTGCTGTATGGGCAGTCCGATCTTCGTATTGACAGTATACCAGCAAGTGGATTACAGCTGAATAGCGGCTGGCGCTGGCATTCGGGCGATAATCCGACCTGGGCAAATCCCTCAATTGACGATAGCCAATGGGACACGATTCGACCCAGCCGTGCTATATCTCGTTTGGAAAAGTTCAAACGCAATCCTTATGGCTGGCTCCGCTTGACATTTACTATAGACTCATCAATCCAGTCTATTCCACTAGCTGCCACCCTTAATCAGGCTGGTGCTTCCGAGATTTATATAGACGGCTCACTATGGCAACGTTTGGGAAAGGTCGGTTCAACAAATCAGACCCAAATCGCTTATACTCCATCTGATAATTCCTTCTATAGCCTTCCACCACTGGCGTCGGGGCGTCATGTAGTAGCCGTACGTATTTCGCAGCAAGAGCCACCCTGGTATACGCCTAAACACCTTTATTTTATCCTACCCGTATTTCGAATTAGTTTATTCAAATCTCAAATTCTCGCAGAGAGTCAATTGAGTAGCCTATATACAAAGGCATTCGGCAATTACCTTTTGGTTGGCATATTCTTAATGCTAGGCGTAATTCATTTTATGTATTACTTCTACCGGCGAAAACGAGTCAATCTGGTATTCGGCCTAACTATGTTTTTAGGGGCCAGCTGCATTACGCTGATTGAATCGATGGGGCAAGTCTCTAATCTGGTGATTGGTGAATGGCTCATTTTAGGGCAAGGGTTACTTATGTCTGCATTTATGCTAATGCTTCTGGTTACCTATTACGTGTACCTACAGCAGCCCTTGTCGTGGTTTTTGATTATCGAAGCCATTTTGTTAACTACCCCCCGTATTATCAACGCGGTCTCTTCCTCCTGGCAAGCTGTTAGTTTTCTATCCATTTTGGCTATTATCGGCCTATTTGCTGATGGGATGCGTGTCAGTATCAATGCAGTACGCGCCAACCGAGTAAATGCCAGGTTCATGTTGAACAGTATTCTCACCATGCTTCTTACGCTGCTGATTGGCGGACTTTTAGGCTGGTGGATGGCCATTAATTTTCCTACGTATAGTCTGATTTTAACAGCGATCACAAACATGCTGTTCTTCCTGACATTACCTATCACATTTGCCATCATTCTAGCCCGTGAACATGCCCAGACCAACCGAAATCTGGAAGATCGTCTGGCTGAAGTCGAGCAACTTTCTACCGAAAAAGAAAGCATTTTGACCCAACAGAATGAAACCCTTGAACGACAAGTAAACGAACGAACTTCCGAACTAAGCCAATCGCTGACAGAACTGCGCGAAACGCAACAGCAATTGATTCAGCGCGAAAAAATGGCTAGTCTGGGAGAATTGACAGCGGGAATTGCCCACGAAATACAGAATCCGCTCAATTTCGTCAACAACTTCGCAGAGGTATCGGGTGAGTTGATTCAGGAACTGAAAGCGGAGCGCGAACAGGCGAATCCAGATCATGAACTAGAAGGCGAAATTCTGGACGATCTGACGCAGAATCTGGAAAAAATCAATCATCACGGCAAACGAGCTTCTTCCATCGTACGGTCCATGCTCGATCATAGTCGAACCAGTACGGGCCAGCGCGAGCCAACCGATCTGAATGCGCTGGCAGACGAATATTTACGATTGTCATACCACGGTTTGCGGGCGAAGGATAAACAGTTTAATGCGCAACTCGTTTCAGAGTTTGATCCGTCCATTGGCGCCATAACTATGGTCGCGCAGGACATTGGGCGAGTCTTGCTCAATTTGTTCAACAATGCATTTTACGCGGTGCAGGAACGGCAGCGACTAGCGTCGGCAGATTACCAGCCTACTGTTTCGGTCAGTACCAAACGAGTCGATGGATTTGCCGAAATCCGGCTGAGCGACAACGGTACAGGTATTTCCGATGCGGTTAAGGAAAAGATTTTTCAACCGTTTTTTACGACCAAACCCACTGGCGAAGGTACCGGCCTTGGCCTCTCGCTTAGTTATGATATTGTCACAAAAGGACATGGCGGCTCAATTAGCCTGGAAAGCACTGTCAATCAGGGCACTACTTTTATAATTCGATTACCGCTACAGGTAATGAATACTCCAAAAAATGCCCCAAAAGAATAGAAAATCTGTCTTTCAACCCGATCGTATTTTTTCACTCATCCCTAAACTGATTCCTCTTTGATACTCTTTTGTGACAGTGGTTGGGATGGGCGTATTCGAAAATGCTCTAACTTTGCATTTTAGAGACCTATTCATGGCCACCGAACAAATTCTGATTCTGGATTTCGGTTCGCAATACACCCAACTCATTGCCCGCCGGGTGCGCGAACTAAACGTTTACTGCGAAATCCACCCCTACAATCATCTTCCTGTTGTCACGTCCGACGTGAAGGGCATTATTCTCTCAGGTAGTCCATCGTCCGTTCGCGACGCGGATGCTCCCGACGTTCATCTGGCTGCTTTCCGGCATAAACTACCGATTCTGGGTGTTTGCTATGGTGCGCAGCTAATGGCACATACAAGCGGTGGCGAGGTGAAGCCATCATCCATTCGCGAATACGGCCGGGCTAAACTCGGTACGGTTAATTCCGAGAATCCGCTGCTGAAAGGCATCGATCAGCACTCGCAGGTTTGGATGTCGCACGCGGATACGATTACGAGCGTTCCCGAAAATTTCAAGATTATTGCCTCTACCGATACCGTGCGCGTAGCGGCTTTTCAGATAGACGGAGAGCAAACATACGGCATTCAATTTCACCCCGAAGTAACGCATTCGTTACAGGGCAAAACCGTACTGCATAATTTCGTTGTCGATATCTGTGGCTGTGCGCAAAATTGGACGGCGGAGTCATTTGTTGAAACGACCGTAGCTCAATTGAAGGAAAAATTGGGCAATGACAAAGTCGTATTGGGGTTATCGGGTGGAGTCGATTCGTCGGTAGCAGCTATGCTGATTCACCAGGCCATTGGCAGCAATCTTTACTGCATTTTTGTCGATAACGGCGTACTGCGAAAAGATGAATTTTCGGGTGTACTGGAATCCTACAAAACACTGGGACTGAACGTAAAAGGCGTTGACGCAAAAGACCAGTTTTATACAGCGCTTGCCGGTTTAACCGATCCCGAAGCCAAACGGAAAGCGATTGGAAAAACCTTTATCGATGTGTTTGATCACGAAGCGCAGTTGATCGAAGGTGTTTCCTGGTTAGGTCAGGGAACGATTTATCCTGACGTGATCGAATCTGTTTCGGTAAAAGGCCCTTCCGCAACGATCAAATCGCACCATAACGTAGGTGGCCTTCCTGATTTCATGAAATTGAAAGTTGTGGAGCCACTCAATACCCTTTTCAAAGACGAAGTACGGTTAGTCGGTAAAACCTTAGGCTTGCCCGATGCTATTCTGGGACGCCACCCATTCCCTGGCCCCGGCCTTGCCATCCGAATACTGGGCGATATTACCCCCGAAAAAGTGGAAATCCTCCAACAAGTCGATGCGCTGTTCATCGACGGTCTTAAACGGGAAGGCTTGTACGATAAAGTCTGGCAGGCAGGGGCAATGCTTCTACCCGTTCAATCGGTCGGTGTCATGGGCGATGAGCGTACATACGAGCGAGTGGTTGCTCTCCGGGCAGTAACGAGCGTAGACGGTATGACTGCCGACTGGGCGCATCTACCCTACGAATTTCTGGCCGATGTTTCGAACGAAATTATCAATCGGGTGAAGGGTGTAAACCGAGTTGTTTATGATATTTCCTCGAAACCACCTGCTACCATTGAGTGGGAATAACAGATTGATTACTTGATGATTCAAACAAAATGCCCGGTGTTATTCACCGGGCATTTTGTTTATAAAAATTTCCTAATACACACAAATAACTATCAATCAAATACTTACGAGTTATTCAATTAAATAAGGTACAAATAGGGATTAATTCCCGCGAATCTAGGTTTAATTTACGAGACTACTAAATGGCAAGCCTACGCTCAGCCCAACGGATGCTTTTTGAATGAAAGTTTTTTCAGGCTCTAGTTCGTTGTATAAATCCGAGGCTCTTAGTTGAATTTCAAAGTTTACAGTTGGGTCACCATCCTTATCATTAAGCCTTATAGGAATACCAAATCTCCCATTTAACGGATTATATTTTCCGAAGTTCTTTTCAAGTTGGATACTGAAACCAAGAATTGATTTTTTGGGGAACCAAACTACTTGCCCTTTGAGGAATGTAGTAATGAATTCAGAATAATCGCCTATATAGGCTGTCTCTGATTTTATTTGGGCATATTTCAAGGGATTCGTTCCTCCTAGATTTTGATAATCGATTAGACTAATCTCATCGATATCTTTGGTTTTAACGGAGTTGTTTAAAAAAGCACCAACGTTGCCAAAAACAAAGAATCTCCCATTTTGCTCTGATTCCCAGATACGATTATGAGAAATACTTAGCTCCCATGGATAAAGCTGTTTATCCTCAAAATTTGATGTATAAGACGGAGCAACGCTAAACTTTTGGACTGTAACTGGTATATAGGCATTAATAGTCGTCCAGAAAGTCCTAACTGAATTATAACTTCTTGTTTCACTAAATACATCCGACTGTTGTTCATCAAATTTCTTTAAGTATTCTTTCTCTAGCTTTTTATAAAATTCACTTCTTAATGAATCCTGGACAGTAGCGAGTTCATCGCCAGGGACATCTTTACTGACAATTGACCTTAGGCTATTCTCAAAGTCGACAGCTTTTGCATTCATCTCTTCTTCTAAAGTATAAATGATTTTTGCCCTTTCGGTATTCATTTTCCTTTTTTGAGCAGAAGGTATAATTTCAGGAACCAATGCGTTTTGCCTTTGCTCGCAAGGACCAAAATTTGTTGTCCCCTTGCCAAACCAAGTTTGCTTAAACGTGATACCGAGTTCATTACTGAACTTTGATTCACTAAAGATTGACGCAAACCCATCCGCAATGTTAATCTTGGCACCTAGGGTGGTTAACGATCTCAGCATTTTATTTTTAGGAGTATATTTTGGCTCAAGGTTGTAATTAAACGAAAGCCTGCCGTCGCTCGAATTTAAAGTAGCATAACTTTTAAATAAGGAGATGTTGCCTTCTTCTGAGAGGTAACTACCAATTTTATCAGCAAAGAAATGGTTTAAGGCCTTATCTGTAATGATCATGCCATTACCTGGTGGACAATCGTTATCTACAACCGCCTTGTTTTCTTCCTGCATTTTTGCCTTAATATCTGCAACAGCTGGTAGTGTTTGTGCATGAAGGAAACTAGTTACATTAACTAGAAAAAATAGTAAGAAGAAATTCTTCATAATTAATCAGGAGGAAAAAGAAAACTTGTAAACAATCATTTTGATATAGTTAGCAAGTAGAGTCTAGATATAGTCAATCGCAATGGGGAAAACACCCTTTTCGAACAGCAACAGTGGTTTACATTTCATCTCGAATCCAGTAGCCACAAACTACTGTATGGTGTGGATAGAAAAGCGAAACGCCCCGGCTGGTATAGTTAGGCGATTTTCTTGGCTGGTAATGGTAAAGGCTCTATATAGGAGTTTACCACCTTACCACCCAGAAATTAGCCTCTTTTTTACTTACATCATATCTCTGACATTAAGCTAAGTTGATAACCTTATCGTGCGCTCGGCGTTACGTTGGAACATACTTTGATGATATGAATACCAACCTGCGCATTGGCACCTGTGGCTTTAGCGGCTCCAAAGCAGATTATAGCCAGCAGTTAGCTTGTGTCGAAATCCAGCATACGTTCTACCAACCACCCCAGCTAGCTACACTTGAACGCTGGAGGGCCCAAGTCCCTGAACATTTTGAATTCACCCTTAAAGCCTGGCAGCTGATTACCCATCAGGCCAAAAGCCCTACATATAAACGCCTGCGAATTAAGCTCAATCAACAGCAAATAGAGGAAGCGGGCTTTTTCAAGCCTACTGCCATTGTTCAGCAGGCCTGGCAGACCACCCTGGAGTGTGCGAAAGCGTTGCGAGCCGAGACGATTCTGTTTCAGTGCCCAGCCAGCTTTACTCAGACGCCCACCCATATTCGTCAGTTAACTGACTTTTTCACCAATATTGATCGGACGAGTTTGACGCTGGGCTGGGAGCCTCGGGGTAATTGGGATCGGCAGGTCATTGAGGAGTTGTGTCACGATCTCCAGCTGTGGCATGTGGTTGATCCATTCACTACTACAACCGTTACCCCGGAGCAGTGTTACTTCCGGCTACATGGCCGGCAGGGCTGGCGATATCAATACGACTCCCAGGAGTTAGTTGAACTAGCTGAGTTATTGCCGGTGAATAGGCCTTCTTACGTGTTCTTCAACAACGTTCACATGTGGGAAGATGCTCTGTCATTCAAAAGGCTAGTTGAAACCACACCTGATTATTAAGGCTATTTAGTCAGCTAAGACAAAGGCATCAAGGGTACGATCAATATTATTAACAGCAGTGACTAATCGTTCCAACTGTGCTCTGGAAGGTGATTGCGTTGTTGCCTGTAGGTTTGGACGATCTGAATAGGATCAGTGCTCAGACGCGGGTTATTACGGTCTGGATGGGCAATACGAATGCAGTGGGTGAGCAGCAGTCGTGGGGAAACTACCGGGTGAGTGTCGATGAAGTAGAGAAGCAGACGGGGTATGATTTGCTATCGAATGTACCTGAGAGTGTGCAGCAGGTGATTGAGGCCAGGGTTGATGAGCGAATAGAGTAAAAAGGTGGCGGCACAGAAACTCCGACCCAAGCTAAGTCGGCGTTTCTTACCTCTCTCACAATTAATTGCGTACATTTAAAGGCTTCTAACCTGTTTATAGAAAATCTACATAATATAGGTAATGGTCAAGCTAGTTGGGTTAAGGTCTGATAATGAAGCAGATTCTTTCCGAAACCAGTTCCGACTCCTAATTGAACTACAAACCTGCTTTTAAGGTAAGGTTCGGTGGATTAAAATTGATAAATGACCGCGTTTATATTCATACCAGCCCCTACCGAAGCAAACACAATCGTATCACCCTGAGCAATCCGTTGATTGGCTAGCTGGCCCCGTTGTAGTAAATCAAGCAACGTTGGAATCGTAGCGACCGAACTATTGCCCAGCCAGGAAATAGTCAGTGGCATGAGCTCTTGGCTGGGGCATTCCTGATCATAAAGCTTGAATAGCTGCGTCAAAATAGCGACATTCATTTTCTCATTAGCTTGATGAATTAGGACTTTCTTAACGTCAGAAATAGTCATCCCGGCTTTATCCAGAGCTGCTTTAATGACTAAAGGTACCTGCTGTAAGGCAAATTCATAAAGTTTGCGTCCATTCATTTTCAGGAAAAGATCATCGCTGTTGGCTTGTTGCCCGTAAGGTTTCCCCATCTTAAGAAGTTCGACGTGCTCGTGCGCGTGGGTCTGAGTATGATGAGTTAGCAAACCCGTTTGCCCCTTAGAGCATGCGTCTAGAATAATGGCACCACTGCCATCACTAAACAGCAAAGAATCCCGATCCCCTGGATCAATGATACGTGACAAGGTTTCTGTACCGATCACCATACAGCGGTCGGCATCCCCCGAACGGATATAATAGTTTGCTTGAATAACCCCTTCCAGCCAGCCAGGACATCCAAAAGCCAGATCATAGGCCACGCAGTTAGGATTTTTTATAGCTAACAGCGCTTTGATGCGCGAAGCTAACGAAGGGACCATTTCAACCCGGTTACTCTCATAGGCAACATCACCAAAATTATGAGCTACGATCAGGTAATCGAGAGTCTCGGGGTTAATTCCAGAACTATCCAGTGCATGACGAGCGGCTAGGAAACCTAGATCAGACGCTTTTTGATCGGGGTAGGCGTACCGTCGTTCACCAATGCCTGTAATGGCTTTAAACTGCTGTAGAATGATGGACTGATCTTTATCTATAGCTTCGCCTTCCTGAGTAAAGAATTGGGCCGTTAAGAAATCTTGATTCCTAATGATGGTGTCGGGAATACAAGAACCAGTGGCAGTAATAACAGACCGAATCATAGGGTTGACTAGTAAGATTAACCAATTTGACGAACAAACGCTTTATGACGAGTTGATTTTGACGGGTGGCTAATGATCTGGGAGTTTCTTGACTTTTATACTAAAGTACCTTCGACAAGACCCTATCCATATGAACACTATTCAACCTTATTCACTAGCAGAAGATTATACTTTACTCTATGATTTCCATGTCTGCGCCATCCACGTGCTCATAGAGTAGGGCTGTTGCTACTTTAGCGATGTGAACCGTATCCGCTATCTTCACCGCTTTATCAATCACTTTGTCAGTACGACCGACCTCATCACCGGCCTCTGAGTAATAGAGAAATCGTACCGGGATCGTTTTATAACTATGCCGCTTTGAGGTGTTATAAATTGTGAACCAATGGTAAGCAATAGACCCTGTTTCGGCTTTCTGCCACGTAAATGTCTTGATCACTAAATCTCGCCTGGGGTTGAGCTTACTGGCTTCGCTCAGGGCTGCTTTTTGTTGCTTTTCGCTAAAGTCGATTTCGGCGATATGCGCTTTGTGCCTTACTTGATAAATCAGGCTCAACACGATTAAAGTACCAAGAACCAATAGGGTAATCTTCTGCCATTTTTTCATATAAGGTAGAATAAGTGGGACTGGACTGTAGGATAAACCTCAGCGTACGTATAGCGCTTTTGCAGGCTATTTACCGATTATTAGCTCGGCGACCGGAATTTGTTTGGTATTAGTCTACTACACCCATAATCTTATGAATACCTGATTCTATGGTCACATTCAGGCTCTTATTGATCCAGTCTTGGAGATCAGCACCCCCCATTTCACTCCTCATGGGGCTTGTTCCTTTCCTGAGCACAGGACCATCTAAGATGCGCACCGGAACCCGGCAAATAAACCCCGAACTGGTCTGGGTAAAAAGATAGTTGAAGATGATCGTCATAGTTGGTAGGGTTAATGGAAGGAACAGCTATTCGCTTGACTGAACGTAATAAGTGACAGAACTTCACTGACCTTCGGCAGCCGTGTGGCCAGGATCTGATAGGCTTTCGGCTAACTCGATACGCTTTTTGAGGAAATACGTTAGAAGTTCGGCAGCCTTCTTGTACCTGCTTAGCTTTACGTCTGAGGTTTCCGTTGACGAAAAGAAGGAAATCTCGGTAGCCAACTCGGCAATAAAAACATCGCATTGATTGATTAAGGCTTCCAACAATTGCTTGTCGCGGACAAATTTGTTAAACCGAAGTAACATCGCTTCTGAATCGGCCATTGTGATGTTGTTTATAAGTGTACTTGTGCTTGTGGCCCTGCTGATTAGGTACTTTATAAGCCATCAAAAAACCTTTCGATCATCACTAGTATCTGAGTAGGGCTCTCGTCGCAGAAAAAATCTCCTTCTACAGTAAATACCTGGCTACCAACAGTCGATATGGCAATCCTGACAATGTGGTGCACATTAACCAGATAGGTATCACTGCCTCCATACTGTGACGAGCGCCTTAACTTGATAAATGGACTCATAGCGTATTAAAAATTAGTTGTAGTTGACTAGCAAACATTGTGGGTATATATGAGCAGAAAAACTATGATCCATCGTGCAGACCAGGCATAACTATCAATACTTTTTTTACGACCTCAGTAATGCGTCCTGTTTTGTCAGATTGTAGGGGTTGATCCATTCCTCAGGGTTTCTCTGGTTAACCATTATGATTATCCACGAATAGCGTATAATAAGGCATAAACAAGCATAACGGCCATTAAAATCAGGACCAGGTTTGTTTGCATATTGCTTTGCCCACCCTGCCTTTGCGCTCGTTTGTCAATTATAAAAACCAGTACTGCGCTAGCGCCAATTAGAACAAAAACGGACCATAATAGCATGAGTAGGATTGGTTATTTACTTTATGACCGACTGACACTCAGAGGCCTGTTGTGTATGTACGGGTTCACGGGTTGGGTGACGGCATTAGTACGATATCCTGCTGATACCAGATTGAATCCGCCCGGTTTGTCGAATCGAGTCGATGTTGAATTTGATGCTGAAAGATGTATTTATTCTGCCGGTCATGGTAGATAAGGTTCAGGAGTAGAATCGACAACAGAAGTATACTGATCGTTCGTAGTAGTTGGGGCGTTCTCAACTCGATTAGGTTTAGAGGATGAAAGTAGATGAGAACGCTACCAGCCTAGGTTTAGCTAATAGTAGACTATATGAACACTCTTTGCCTGTTCAGGAAAGAATCTCGTTAGAGGGTCAACCACACTTAACTTAATGAGACCCAGCAAGAGACTGCTCTACCTGATCGATGGCCCGGCGGAGATGATGATTTAAGTAAATCCGTTGATCATCGATAAAAAAGGCAAGCTCATCGTCGTAATCGACGGTAAAAAAAGATTCATTGGCAAAATAACCCCACCCCTGGCCGAAATATCTGTTTAAATGATTGTCAGCCAGTTGTCCGGGAACATCATTGAGTAACTCGGGTAAATGCTGATGCATCCAGCCAACTAAGGAGGTAATATCCTGAATCTTACCATTGACACCCACATCGTCTAGAAAATCAACCCGGCCACATGTCTGTTCTGCCTCAAGCAAGACACCGTTAACCAGGGTGATAAGTTCGGCGAATTGCTCTCGCCATTGACTAGTATCTGCTGAATCCCGATGGAATGCTGGGGAGTCCAGCAATTCATGCGTTCGGGTCAGGCTCTCTTTCAATAGGCTCGTATTAACTGGCATATTCCTGACTAGTGTTGGTTTAGTTGCTCCAATTGACTCATGCACACCAACAGGGGAATGCATTCAGGGTAAGCCAGGTAAGAACTTAGTTGAAAATAAAGATACGATAGTAGCGACGATTACCCTGCTCTGAAGTAGAAGTCGCTGTATTAGTAAACGCTTTTAGCCGAGGTAGAACCTGCTCATCATTAAGACGATCACCCCAGTGCGAAACCATAGTCTGCGTCAACGGATCGGTACCGAACTCGTCCACCCCCGACGCCATTAGCTTGTGTGAGTTAGCCAGAAATAATGGAAGCTACTTACGATGCTATCAATCCGGTAAAGGATCGCTAATTGCGCAGAATTGCCTGGTGGGTTATCATACGGACACCATCTTTAGCAATATCGGGTCAACTTCTACCCCCGACCAAAATCCAATAAAGCCTCCTCAGTGCTGATATAGACCGGCCAACCGATTCGGTTATCGACGTGATGTATGCTTTCTTTACGGGCATGTTTGGGGCCAACGTTGGCCATACCTAGTTGCTCGTTCTTGGGAAAATAGAACTGACCTGTTGTGCCAAGAAAAGCGTTGGGGAGATTACTCATTGGGTGAAGGTACAGTCTTTTTTTTTACAAACTAACTTGTTTTTATTGATAAGCCAGTATTAGTAGTTGGCAGTGTCTCCATTTGACGTTAAAATTTCCTTCCAACAGTCTTGGAGTTGTTTTACTGGCTCCGCTATTAATACACCATCGAAGGCTTCGACAGGCAGGTACATAAACTGAGTGGGACTCTCGTATAACTTTATCCAGAGGAATTGCCAGCCGCCAGCTGCCAATTTGGAAAGCAAGTCAAAGCAGTCTTCTAGGTTTTCAGCCCCCAGACTATGTTCGTGGAATTTTTCTTTTGAATTGATAGCAGCAAAAAACAAAAAGGTCATCGGCTTCCTAGGTAAAGTGAGTATCATAAACCTAGAAAACAGAAAAGTCAATTAAGCTTCTGTGCTTGGAAAGTTCACAATAGATGTGACTGATGGTATAACGAACCTAGCACCATTTTGTTCGACAATTTGCCGAATAGTCATCGGGTAGGTAATCCCGTTTCCATAGCAGGGGTTACCTGTAATTTTTTATTCACCCTCGCAAGATTGTACTATATCAAGATTGTACTATATAAAGTGTCATGCGATTCACTGCATTCTTTATTATAATTTTTGTAAAGTACATAAAACCTTGCGGGTAACTCCGGCAATGGAAGCCGGTTTAGCCAGCCGCCCAATGAGTAACAACAAATTGTCGAATTGACCGACTAAGGCCATGAATAACTTTAACCCCTCTTATAAACGCTTCAAACACGCCGAACGATTAAAGAAAATCGAATCGATTATGAAGCAGCAATTGGATGTAACAAGATTACTTGACCAGCAACTGAAAATACGACAAGAGCGAATTGGCAACTTGTTTCAGCGGATTAATCGACTTGAGGATAAAATTCAGCAGCTTAAAAATGAGTGGAGAGTTGAGTAGAAAAAACCAAACTGAGACACTACCCTTCAATCACATGATTTTACAGCTATGGACGCTATAAATCGATAGATGTATAAGATAGGGTATTTGAGTAATTGTCAAAAAACGCCAACCCTAACAGAACTGGCGTTTCAAAAACCTTACGTTTATGTGCTACTATTTTTAAACTCACCCTTGAGCTTAATAGCTTTTTGTGGTGAGGTAATGGAATGGTCTGTTGTATTCATGCGGTCCCTGCAACACGTTTGTGGCTATCGTAAAGGGCATTTCCAACCCCATTCTCACCCGGTAGGGTTTGTCATTATAAGCATAGAGGCAAAACTAATTCAACGACACATCAAACGAGGTTGGCGATTATCCTCCACCAGACGCCCGGTAATACCCTTATAGTCGTAGGTATTCGACCGATCAGTAACCGCTGACTAAAAGTGCAGGCGTGATTTCTATAGCCGAAGATAGGCAAGAAAAAAAAGATTGTTTTTCAGCCTGCACTTCCTACACGCTTACTTCTGTTTTAGGATCTGGTGAAGCAGCCGTTCTAACTCCGCCTGCTTTTGTTGCAACGCCTGAATCTTCTGCTGGTCCTGCTGTTGTTGCTGTTGCAAAGTCTGTACCTGCTGTTGTTGCTGCTGGTTAGCTTTTTCCAATTGGATACTGTACAAAGTAAGCTCTTCAATCTTTTCCAGTAATTTGGCGTCCATCTTCACCATATCCACGCCTTTATCAACTACCTCATCTGCCGAGGGTACACCAGGCAAATGCCCCTTTTGTTGAATGTGTTGCTCAACTTCGGTTAGGCTCTTCAAACTATATCCCGGCTTAAACACATAATCACTCCACTCACTGCTATTCTTGACCGCTACTTTTACCCGCTCGGTTAGAATACCTTGTTCGACCACTAACTTATAGCCAACAGGGGCTTTCAAACTCTGACCAATGACCACACTGCCCTGATTGGTGTTCTGTAACTGATCACCATTGACTGACCACGAGTCTGCCGCTACCCGCGCCGAGCTATTACTACTGGCCAGGATCACATCGCCACTGGCATTCACACTCAGAAATTTGGTCTGATTCAAGGCACTAGCGGGCGAAGCACTGGTCAGATTGGTGAAGCGTAAACCCGATTGATTAGCTGTCCCTTTGGTAATCTCTACCTTGTTGGCTGGAGCCGAAGTGCCGACCCCAACATTAGCACCACTGCCCAGTATCAGGGAGTTTGAGCTAGTCACCTGCGTATTGTAGCCAATGGCGGTCGCATTCGTCAGCGCTCCACTACCAGCTGGCGTATTAGCGCCCGAGCCAACAAACGTATTATTGGAACCCGTCGTATTATTGGTGCCAGCCTGATTGCCAACAAATGTATTGTAGCCACCAATCGTGTTGGCATTGCCCGCTCGATAGCCATAAAACGTATTCAGCCCACCAGACGTATTAGCTTTGCCCGCTTCCGCACCAGTAAAGGTGTTATAGGTTCCGGTCGTATTATAATAGCCCGAGCTTTGACCTGTGAAGACGTTGTACGCTCCCCCTGTATTGGTATAGCCAGCCTGATAACCCATAAAGGCGTTATAGCTTCCCGATGTGTTGTTGAGACCAGACTGAGTCCCCAAAAACACATTCCTGTATCCAGTTGTACCTAAGTATCCACTTGAGAAGCCCAAATACGAATTTTCGTAGCCGGTTGTGTTGTTAGCCCCTGCCCCGTACCCTGAAAATGTATTGCTGTGACCCGATGTATTGAAATAGCCAGCTCCGTTGCCCAAAAATGCGTTGAAATTTCCAGTCGTATTATTATAGCCAGCTGTCATACCCATAAATGTATTCATACTGCCTGTTGTATTGAGCTGCCCAGCCCCATAACCCATAAAGGAATTGGAATGTCCAGTTGTGTTCTGGTTGCCCGCCCCATACCCCACAAAGGCATTGCTATAACCAGAACTGGTTAGCGTTCCGGCTCCATACCCGACAAACACATTGCCCGTAGCGGTATTGTACTGGCCAGCAAAGGCACCAATGGTGACTGTTTGGTAACCCCCACTTGTTCCCGAATAGGGGCCTAGGGTTACGTTCGATTTGCCATCGGCATTGGTAGCCGCTGTATAGTAGATACTCTGGGTTTGTTGCGCCCTAACAGAGGTAATTATCACCGCTGCTAAAAGTAGGGATAGATGTACTTTCATGGTACAAAGGGGTTAAGGATTAACGATGAACAGTTCAACAAACATACATAATCTTCTATTAGTCAGCAGGTATAACTGAGTTAGTGGTTGACAAGCTTTGTCCAGGTTAGTTTCTGAAAAGCGGTCTGATCGACGGTAAGTTGGTGGCTTGTCAACAAAAAACGCCAGCCCCACCAGAGCCAGCGTTTTGTATTGACGACATCGAACCCAATTACGGTTTCAGCAATTTGATCACCTGACGTTCACTACCGGTACTCACTTGCAGGATGAGCTGACTTGGTAGTGAACTTACGTCCAGTTTCACCTGCTCCCTAGCAGTTGCCTGTTCAATGCGATGCATCTTGAATTGGCGACCTTTCAGATCCACTAACTCCAGACTCACCCGCTGGCCTTCCACGCCCCGAATTTCTACTGCCAGAATTTGCCCCTCAATCGGGTTCCCCAACACTTTGACCTGTAAACCTGTTCCTGGTTCCAAAGCGGCTGTTCGTGCACCAGATGGACAGGACGTTAGCCAACTGTACACAAAACTGGCTTCGCCCACAGTGCCTGCCTGAGTTGCCTTCAGGGTAATGATCGGGTTGTCCATATAGAGATTCAACTGATAGGCTACCCGGATCGGTCGCCGTCAGCATGATGGTTGATGTCCTGGTACTTTGATAAGGCTATAAGCTCTTGATTATCACATACTTATAGCCTTTTTCTTGTTGTAAATTGTAACATTACTAAAACAAAATGAAGAGCTTCATCTAGGATAAGCTAATATTGATCCCTATATCTAGTTAATTTTGTGCGCAGTATTCTATTTAGAGTTATCGAAGAATAGCGGTCGTCATAAAGACGCATTTGGATAAAATCTATCTTCGTTGACAACGTCGCCGAGATTACACTGAAACTAAAGACATAAAGCAAACATAAAATAATTTTATGAGCTGAATTTGAAAATAAAACTGAGAGAATTGATGATAGAAGCGGGTATATTAGGATAGTGAATTTCGTTAACAGTATACTAAAAGTATCGGCGAATATACCTAGCCAAGGAAATAATTTAACACCACCTTTGTCGGTATCTATAATTTTCATTAAATGGCTAGTTAAAGAATTTAAGTAAGTAGAGTTAATAAAATGAATGGGCCTAGAAGATAGATCAATTCGCTTGAGATTTTTACTCCTGCTACTTCAAGTTCTTTTGGGTCACCAATCCTTTTTTTATTCGATAAATCTTTGAAGATTTTTCTTGCTTCTACTATATTAAAAGATCCAATGTTACTTTGAAGATACCTTAGCTTAGGAAGTAAGGGCTCCTCATTTTGGTTATCCCATAGCCCATTTTCATGTAGTACTTCAAAATAAGAAATTTCAGTTCTAATTGGGAACTTCAAAGCCGGGAAATCATAACACTCAGTTGACCCTATCCACTCTCTATTTTTTTCAAAATTAAGTATTACTATTGGGCGGTTATTTTGAGAAAATTGAGAAAACTTAATTTGTATTTTCGATAAGTCGGACAGATTATATGGAGAAATATCAACAACATTTTGTGTTCCAACATTCTTATACATTAGGTCACTGAGAGCTGGATTATAAATAGAACTATCTATATTTTTAAACATTCTCAAAGTGTTACAAAGGCTATCTAGTGTAATGGTACTATAATCACCTAAAGCTTCTTGATTTTCGAAGTGCAGTTGTAGTTTCTTATTGTATACCTTTGCATAATCATATATTAAGAGATCTTTTGCTCCTCTATAATCTCTAGGCGGGTCCCAATAATTTTTTACAATTTCCCTTCTTTTGAAATGGATATCTATTATCAGTGATTGAAATTTGTTTAAATATTTAATTCCCTCATCATATTCATTAGATTGACTTAAGGAAAATGCGAATATTCCAACAATTGTGCTGGCAATAATTAGGTGTATATCGTCAACCGAAAGTGGACAGATGCGGGTGAAAAGAGAAGAGACGGTTTTAACAGCTTTGTACTCGCTGAAAAATATGACTTTTCCGTCGTTTGAGCA
>NZ_BAAHBD010000015.1:0-76897 GCF_054776975.1 Spirosoma harenae | reverse complement strand
CAGCACGGTATCGAACGGAGCTATCTGGAAGCATATCGATAGTCTGCACGTAGGGGCTAGTGAGCAAATTGTGTTCACGGCCCGTCTGACGGTGAAAAACCAGGCGGTGGTCAACACGGCCGAGGTGGTATACCTGGACAACAAGGATACGAACTGGTCGAACAATAGCTCGGGTGTGACGGTGACCGACACCTCGGCTCACACAGCGAGCCGAATAGGTATTGCCAAGTCGGTGCTGGGTCAGCCAGTGGCAGAAGGCGATTCGATCATCAAGGTAACCTACAAGTTCGTCGTGAGCAATCTGGGCGATGACACCTTGAAGAAGGTACAGGTTAGTGATGATCTGGCGTATGCCTTCCGACCTCATACCGTGAGTTCGGCTATGGTAACCTTGTCGGGACCAGGTTCGAGCCTGAAACTCAACAACGCTTTCACTGGCACCGGGTCGAATACGAATCTACTGGATTCCGCTAGTTATATAGCCCCTAATCAATCGCAGTCATTAAATCTATATGTAACAATACGCCGGATGGCAGGGGATTCAAGCCAGACTTTCTATAATACAGCTAGTGTTTCGGCGATTAACAGCCTGACGACTGTTTCTGACTTGTCGACCAGTGGTGGCGATGTAGATCCCGATAATGACGGCGATCCATCCAACAATAGTCAGCCTACACCAATATCGCTGAATAGCCTGTCGAGCGGTTCTTACATTGGTTTGGCAATGGCAGTAGCTGATACGGTTCGCCAATCGGATGGTAGCTATAACGTAACCTACCAACTGGTGGTGAAAGCCTACGGACCTGATCCACTGAAAAATGTGATGATCACCGATTCGCTCTCGAAGGTATTTAATGCACAAACCGGAGCATCTCTCAAGTTAGTAGGAGCCCCCACGATCACATCGACGGGCAGTGCGCTAAAGGTAAATCCGAACTTCAATGGAGACGCTGATCCTGTCATCATTCTGGGCGATAGCACCAGTCAACTGGCAACTGGCAAAGTAGATACAATTCGAATCGTGATCAACGTGATGAGTGATGGCAGTACAACGACTTTCCTAAATAGTGCGTATGCTCAGGCTACTGCGCCAACGGGTGTGGTCAGTGATGTGTCGACGAGTGGGCTGAATCCGGATCTGAATGGCAATGGAAATCCGACCGATTCGAACGAGCGCGAGACGACTCCGCTAACACTAGAGCCACTCTATAATTCGATTTTTATCCCACAAGGCTTCTCTCCTAATGGTGATGGGATTAATGACTTGTTTGTGATTCGGGGAACGGGTGGACTTACTGTTAGTCTAAAAGTATTTAATCGCTGGGGAAATATGGTCTATAAGAATGACGACTACCGCAACGATTGGGACGGCAAAGCTAACACTGGCATCCAGATCAGTTCGACCGATTCGGTGGGCGTACCTGATGGCACGTACTACTACATGGTTACCCTTAGTGATGGCCGCAAGTTTGTTCGATACATGACGATTAACCGATAATACCGATGTCAAATCAGTTTGCAAAGAAAGTTTGGGGAGCGAGTGTGGTGCTGCTGATGCTGAGCATCGGCAGCCGCCCCGTCCTGGCTCAGCAGGACAAAATGTTCTCGCAGTACATGTTCAACATGACGGCTATTAATCCCGCCTATGTCGGCAGCCGAGACGTATTGAGCATGTCAGCCCTCTACCGAAACCAGTGGACGGGTGTGGAAGGAGCCCCGCAAACGGCCACCTTCACGGCTGACATGCCCCTGAGCAATGAACGGGTGGGCGTCGGCTTACAACTTTATGGCGACAGAGCCGGGGTGATTCAGGAAGCTGGTGGGTTTGCCTCGTATGCGTTCCGTATCAAGGTTGGTGTTAAAACAACGCTGGCGTTGGGCCTTCAGGCAGGCGCTTCGAGCTATCAGGCGAATCTGGCCGAGGTAAAAACCTCCCCAGACAATCAGGTCGATCCGGCGTTTGCCAGTAACATTTCTAAGGTTCTGCCCAACTTTGGTACGGGGATCTATCTGAGCAATGATCGGGCGTACCTGGGCTTGTCGGTGCCCCGACTGATCAAGAATCGGCTGAGCGAGTACAATGTGGGGGCGTTGCGGTCGGTGCAGGCTCGTCATGCGTATCTGGCGGCTGGTTTTGTGGTGGGGCTGAGCCCAAGTGTCAAGATGAAGCCCTCGATGTTAGTGAAGTATGCGGAGGGTGCACCGTTGGGCTTTGATGGGAACATCAATTTCTGGTTTGCGGACCGGATCGCGATTGGGACTTCGATTCGTCGGAATCAGTTTTCGACCTGGTCGGATTATACCACAGATGCAATTGTGGGGATGCTGGAGGTGCAGTTGACAGATCAGTTTCGATTCGGGTATGCCTACGATCGGACAATGAACGGGCTGCGGGATGTGGCCCCGAGTTCGCACGAGATCATGATTCGGTACGAGTTTGGTTTCGGTAAAAACCGAATCCTTACCCCACGCTATTTCTAGAAAACTTGCAAGATTATCTCCTGTTTTCACTAGCTTGAATCACCTGGAAAACGAACTCACGGCTTTAACCACCTTCGACAATTTTATAGTTTAATCAGCGTACACTTTAAACAAGAATCTGATTCCATCCCAACCGGTCTACCTGTTTAGGGCAACTATTCGGACTAGACTTTTCAATGGGATGGAGTTTTTATTACCTAAAATGAATCGTTTTGATAAAAGTTGGTACTGCCAATATGTATTTTCAGTAAGCTTAAATTTTTTACGTCTAATTCCTACTTACCGGGATCGCCTTTTTGTAAACTGGAGTATTTGTTCGCTCACTTTAGTGTTTGGCGTGACACAACTTATTTTCTTCATTGGAAATATTACGGTTACCTATTTTGCAGTTCAGGACGCTCTCTTCTTGGATTGGTTCGGTATTGTTTTGTCGGCTAGCTTATTAACTACATGGCTGTGGGGGATTTGGTATTTTCTCCGACTGGTGATTATTTATTGGCTAAAAGATTGGTTACCTCTATGGATGAATGGGTCATTAATTAGCTGTATACTACTATTTATTGGAGTTTTTAGTTTATGTTGGCATAAATCAGTTTTCCTGGTAAGTGGCCAGCTGCCATTACATCAGTTCTATTTACTGCTGGCTGTCGGCTTTGGACTTGGCGTTCTACTGCCTACGCTTAACAATCAACGAATGCCTAATAAGTATTTCGCTTGATGCTTAAAGCGTACCCAATCACCTGTAATTGCTTAAGTATGTTGTCTATCTGAATCGTTGGCTAGTAAAATCAGTATGCTCTTCCGAGCGTATAATTGTTACTTCTTGCAAACTTGTCCGTCTTACTGACGCGTTTCAGCGCTGACCTATAAGAGGATGTGTTGCAGATGTAGCCCCTTGCCCGTAATGGAAGGGGCTTTTACGTTAATAGGAGTTGTTACGGATCAATCTACAGACCGATTTATACCCGTTGAGAGGTTATAGATTGATAATACCTAACACACGAACTCTATAACACAATTGGTGTACTATAAGACTTGGTTGGGTACTTTCTACAAGCTGAGAGCGTGATAGAGTAGTTTTTTAGTAAATATTGGGCCTCTATAGAGATAGTATTTTATTCTGGCCGACAGATGAACGATCTATCTCAAGTGGTGTTATTTAGTTGGCCACTTAGTGGACACATATATGGGAATAAGGGAAACGCTGTCTTTGCTAAAGTCAGCGTTTTTTGTAGCTCTGTGACTTTTTGGCACTTTCTTCAGTCTGATAGTGTAAGTGACTATATTCCCATATATGTAGTTGCCGCAAAGTCCTCATCTGTATAGGTGAGGCTTTGCCTTTTTTAGTGGGGATTTCTTGTTTAACTACTGACTGTTAGATATTTAATGGTAGCTTGCTCTGAACGATTGGTGAGTTTTCTGATAGAAATAACGGGCTTGCTCAAATCGGCATTTGGTGAAGAATGACCAGGCCAATTCCACAGAGTTGTCTATTGATTTAAGCGCCATTTATAAAATCGCAAACCTGACAAGGTATAACCGATCAGCCCGGCTGTTTCCAAGATCGCTTTTGTATAATTTGCTGCGTATTTCCCTGTTTTATAATCCTGTACCCAATCCGCTAGAGCCATACAGTAGTATGTGAAGCCCGTAAAAATTCCTAAACCAACGCCTATTATAAGCAACGACGAACGCATAAAAAGAATCAGTTTACTGACTGATTACCTGCTAAGTACCATCAACATAATTTTTTTGATAAAGTATGTAGATAGTCAGCGACCTACTAACTGGCACCGAATTCCTTGATGGCATCAACGAAACAACGCGCTTTATCGGGGCTTGTATCCGGGTATATGCCGTGGCCGAGGTTAGCAATATAATGTTGGTGTCCAAACGAACTGATCATCTGTTTGGCTTCTGCCCGAATCTGCGCAAAATCAGCGTAGAGTACGCAGGGGTCGAGGTTGCCCTGTAATACCCGATCCGGAATTAACTGCCTTGATTCCTGCGGGTCCATATTCCAGTCTATGCCGACAGCATCGCAATTCAATTGACCAATTTCCTGACGAGCGAAAAATGCTCCTTTCGCAAATACGGTTACGGGAACGTCGGTAATCTGATCACAAATTTGTTTGATGTAGGGTAACGAAAACGTTCGGTATTGTTCAGGTGAGAGAATACCTGCCCACGAATCGAAAAGCTGGACCAGATCTGCACCCGCCCGAATCTGCGCCTTTAGATAACCGATGGTGCTATCCGTAATTTGCTGGAGCAACGCATGCGCAAAATTAGGATCAGTATACAGCAGTTTCTTGGCGACCGAAAACGTTTTTGAGCCTTTGCCTTCGGTCATATAGCAGAAAATCGTAAACGGCGCTCCTGCAAAGCCAATAAGCGGCACACGTCCAGCTAGTTCTTTTTTAGTAAGTTTTATTGCATCTAGTACGTACCCCAAATCACTTTCGGCATCGGCCACACGCAATCGGCTAAGATCGTCCTGCGTACGAACGGTATCTGGAAAAATAGGCCCTTTGCTTTCAACCATCTCATACGGAAGACCCATCGCTTCGGGAATCACCAGAATATCAGAGAAGATGATAGCCGCATCCACATCGAATGCATCGACGGGTTGAATTGTTACTTCAGCAGCTAATTCAGGGGTCTTCGCCAGCGTAATAAAGCTTCCGGCCTGTTCCCGCACAACGCGATATTGAGGTAATACACGTCCGGCCTGCCGCATCATCCAAACCGGAACTCGTTCGGTCAATTCGCCCCGTGCCGTGCGGAGCAGCAAATCATTTTGTAAAGTCATGCTGCAAAGATAATCCGAACCGGGATTTTTATGATTTAAAGGATTGGCGGGATTAGTTTTGTTGAAATTTGAATTTCCCTTATGCCGACTCTCTTTATAGACGCCGAGCGATTGCGCGACCTCAACAGTGGATTGGGGCAAGTGTGTTTACATCTCGGTCAGGAATTAGTTAGGCAACGGCCCCAGGATTGGGAGTTAACGTGTCTGGTTCCTAAAGGAAAGGTGGGTATTTTTGGCGAAACGGTTGCTTACAAAGAAGCATCATGGCCTCGAAAGATCTGGATTCCCGGCCAATATGACATCTGGCACTGCCTGCATCAAGATTCTCCCTATCTACCTCGCCAGTCCAAGCTGATCCTGACGATTCACGATCTGAATTTCTTGGAACGGTCTGATTATTCTGCTGGTAAAAAAAGGCTCAAACTAGGTCGATTGCAGCGCGTTGTTAATCGAGCAACGGCGCTAACAGCAATTTCAGCTTATACGGCCTCAGTTATCAGAGAGAATCTTCGTATATCTACCGATAAACCTTTGCGTATTATTGCTAATGGCGTATCCGTAAATCCGGCCGATGCGCCCACTGAATTATCCAAAGGGTCACCTATTCAGTCGCTTGGTATGTCGCCCTATTTTCTATTCCTGGGCGTTATTCATCCTAAGAAAAACACCCACACGTTGCTGCCGTTGCTGGAAGCGTTTCCTGATTATCATCTGGTATTGGCTGGGCCTGATGGTCATTCGTATGCTCAGCATATTCGTGAGCAAGCTCAAAAGCTCGGCGTTAGTAATCGATTGTTGATACCGGGTGCCGTGGATGAAGCGACTAAATTATGGCTCTACGCACATTGTGAAGCGTTTTTGTTTCCATCGTTATCAGAAGGATTTGGTCTGCCCGTTGCCGAAGCGATGGCGTTTGGAAAGCCCGTATTTATATCACGCTTGACAAGTCTGCCTGAAATAGGCGGAAAGGAAGCCTATTATTTTGACGATTTTGAGCCTGAAAACATGGCTAAAACCATAGACGAAGGCTTGCGTGATTTTGCGCAGAATCCACTCCGTGAAGAACGATTACGTCGAAGAGGAGCTAATTTCAGTTGGTCAAATGCAGCACAGGAATATTGGTCGTTATATAACGACGTATTGAGAATGTAAATTAATGGTCTGATTAATAATAGTTTAAACCATTTTTACGAAAAAGCTTTATTCGTTTAATCCAATAATCAGCTAAATCCCGGTTATCTTTGCAGGACGAATGAAAACATATAGTCGATTACTCTCATTTGCCAAACCGCTAGGCCGCTTCCTGACGCCATTCGTCCTGACGTCGCTGATTGCCAGTGTATTTGGTGTGCTCAATTTTACACTTCTGATTCCACTGCTCAGCATCCTATTCGACAAAGTTGATAGCGAACAGATGCAGACCCTTCTGAACCAGCCTGCTCCTTCGCTGTCAACCTCGCCTGCAGATGCCTTTAGCTACTATTTCGCACAGGTGTTTCAGGAATATGGGAAACTTGGTGCGCTTCAATTTGTCTGTGTTATTATTATATTGTCTGTACTGCTGAGTAACGTATTTAAATACCTATCTATAAGACAATTAGAATCATTTAAGGCGCGAATGGTGGCTAAATTGCGCGAAACGGTTTTTAGCCGAGCGCTTCAATTACACCTTGGCTTTTTCTCGAATGAGCGAAAAGGGAATTTGATCTCGCGTATTACCACCGACGTTCAGGAAGTAGAAAATTCGATTGCTAATACTGTCTCAGCAGCCTCAAAAGAAGTGTTTCTGCTGATTGGTTATGTCATCGCGCTACTTAGTATTTCGGTTAAATTGACCTTATTTGCTCTTGTCGTTATCCCAATTTCGGGCGGCTTTATTGCTACATTAGTTCGACGAATGAAGCGCGACGCGCAGGAAGGTCAGCAACGATTAAGTAGTATGGTGAGTTTGCTGGATGAAACCTTTGGCGGAATGCGCGTTGTGAAAGGCTTTGTGGCTGAGGGTTTTATCCTTAAGAAATTTCAACGCGAAAATGAAGGCTACAGAAGAGCGGTACGTTCGTTCGCTAACCGGCGGGAACTAGCTTCGCCGTTTTCAGAAGTGATGGGCGTAGCTGTCGTCGCCGGGATTTTGTTCTACGGCGGATCGCTGGTATTGAGCGGACAATCTGACCTGACTGCCGCTCAATTTATTGCTTACATTGCCATTTTTTCCCAGGTAACGCGCCCAGCTAAAGATATTTCTAATGCGTTCAGCGGTTCACAACGCGGATTGGCATCGGGCGAGCGGGTTTTAGAACTGATCGATACACCACCTGCCATAAAGGATAAACCTGGCGCTGTACAACTTGCCGGATTCAAGGATCGGATTACCGTCCAAAACGTATCCTTTGCCTATACAGATGACACGCCCGTTCTGCGCGACATCAGCTTTGAACTACCCAAAGGAAAAACCATTGCGTTAGTCGGATCGTCGGGAGGGGGGAAGTCGACCATTGCTGATTTGATTCCCCGTTTTTACGACCCGACAGCCGGTAAAATTCTGATCGACGGTGTGAATTTGCGCGATTGTACAATGGCTTCTTTGCGGGAACAAATGGGCATTGTGACGCAGGAAAGCATTCTATTCAACGATACGATTTTCAATAACATCGCGTTTGGGAACGAAGCCACAGAAGCCGACATACTAGAAGCCGCCCGAATCGCGAATGCCCACGATTTTATTGTTGCCCAACCAGATGGTTACGAGACTATTATTGGTGATCGGGGGGGGAAATTATCAGGAGGTCAGCGACAACGCATCAGTATTGCCCGCGCTATTCTAAAAAATCCACCGATTCTGATTCTGGACGAAGCAACGTCGGCCCTGGATACAGAGTCAGAAAAACTAGTGCAGGAGGCCTTAACACGTCTGATGGCTAATCGCACAACGCTCGTAATTGCTCACCGACTTAGCACGATTCAACATGCCGATGAGATTTTGGTCGTCAATCAGGGACGCATTATTGAGCGCGGTCGTCACGATGAATTGCTAACCTTAGACGAAGGCTTTTATCGGAAACTAAGTACAATGCAGAGCGTTTAATAACGCTCTGTCTAAGGGATAGAAAGTGTATCCTTATTCCTGCCTTATAGTAAAGCTAAAAGTATATCCTTTTAGCTTATTTTGATGCTCAGATTTATGGATAGACACCTTTTTATTTACAAAACTTAGTACTTTATCTTTCCTCTTTAATATTGATTTATTTAATACTTCTGGTAAGGTTTTATTAAGAGCGGCCTTATAGAGTGAATGTGTGCACTCTATAAATTTTTGTATAGCCAAATCTTCTCCTATCTGAGAATTGACATTTAGAACTAATTTTAATTGCTTAGCTATTGAATTGTTTCCTGATACATAGTAAGCTATATTATTTGCAATTATTTCATTATTGAGTTGAATATATGGAGAAGTTGCTTGCCATTCATCATCATAGCATTTCTTATAGTTATTGGTTTCGATTCCGTTTTTGATAAGAAAATCCTTTGATATATACGGAGACCACCCTTTTTCAATATCAATTTTTGGTGGATTTCGTTCTATTAGCTCCAATTTTTTTTAATCTAAGAAAGATATTAACACGTCTTCCTTTGTTCTAACTTGTTCTAAAAGCAAGATATCCCTCCATCTTTTAAGTGAAGTCGTATTAAATTTAAAGTGTATCAATGCTCTTCTTTTTGCATACTTATAAAGTACCTTATTATTTATCGAAAACCCTATAGAGAGAAAGACGGATTCATAAATTACATATAGATGTAAAAAATATAAGAAAGGTATAAACCATATACCAAGTATTATTGGTAAGGAGAACTCTTCAAACTTATCGATGTTTACGAAGCTTTTAATGTTTTCAAAAAAATGGACTATTGAAATAGTAAAAATATAGGCCCCAACAATATAGCCTGTAATTTTAAAAATACTGTTGACATGTTTATGCTTTTCTTCTTTATCTGAAACAACTATTAATCCACCAATAAAAATGCCAAAGATTATATATACTATTTCAATAAATATATTAAATGTGTGTTGGCTAATTATGAAATCAATAATGACTGAAAATTTTAAGTTGTCTTTTATTATATCTGCGAAAGAGAATTTGTCGCCTTTATTTATATTATTGTAGAGCGTGATCGAAGCTGAAAATATTAACCAAAATAATAGATCTTTAAGTAGTGATGTGTGCCAAAAACCTAAATTTCGTAAAATAACTTTGGTATAATTGAATATATAATAGTTAATGCATAGATAGAAACTAGTTGAATTGCAAAGATTGCCTTAATTAAGCTTTTTATAGAAGCTCTAATTTCATTTATACGAAAGCAGTAGATCAGAAAAGAAACTCCGCAAATAAAATAGCCAATTTCTCTTGAGTTAAACACGCCTAACTCGCGAAAGTCAAGTGCGTCTATTATTGATTTCATAAAACAATAGTTAACCAACAATTCTACAAATAGATAGCCCTATGAAATCATAAATATTGATATGCGGATAATTAACGGTCTCTTTTGGTTAAAAATGATGTTGATTATTATGTAAGTGGCTTGTTATAATTTAGTTATTAGTCTTAGTGCAGCCTGAAAACTATGGCATAATGTCCTTTTTACAAATTGCTTTTGTTGTTTATAGCAGCCATAAAAAAAGTACAACACTTGGCAATTGGACCAAAAGTTGTACTTTTCTATAGCTACACCAGATATATTTATGCTGCTGCGCCTTCTTTCAATCGTTCGGCGTTTTCCGCGATACGGAGTTGCTCGATAAAGTCGCTGATATCACCGTCCATTACCGAAGGTAAGTTATAAACTGTCAGGCCAATGCGGTGGTCGGTTACGCGACTTTGCGGATAGTTGTAGGTCCGAATTTTGTCGGATCGGTCGCCACTGCCTACCATCGTTTTTCGTTGCGATGCAATGGCATCGTTATGTTTCTGCAATTCGATTTCGTATAGTCGCGAACGCAATACGGTTAGGGCTTTGTCAAAGTTTTTCAACTGCGAACGTTCGTCCTGACACTGCACAACCAAACCTGTTGGAATATGCGTAAGCCGAACCGCCGAATAAGTTGTGTTTACCGACTGACCACCCGCACCCGACGAACAGAACGTATCTTTCCGAATGTCGTTCATATTCAGTTCAACGTCAACTTCCTCTGCTTCAGGTAGTACCGCCACACTCGCTGCCGACGTATGAATTCGTCCCTGCGTTTCCGTAGCTGGTACGCGTTGCACCCGGTGTACACCCGATTCAAACTTAAGTTTGCCGTATACATCTTCACCTTCAACTTCGGTCACAATTTCCTTGTAGCCGCCTGAAGTTCCTTCTGTATAATCGACGAGCGACATTCGCCAGCCCATTTTCTCACAAAAGCGTTGATACATCCGGAACAGATCGCCTGCAAAAATGGCTGCTTCGTCGCCACCTGTGCCTCCGCGGATTTCGAGGATTACGTTTTTGCTGTCGTTCGGATCTTTCGGAATCAACATTTCCTTGAGTATTTCTTCCAGCGTTTCCCGACGTGGCAATAACTCGTCCAGTTCGGCTTTGGCTAATTCCCGGAAATCCTCATCCTTTTCAGTTGAGATGATTTCTCTGGCATTTTCGATTTCTTCGAGCAATTGAGTGTAAGCTTCATACTGCACCACAATCTTTTCGAGATCTTTGTATTCTTTACTCAGCTTCATAAATCGTTTCTGGTCCGAAACAACTTCGGGCTGTACGATCTGCTGAGATACTTCGTTGAAGCGTTCGCGAATGGCTTCTAACTGGTCGAGCATGGTATATGACTTTATTTGCCCTACTTACAAATGTTATAGTCAGCAGGACAAGAGGATATAGACAAATTATAAAAAAACAAAATTACGAAAATCCTGTGAGATAGGCTTTATTGGTACAAGCTGCAACCAAGCTGCGGATGAGCGTGTTTTCGTGGTAATTGACGAAACGTTCCCGCATTAAGTTCCTGTTTATGACACGTCCCTTTTTTTTATCACTACTAGTTATCAATCTCTTAACTGCCTGCAATCCTGAACGAGTGCATTATACGAATGAACTCAAAGAGGAAATGGCTGATTCAAAAATCAAACGAATCACCGATGCTGACTTAATTGATAATATTGATAAGCTAGGGGAGAAGGTAACCACGGTTGTTCAGAAAGAATTAACGACTCAACTTCAGAAAACAACGAATCCGGCAGAGCGGGCTAAACTCTGCCAACTCCAGAATCTCCCCCGAACTCAGGCTATTGCCAAGAATTATGTGCTGGATATTCGTCTGTTAGGACATGCTGATGTGCAGAATAAGGCCCTTAATCCCAAAGAGCGCGACATTCTGGCGGCTTATCTCT
This sequence comes from Spirosoma harenae, assembly GCF_054776975.1. Taxonomy (NCBI): domain Bacteria; kingdom Pseudomonadati; phylum Bacteroidota; class Cytophagia; order Cytophagales; family Cytophagaceae; genus Spirosoma; species Spirosoma harenae. The sequence goes on along the minus strand of NZ_BAAHBD010000015.1, from coordinate 65,221 downwards.
ATAGTGCTAAACAAAAGCAATCGTCTATTTCTAACATTCAGAAAATCAGCGATACTTCGTTTGTTTACAACGCTCCCATTCCCACTGATAACTCAATCTGCGAAGCTTGTTTTGGTAAACAGGAAGTGCCGTATGCCGTTTGGCATTTAGGTTTTCAAAAACGTGAAGTTATCCGACGCATGAGTGCCTCAAAAAAGAAATAAGTATATTTACGAAAATATATATCCTCTGAATCATGGGAGCAGTTGCCCCAAAAATCCCAATGACACTTCAGGAGCGCGATGAAGCGCCCGAGATCATTCGTATTCCGGCAACCTGGGAAGACTATCTGGAATTAGCGGAAGTCGTTCCCTACAATATTGAGTATGTTGATGGTGAAATTATTTCCATGAGTCAGGCAACCGATTTGCACGAACAATTAGTAATTCAGTTAGGCGTATTATTTTACACTCTACTTGAAAACCAGCCAGATTACCGCGTATTAGGGAGCAATGTTAAAATCTGCATCAAAGAAGAGGGAGCAGAGTTTAACGCCGATCTATCCGTTATTAAAGGCCCTTCAGAGTACGTAACCTTACCAAGTGGGCGTGTCTCAACTGTCCGTATTAAAAATCCAGAAATTGTGGTTGAAGTGCTATCAAAAAGCACGAAAGCGTACGATCAATCAGATAAACTCGATCAGTATCGGTTAATCCCATCCTTGAAGCACATTTTGTTTGTGAGTCAGGAAGAGCCCTTTGTTCGGATTTATTCGCGTACAGAGCAGCCTAGCCAATGGCTTGATACAGATTATCGGTCGATTGACGATACTGTTCAGGTTGGTGATTTATCGTTACCGCTACGCTCTATTTATCGTAAAACTCCGCTTGTCATCTGAGAGCAGGGTCGGCTTGAATGATCTTACAAAGGTTTTGAGAAACCTCTCAGAGTCAGGTTCTTTAACCTGACTCCACGGATTGGATTAATCGAAAACAAAATCCAGTAAATCCAAAAATCAGCTTAATCCCGGTTCAGGCAGCGCAGATACATCTGAATCGTATTCTCCAGGCCCAAATAAAGTGCATCGCAGATAAGCGCGTGGCCGATGGAAACTTCTAGTAAACCCGGAATTTGCTCGTCGAAAAAACGGAGGTTTTCTAAACTCAAATCGTGTCCAGCGTTTAAGCCAAGACCTAATTCGTTTGCTCGTTGAGCCGCACGTACGAAAGTAGCAACGGCTGATTCCCGATTTTCGACATAGTGAGCAGCGTATGGTTCGGTGTATAACTCAATTCGGTCAGTGCCAACAGCTTTTGCGCCTTCGACCATCCGCTCGTCGGCATCCACAAAAATGGATACGCGTATGCCATCGGCCTTGAACGTATCGATTAATTCCCGAAGATGATCGGCGTATCGGATTGTATCCCAACCGGCGTTTGACGTAATCGCATCAGGGGAATCAGGAACCAGCGTTACCTGATCGGGCTTAACACGCTTCACTAATTCAATGAATCGTTCATCAGGATTACCTTCAATATTAAACTCTGTCGTAACGACTTCTCTCAAATCCAGTACGTCCTGATACCGAATATGCCGTTCATCTGGACGAGGGTGTACGGTGATGCCTTGCGCGCCAAAACGTTCACAATCGAGGGCGACTTTCACTAAATCCGGATTGTTACCACCACGGGCATTCCGAAGCGTAGCGATTTTATTGATATTGACAGATAAGCGAGTCATCTTTTCTACTAAGCGAAAGAGTGAATGAGTGAAAGAGCGGATAGCTCTGTCGGTTTTGTAACTTTGCCGAAATAGTGAAGGTTCACATTTTATAGTCGCTCTTTCACTCATTCACTCTTTCGCTCATTAATTATGTCGCTAAAACAACAAATTGACGCCGATATTAAGCAGGCCATGCTGGCTAAAGATCAGGATAAACTTCGCGCCTTACGGGCCGTAAAGTCGATGATTCTGCTCGAAGAAACCAAAGAAGGCCAACATGGCGATCTTAAACCCGAAGACGAAACCCGTATTCTGACAAAGGCTGTAAAGCAACGGAAAGATTCTGCTGACATCTATCGCCAGCAAAACCGAGCTGATTTATTAGCTGTTGAAGAAGCTGAGATTGCCGTTATCGAACAGTATTTGCCCAAGCAATTATCAGAAGATGAGCTCAAGGCAAAACTACAAGCCATTATGTCGCGAATGGGTGCGTCAGTGCCATCGGATATGGGTAAAGTAATGGGTGTAGCCACAAAAGAACTCGCCGGGCAAGCAGATGGGAAAGCGATTTCCGCGATGGTGAAGCAACTTTTGCAGTAATGAGAGATGAACGATAAGTGATGAGTAGGTTGGCGAACAAAAACTCATCGTTCATCTCTCATCACTTATCACTACCTTATGAACTCCCTCGACATATTTATGATCATTCCCCTCGCCTGGGGGGCTTTTAACGGATACCGGAAAGGTCTTCTGGTGGAGATCGTGGCGATTATTGCGTTTGTGGTGGCTATGATTGTTGGGTTTAAGTTTCTGGCGTTCGGGATTGATTTACTCAGCCCGTACATCAGTCGCGAACTGGCCCGGAAAATATTACCTATACTGGGCTTCTCAATTATTTTTTTTCCGACCGTATTGATGGTCAATCAATTAGGATTGGCGCTTCGCCGGTCGTTGAAATACACATTGCTCGGGACCTTCGATAGTGTGGCTGGAGCAATCGTCGGGCTTTTTACCTGGGTTTTTGGAATTAGTGTACTGCTTTGGTTGTTCAGCTATCTGAACGTAACAATACCTCCCCGCTACGCCGAAAATGCGGTCCTTTACCCCTACATCCGGCCCGTCGCGCCAATCGTGATGGATAAAGCCGCCGTCTGGGTGCCTAAAGGACTTGATGCCGGAAAGAAGTGGAGGGCAGAAAATTAATTTTGAATGATTGAGTGATAGAATGATTGAATAAAACCGTGCGTCAGCTATTCAATCATTCAACAATTCAGTCATTCACTCATTGAAAATGCAGGACATCCGCAAACTAAATACTCCCCAACTGAAAGACTGGCTTACGCAACATGGTGAGCAGGGCTTTCGCGCGAAACAAATCCAGGAATGGCTCTGGAAAAAATCGGCGTTATCGTTTGAGCAAATGACCAATCTGTCGTTGCCAACACGGGAATTGCTGAAAGCCCATTTCGAGATTCGTCCGCTGGCAGTCGATCAGGAGCAGCGTAGCAGCGATGGTACGATTAAATCGTCGTTTCGATTGTTCGATGGCAATCTGGTGGAAGGGGTGTTGATTCCAGCTCTACGTAACGATGATGTAGATCGCATGACGGCCTGCGTATCGAGTCAGGTTGGATGTTCGTTGACCTGCAAGTTCTGTGCGACGGGCTATATGGATCGGAAGCGGAATCTGGATGCGGCTGAAATCTACGATCAGGTGGTAGCGATTGATCGACAGGCGAAGGAAAATTACGATGTGCCACTTTCCAATATCGTTTATATGGGCATGGGCGAACCGCTGCTGAATTACAAAAATGTACTGGAATCAGTCGATCGGATTACGTCGCCGGATGGCTTGGGCATGTCGCCGAAGCGGATTACAGTTTCGACAGCAGGCATTGCTAAAATGATTCGGCAACTCGGCGATGACGCAGTGAAATTCAATTTGGCGCTGTCGTTACACGCGGCCAACGATGTAAAGCGCGATCAGATTATGCCTATCAACGAGAGCAATACGCTTCAGGCACTGGGCGATGCGTTGGGGTATTTTTATAAGAAGACCGGCACGCGCATTACATTCGAATACATTCTCTTCTACAATTTCAACGATACATTGCAGGACGCGCAGGAGCTGTGGAAATTTACCAAGCGCGTACCGGCTAAAATCAATATCATTGAATACAACCCGATTGCAGAAGCGAACTTCAAAAACACCGATCCTAAAACGCTGGATAAATTTGCTGGATTTCTGGACAGCAAAGGCGTAACGGTTAATGTTCGTCGGAGCCGGGGTAAAGATATTGATGCTGCCTGTGGCCAATTGGCTGGTAAAAAGTAACGTGGCTACTAAATTGCTTGGCGTCTGTTAACAATTTGGTAATACTGCTCTGGGTAGTTTGACGTACTTTTGTGGCAATCATTGGCTTACGGACCCACCGTATGTCTATTTATAGAAGATATTCCCTCGTATGTTTGGATTAGAAACGGATGTTTTTATCCTCCTCTTCATCAGCCTTTTTGCTGCCTGTGCCTTCGAATTTGTTAATGGTTTCCACGATACGGCCAATGCCGTTGCCACCGTTATTTATACTAATTCGCTAAAACCGACCGTCGCCGTTGTCTGGTCGGGTATCTGCAATTTCACCGGCGTTTTGTTAGGTGGTATTGGTGTGGCAATGGGTATTGTGAATCTGTTACCCGTTGAATTATTGGTCGATCAGAATGTGTATCACAGTGTGGCAATGGTCCTGGCGCTGCTATTAAGTGCTATCATCTGGAACCTCGGCACGTGGTATTTCGGGATTCCGAGTTCAAGTTCTCATACGCTGATCGGTTCTATCCTTGGTGTCGGACTGGCTTTTTCTACTCTGCCTGAAAACACGGCTGGTGCCGCTGTTAACTGGGATAAAGCTATCGAAACCGGCGAAGCGTTGTTGTTATCGCCGTTGCTGGGTTTCAGTCTGGCGATTGTGCTGATGTTTATTTTACGTCGATCTGTGCCGAACGATGTAAAAGATCAGCTTTTCAAAGAGCCTAAAAAGAATAGCGAACCGCCTACCTGGATTCGCGGTATTCTGATCGCTACCTGTTCACTGGTAAGCTTTTTTCATGGCAGCAATGACGGACAGAAAGGGGTTGGGTTAATTATGCTGATCCTGATCGGCATTGTACCGTATCATTTCGCGATTCAGGCAAATCTCGACCCACGTTTGATGCAGACGAATATTGTCGGGATCGAGCAAACCATTGCTACGTTGGATTCAAATCAACTTTCGCCGGTCAATCGGGAACGGCTCGTGCAGACACGTGGTGAATTGACTGACTTGAAAGCACTGATCAATGGGCCATTGGTTGATAACAAGATTCCAAACGAAAAACGGCTCGACGTACGAAAGGATTTATTGCTGATTACCAGCAATATGAAAAAAATTACGGCCGACGAAGGAGCCAACGTTAGTCCGAATCAGATGGCTGTGTTGAACAAAAGCCTTGGTGAAGAAAGTGGGCTTCGTCGGTTCACTGATTATGCACCTTTCTGGGTTATTCTGATGATTGCCCTTTCACTGGGTTTAGGAACTATGATCGGCTGGCGTCGGATTGTGGTGACGGTAGGAGAGAAAATTGGTAAACAACACTTGACGTATGCGCAGGGGGCATCGGCTGAACTGGTTGCGGCCACGATGATTGGCGTTGGAACCGGGCTGAAATTACCAATTAGTACGACACACGTTCTGTCGTCGGGAATTGCTGGAAGTATGGTGGCGAGTAAAGGGGTGAAAAATTTGCAGGCTTCTACAGTCCGGAATATTGCCCTGGCCTGGGTATTGACGCTACCCGTCTCGATCCTGCTTTCGTTTACACTCTATATTTTCTTCCGCTGGTTGCTGTAATGGCGCTTTGCAGAGTCGAAAAACACAGTCTTGGTCTAACAATCAGGGCTGTGTTTTTTTATGACTTTTACGGAAGCTATGACGAAAAATAACCTGCCAGACATATTTCATCAGCTAAGTCGCGCCAACCCCGAAAGTCGCTGGGCTTTTGAATAATCTGATAAACGTCCAATTCCTGCGCTTTTGTAACAATATCCAGTTTCATCGTCTGACTAAACAAAATCACTTTCATCGAACGGGTCGTCGGGTTTTCTTTTAGGCGTTGAATGATCTGTAGCCCATCCGTATCAGGCAGATAATAATCAACGATCAGCAACTTCGGCAATGAGTCAGAACGGCTAATAGCTTCCTGCAAATCGGCATTATTAGTGAAACTAACAACTTGACAGGTCAACTGCTCCATTCTGAACGCTCGTTCAACAATATCAATGACCTGAAGGTCGTCGTCAATGAGCCAGATGGTTGCATTTCGTTGCATAACGAAAAGTGAGGTAACGGTCTAAAGAAAGGGTAGAGAGAATAGGTTATGGATAGATGAATGTTTAGACAAAACTAACTCATTCGTTAGTATATACGATTTTTACTTAAATAAAGATGACCTGATTCAAATCATAATAGTGTTATTTTTATCTCATGGACTAAACAGTACATTTGTTTCTTTACCAAAACTACACAATGGCTTACAGCATAGCACAATTACTGAAGAGCAATAAAGATCAGGTATTTGAAACCTGGATACAAAAGCAATTAGAGAGTGAAAGTCTTCGGGATGACCTGATGACTGACGATGAATTGCGGGCACAGTCACAGGAGTTAGTGAATACACTGGCTAAAGTTATTACAGACGAAAATATAAGTCAGACGGAGTCAAGTGATTTCGACGAAATTTTCGAACTGCTGTCGGCCATTTCTATGTCACGGGCTCGACAAGGGTTTTCGCCCCGTGAAACAGGGTTGTATATCTTCAGTTTGAAAGAAGCTATTTTCGATTTGCTCCAGGAGAAATTGAACGATGATCCGGCTACGCTGTTTACTGAAAGCCTGAAAATTAATCGTCTAATGGATAGCTTCGGCGTTCTTACGTTCGAAACGTTCATTAAAGGACGCGAAGAAGTTATTTTCCGCCAAACCGAAGAAATTTCGGACATCTCAACCCCCGTGATTCAGGTTTGGGATGGTATTCTGGCATTGCCCATTATTGGTACACTCGATAGCGCCCGGACACAGGTAGTGATGGAAAGTCTGCTTCAGAAAATTGTGGATACAGGCAGCAACATCGCGATTCTGGATATATCAGGCGTGCCAGCCGTTGATTCGCTGGTAGCCCAGCACCTCATCAAGACTGTCAGCGCTACGCGCCTTATGGGCGCCGATTGTATTATTAGCGGTATCCGTCCAGAAATTGCCCAGACTGTTGTTCATCTCGGAATCGATTTATCGAACGTTATTACGAAAGCTACCTTGGCCAGCGCACTGAAACAGGCGTTTACTATGAACCGATTAGTTGTTAGACGTATTGACAGCGAGAAAAAAGTAAGTTAACGTAACCAGTCTATGGATAAAATACCTATTCTGCGAATGGGCCCTTTTCTGTTGGTTACCATTCAAATAGATTTATACGATCGGCTTGCCCTCAATCTGGAAACCGATTTAGTGAATATGGTCCATAAAACGGGTGCTCGTGGGGTCCTGATCGATATATCGGCCGTATCTATCGTCGATTCGTTTATGGGCCGTATTCTCGGGAATATTGCCAGCATGACCCGTGTACTGGATGCCGAAACGGTTGTGGTGGGCATGCAGCCTGCCGTTGCTATTACGCTGATTGAACTCGGCTTGTCATTGACGGGAGTACATACAGCACTCGATGTGGAGCGGGGAATGGCACTTTTACAAACAAGACTAGGACCAGATGACGATTTACAGGACGACGATGATTACGACGCTGAGTAAGGACACCATGTCTATTACCCGCGAGCAGGATGTCGTTCCATTCCGAAATCGTGTCAAAGAAATGGCAGTTAAGATCGGTATGGGGATCGTGAACCAGACGAAACTCATTACGGCCGCCAGCGAACTAGTTCGCAATATGCTTCGCTACGCTGGTACGGGTGAAGTACGTATTGAGGTTGTCAGTAGAGGACGTGACTCCGGAGTTCGGCTCACGTTCTCCGACAATGGCCCCGGTATTCCCGACATCAGTCTGGCGATGCAGGATGGCTATTCGACGGGTAGAAGTTTAGGATTAGGCTTGCCCGGCACCCGACGTTTAGTGAATGAATTCGATATTAAGAGTACCGTTGGGCAGGGAACAACAGTCACGATTTTGAAATGGAAGAATGGATAATTCCACACATGTGCGGTTTTTGGCAGCAGATCGGAGTTATCTGGCAAGTATAAAAAAAGGGATCAATCAGCTAGGCATTCAGGTTGGTTTTCAGGCGCAGCGCCTGAGTGAACTTGATTTGATTACTTCTGAAATGGCCACGAATCTGGTAAAACATGCCAGAGGGGGTGAAATTTTAGTCCGTTGTTTTCAGACGCCTGACAACGCTGGCCTTGAGCTGATTAGTATCGATAATGGACCCGGCATGGCCGATCCCGTCAAAATGATGCAGGATGGCATGTCAACAACCAGTACGCTGGGGCACGGGCTAGGTTCAATCAATCGGCTGGCCGATCAGACACAGCTTTATTCCCTAAAAGGATGGGGTACTATTCTGCTGGCCCGAATCTACAAAAAGCCGTTAATCTCTTCGTCAACGATGAGAACCGGTTTCGATTATCGGTCGGTTCTGGTTGCCAAACCGGGCGAGGCTGTATGCGGTGATGGTTGTTATGTGAAACTGGCTGGCTCACAAATTAAACTGTTTCTCGGTGATGGGTTAGGCCATGGGCCAGAAGCACACCAGGCCGTTCAGGCAGCTATCAACGCGTTTCGGTATTGTCCTGACCAGCAGCCTGCCGATATTATTCGGCACATCCATCAATCTGTGAAAAAGACACGCGGTCTGGTTGGTTCGGTTGTTGTGTATGATAATCAGAACAAACAGTGGAATTGGTGTGGTGTGGGCAATATCTCGACGCGAATAAGCAGTGCTATAACCAATAAAAATTTTCTGTCGTACAACGGTATTATCGGTATGAATCTACCGGCTACCATGAACAATCATATATTGCCTCTGGAACGAGGTCAACTGCTAATCATGTGTTCGGATGGTGTACAGTCCCGCTGGGATATAACCCGCTATACGTCCATTCAGCGGTACGACTTATCGATTCTGGCGGCTGCCATCTATAAAGACTATTCCCGACATACAGACGATACATCGGTGTTTGTCGGGCGAGTTCTGGGAGACTATGGAGGAATTAGTTAGAATAGCGCTCGACAACGAGATGGATTTGATCGTGGCTCATAAGCGAGCCATGAAATTAGCCGAAATGGCTGGCTTATCGCTCGCTTCTCAGACTACGTTTGCGACCGCTGTATCGGAGGTGGCTCGTTATGCAATGGAACAGGGATCAAGTCCCACACTCGCGTTTGGTGCTGACCGTTCACTACGTAATCAGGTGCTGATTGCTGTTGTAGAAGATAAGAATCTGCTGATTACCAACCCACTGCACCAAGGATTGATTTATGCCCAACGGCTGGTGGAAAAACTGGATATAACGAACGACGGAACTACCAATCGAATCACTCTTTATTTTCTTTTACCTAGTTCCCGCAGAATAAGTACCGAACGATTTGAAAGCTGGCGAACTCAGTTCAAAACCGATCAACCGCTTTCGTCTTACGATGAAATCAAGCAGAAAAATGAGCAGTTAAAGGAACTGGCTATTCGTTTACAAGACAGTGAACAACACTATAAACGAGTAACCAATTCGTTACCCCTCATGATTTTTACGGCGAATCAGACGGGGCAACTGCTATATGCCAATGACTGGACTACCGAATTCACGGGTTCGTCCATACAAACGCTGAATCAAACGAAGTGGGCGAAAGTCGTACATCCTGAAGATCAGGCGATTTTCTGGCAGAAATGGACCGAACAGTCTGCTCATGGATTTGCGTTTCAATACGAGTGCCGTTTAAAAGAAGAATCGTCGCAAACGTTTTTCTGGCATTTGATTTCGGCCCAGCCCGTAAAAAGTGAACCGGAAAAAATAACGCTCTGGACGGGTTTTGCTGTCAATATCGATGCGCAGAAAATTGTTGGCAAGACGTTGCGGGAAAACGAAGAACTGGCGCAGGCAAAAGCCCGATTAGAACAATCGCAGCAGGAACTCGAAGCAACTGTCAATGAACTAAATGAAAGCAATAATAAGCTAAGCCAGTTTGCTTACATCGCCAGCCATGATCTGCAGGAACCGCTACGAAAAATTCAGCAGTTTGGCGATTTGCTTAAGACGCGGAATCCCAATTTGCCGGATCAGGATGTAACGTATCTGGAACGAATGCTGGCCGCTGCCAGCCGGATGTCGGTTCTGATCAAAGACCTACTTATGTTTTCACGCTTATCTACTCGCCGACAAGCGTCTGTATCCGTATCACTGAATGAGGTGCTTATAGGGGCTCTGGAAAATCTATCAATAGCGATTGATGAAACAAGTGCGCAGATTCGAGCCGAAACTTTACCCGTTGTTCATGGCGATCCATCGCAACTGGGTCAGCTATTTCAAAATTTACTCAGTAATTCCCTGAAGTTTCGGGAAATCGAGATTCCGCCAGTTATTGCCATTACATCAGAGCGGATATCTGCCTTAGGTTTACCATCTTCTCTTCGATTTCAAAATACCACGCGGGACTATTACCGAATTGATGTAGCCGACAATGGAATTGGGTTTGACGAAAAATACCTGGATCGCATTTTTCAGGTCTTTCAGCGACTGCATACTAAACGGGAATATACCGGAACTGGCGTCGGATTGGCTATTTGCGAAAAGGTAGTAATCAATCATGGTGGTACGATTACAGCCAGTAGCCAACCCGGCCAGGGAGCCACGTTCAGCATCTATCTACCTGCATAGCTACGTTGGTAGTTTGTACGTAATCCGCTGACTTACAATTCTTTTATGGCAATATTTCGAAAGCGATGGGATGCGTCGGGTTTCCATGAACCAGACATCTCGAAGGCTTCGGCGGCTTTGGAATAAACCGCCGACCAATGCGCCTGCAAACCAATCATCCCCGACGTGGCTCCCGCGATAAAATCATTGACAGGTTCCGTTACATCCCACATAAGTTGATCATTGACCCACAAGCGGATACGTGGAATATCGCCCTCCATACGAATGCGAAACGCGTTCCAGTCTCCCGCTTTCCAGATGTTGGCAATGTTGGTTGCTTTCGCACCTTTACTCACGTTCATGCGCTCGCCAAGTAAATCACCGAGTCCGCCGGGAGCAGCTAGTTCGACCTGATAAGCCATACCGCTTTCGGTGGAACGCAGGAAAATACCGCCATTGCAGAATGAGTCAATTTTAGCTTCGAGATAGAGTTCGAAATTGCCGTATTTCTTATCAGTTAGTAGAATTCCTCCCTGTCCGTAAGGTCGCTGTTTCAACGTAATGACGCCCTTCTCTACGTAAAAATTTCCCGTCGTTCCCTGATGCGAGGTACGACTCTTGTGCCAGCCTTTCAGGTCTTTCCCATTGAAAATGGGTGTAAAACCTGCCGGAATCTTTCCAATTTGTGCATTGGCTAGATTAGCAAGTGAGACTAGTAAAAGGAAAATTCGTAGTGACTGAAGGTGCATTTTTTGAGTAATTGGAGATAGATGTTTTTGTCATTCTGAGGTACGAAGAATATTAAGATATCCTCACCTAAGAGTATAGATGCTTTAATATTCTTCGTACCTCAGAATGACAAAAAACTTTCGAATGAAAACAAACCCAGTACAAATTACTTCACTTCCATAACAACCCGAAAACCAACATCCCAACCGTTGCCTGGCCCAGCGGAATGGTTCATATATGTAGCGTTTTTGACATCACCGACAAACGAAGCACCTTTCAATACGTGCTGACTGCCAGAGCGGGGAGGAGTAGGATCGGCGAAAAGTTTCTCGTTGTAATAATCCTGTACCCACTCCCAAACATTGCCTAACGTATCGTAAAGTCCCCAGGCATTCGGCGTTTTCTGGCCAACTTTGGCAGTCGTAGTCGAACCCATCTGTGCCGACGCCCAAATCGCTTTCCAGGAAATATCGTCGTCGGCACCAGCGCGGGCAGCATATTCCCATTCAAATTCGGTTGGTAAACGATAATGATGAGTTTTATCCATCGCATTCAGTTTAGCCAGAAATTTTTGCGTATCCTCCCAGGTAACCTGTTCTACCGGATGCTGGTCAGCTTCGTCTTTTACGTTATCGCCCTGAAATGCAGATGGATTACTGCCCATAATCTGCTTCCACTGGGCTTGCGTTACCTCAAATTTGCCGATATAATAAGGTCTGGTAATCTTAACTGTAAATCCCTCTTTAGCATCCTGCTTGACCATTTTTTCGGCAAGCTCATAGTCTTTTGATGTCCACTGCAAACCTCCTTTTTTAGACGCTGTATTGGTTTCAGGCGGTTTAGGATAGGGCGGCTGAAAACGACCTACAACCATACTGCCCGGTTGGATAAGTACAAACTCCATCCCAATTGAATTGGTATAAGTAGACGTTTGCGCATGAACGCATAACGCGCTGATAGCGAACAGAAAACTTAAAAAATGTTTGCCAAATAGATTATACATAGCAAATCAGGATTGTAATGCATCAACGAGGTTTATTCCAGTTTGTCCGTTCCGCGCGGCCCAGCTTGAAAATTTCCAGTTCCTGTTGCGTCATACCACCGGCAATTACCGGCGTATTCGCTCGAACGTCAGCCACTTCCTTTGGGGTAACAACCGAAGACTTATTCCCTAATTCGCTGCTGTTTCGTACATAACTCAACACGGAAGCAATCCATTTGTCGTCATTACTACCCATCGAAGGCATCATATCGGTATACGTTTTGCCATCGACAGGCCCACGCATACCATTCAGTAACAACTGAATAACTAGCGTTTTATCTCCCCGGACGCGAGGAGAACCGACCAGAGGTGGGGCTGGCATACTGGAACTACCAGCAACTTTGATTCCTTTGCCATCCGGTCCGTGACAAGTAGCACACAACTGCTTAAAAATCGTAGCTCCATTCGTGACCAGCGCACGATCAGCCGGACTTAGGTTTCGCGTACGTTCGCGCTCGGCCTCCAGCATTTTCTGCGATTCGGTAAACGTCGTATACGAAAACTGCATCAATTCATTTTTCGGATTATTCGCCAACAGCGTTTTTACCAATTCAACCGTTTTAGGTGTTTTATGACTCCGAAGCGATAACGCCAATTGAATCCGTACATCGGGACTTGGATCATCCATAAGGTTAGTTAATTTCTGGATTACCTCAGCGTCGTTCTTCTCCAAATAACCTTCACTAATCCAAACAGCCGCCTTACGAACTTGCGTATCTGAATCTGAGAAGGCTTTGAAGAGTGTCGGTTTGTCGATAGCATCTAATCCTTCCAGCGTCCATAATGCATGGATACGTGCCAATGGACTGGGCGTTTTTGCCAACGGCCCTTTTTCACCCGTAGCAATTTGTTTTAACGCAGGTACAACTGATTTATCATTGCGGACAATTAATAATTGCTGAGCATTATCCCGCCACCAGCCGTTTGGATGATCTAGGTATGTAACGAGCTGGTTACTCAACTCATTAAGCATATTGGGCTTCTTATTGTCGCGCTTGAAATCGTCGTGGACGATGCGATAAATACGGCCCATGCCCCGATTTTTATACAGTCCTTTTTCCTTAATAACCTTGCCCAAATACGAATCAGGTTTGGTCCATTCACTTTCCTGAATAATGCCGTGGTACATATCGACGATGTAAAAACAACCATCGGGACCTGTATACGTATTGATAGGTCGGAAATTCATATCGGCCGATGCCAGCCAATCTTTCTCTTTATAGGCGTCTTCGATGTAAATTTTCCCGTCGCGATTAATGACTTTACCGCGCTTAATAACTCGCCCGACGGGTTCGGGAATAAAATAATCGCCCTGCATATCAGCTGGTAAACGGTCTCCCCGGAAGATCGACTGGCCACAACCGGCGGTGTATTTATTCAGCGTATTATCTTCCTTGCGCAACGCTTCCCGACCCCCTTGTGCATCAACATTCCCGATAATCGGCCAGGGCTTGGTGAAATCCTCAGAATATTGATCGGCAAAGTTTAGGGCGCCGTAGGCCGGATTTTGCTGAATCTGTACGGCAGGCAATCCTGGCCCAGCTTCGGAGTAGAATAATCGGCCGTAATTGTCGGTCGTCATTCCCCATTGACCAATCATGTTATCGATCAGCGTATCGGCAATTAGCTTTCCGGCTTTGTACTTGTAGCGAAGGTTGTCGCGGCTTGGGTAAATCCAGTTGTCGATGTTCCAGAGGAAACCGCCGTTTTGATGCTCCAGATTACGAGAATCCATCACATCGTTTTTAAAGACGATTTTCTTTTCATCGGCTTTTCCATCGCCGTTCGTGTCCCGATAACTCCAGATGTGTTGAATATTGGTGATACCTACCAATAATTGATCGTCAACGGGCAGAATGGTACGTGGCAAAACAAGGCTGTCGATAAAAATGGTCGATTTGTCCATTTTACCATCGCCATTTGTATCCTCCAGAAGTTTTATACGGCTCGTTGGCGCGTATTCGCCTGTGGCGTTGGCATCTTTCATGTACGTATTCATTTCGGCTACGTACATGCGCCCGTTGCCGTCCCAGGCAATCGCAACGGGTTCCTGAATCATCGGCTCACTGGCAACCAACTCAACATGATAGCCCGGCGGCAGTTGTATCTTCTTAATACTAGCCTCTGGAGATAGCGGCTCTATGGGCGGATTTGTATCCTGAACAACGCGGGCGAAATCGGCCCCGGTGCTATTTTTAAGCGACTTATTACAACTGGCGGCAGATAAGGCAATTGCCAGAAAACAGATTGGTAAAAAACTGCTTTTAAGCTTCGCTGCTGTGTTTAAACGGGCATTCATGGTAAAAATGTTTTCGTAAATACGGCTATCAATCAAGCGTATTGGAGAAAATCGAGGAGGGCCGCAACTAAGGATTCTGTTCCTGCGCCCATTCCGGCGCATCCTGCTCAATGGCGTGTCTGACGCGGGCAACAAGATCATCCACGCTATCCTCAGCAGAATAGGACATGGGTGCTTTAAACTGGACTGTCAGTAATGTATTGCGCTTTTTGAATCGTAACCCTTTCTTATCGAACGCTCTACGGAAACCGTTTATAACGACTGGTACAACAATTGGCTCGTTGCTTTTAATCAGATGCCCTGTTCCTTTTCGAATCGGTGCATACGGCGTAGTGGTCCCTTGTGGGAAGCTAACAACCCAACCATGCGCCAGGGCTTTAGCAATCTTATCATTAGCTGATGTATCGACCGAACGCTGTACTTCGCGTCCTTCGGCTCGCCAGGAACGTTCAATCGTTAATGCTCCACCCGCAGCAAACACGCGGGGTACGAAACCCTTTTTCATCGTTTCGGATGCGGCAACGTAATATTGTCGGGCGCGGGGTCCAAATAAATACATCGGTGGGACAATCGTATTCTGAAACCCCCATTTGACAGCGCAAAAAATGTGGAAGAACGCAATTACATCCGCAAAATAAGTCTGATGATTGGAGAGAAACAGGACGTTATTAATTGGCAGGTTCTCCAGGTTTTCCGTGCCTTCGATTTGAATACGGTTCACCACGGTGTAGCGGGCGTAGGTAAACCACCCAACAAGACCAATAAGTATTCGTCTGATTAACAGCGAACTACCGAACGGATCGCATTCAAAAAGCCCCAATATATCCAACGGCATCAGAAACTTGGGAAGGTAGCTGAATTTAGTTGGCTTAATGTATTTCATGATTAAGGTTAAGAGATAGGTAGTGGGTAAAGTTAAAAGGATGCGTCAATGTTTTCAAGAAAAAATACAACCCTGCCTTTGAAAGAAAATGCCCGAGCACTAGTAGATGGTCTCGGGCAGAATAACGAATCTTTATTAATCAACCAATTACACAGGCTCTGAAAGAATAATCTGCTCGTACACACTATTCCATAAAGCAATCCGAGCATTTAAAGCGGCTTCAACAGCTAAAGCGGCTTCTTCCCAGTTGCTGGCGTTGGAACCACAAAGTTCAGCAGTCATGGCTTTGGCCAGATGCGAATGGTGATCGCCGTCTACTTCGATATGTCGTTCGAGATAATACGTAAACAGGCCTAATTTTTCAGGTGATTGGTCACGGAGCTGACGCACAAGAGCTATGAACATATCCGGAATCAGATCCTCACGACCGTAGGTGAATACGGCTGCTATTTCATGCAATCGCCCTTTGTCGATCAGATCGAACGTAAAATTAATAAATTGACGACTTCCGTCCGGGATAGAAAGCGTATCCAGTGCTTCGGTCAGTGTATGGCCAGAAGTAATTTTTGCTACCAGGGTTTCTATCTGACTCGTACTGGCTCCAGCCTGTTGCATTGCGTTTAAGTAAAGCTCAAAATGGCTTACTCGGTTTCCAGCGGGATCAACGTCACTTTCTTCACCAACGACAATTTCGTTGATTAAATACCGGGTCTCTGCATTACCAACAGGAACCCAGGGAACGTCGACGCAGGTCAGGTTTCGCTGTAAGGCTTTCAGTAACGACATAAAATCCCAAACAGCCCACACATGCGACTCCATAAAAATGCGCAAATCATCGAGTGTTTGGACGGATGTGTAAAGTGGGTGATTGGTTAGCCGTTGTCGAAGAGATTCAATTCGAGTGGACAAAAAATTTAGTTGCTCATTCATAGCGGATTAAAAAATATTTTCTAGACAGCATTAATCTTTTCTGGTAACGCTCTGTCAAACCATCGAGTTGCACAAAAAACAAAAACGCCTATCGCCGACACTTTACACAATTGAGTTCAGGTTCACTTTTTTACCATCTGTTTTCCCTTCAAGACCATGAAACGTATTGTGCTTGCCAGTGTCATTGCTTGTTTAGTTCTCACCATCACTACAGCTTCTTTTGCTCAAGTTCAGGTTGGTATCCGGGGTGGGGCAAACTGGGGCTTTGCCTCCAAACCTGATTTTATTACCAGTCTGTTGCCTGATATGTACCCAACTGTTGGGCCAACTGGAGCTATTTTCCTGGATATTCCGGTGAGTAATAGCATTTCATTTCGGCCTGAATTAGCGTACGTTCAGAAGGGCGTTGCGGTTAAAGAAGGCATGGATTTAAATCTGGGTGGGCTTAATCTGCCAATTGGGGCTACAATTGCTTATCAGTCGCAAAACATTGAAATTCCGCTTCTTGCCAAGATCAATTTAAGCGATGGCGGAGTTCAGCCCTACTTACTACTAGGACCCTCTGTGAGCTATGCACTCGATGGCCGCATCCGCACCCGTGCATCGGCTTTATTTACGACCAGACCGTACGATATTGATGTAAACTATGGCGGTATGATGAGTCGATGGGATGTTGGCGCAGTGGGCGGTTTAGGCCTGGCAATGGATGCTGGTCCGGGCAAATTTTTCATCGAAGGACGCTATACACACGGATTCACCCGCCAGATTCAGGTTCCGGTTGTGAATGTCAACGTTCGAAATCGTGGAGTGGCTGTTTCATTGGGCTATTCCTTTCCGATTAGCTATTAATCAAGGAGTTACAAAGGAAGTCTCACTATATCTATCCATCAACCTACCAGTTATTTTTGTTGAATCAACCTGAATTAGTAAAGGCGGAGCAAATGAGCTTCGCCTTTCTTGTTGAGATGAGAAAAGGATTAATTTCTATATAAACCAACTAGAGTTAACGGTCAGGTTTTCTATTTAACCATCTGAATATCTATATCTTACCAAATTAGACGGACCGTTAACTATAAACGTCAAATGACTTACAGCCAGGGAATTTCATTGGAAAGAGTGGAATTACCAGCGAAAATTATGTTAATTTTACTGACTGTTTTTTCACCGAACTGTACGAGCGATACCTTTATTTATGACTAGATTAACTGATTTTGTTCGTTCAAATAGCACTGAACCACATCGAATCCGAACTCGGCTAATTCTCAAAGCTCACCCCGAAATCAAGCAATTAATTGGACAGAAAAACCCAAACACGTTCTGGGTGATTCTCGGATGCGTATCGATGATGGTGGGTATGGCCTGGCTCGTTCGCGATCAACCGTGGTGGGTAATTGTGGCGGCTGCCTGGTTTATTGGCGCTTTTCCTGCTCATACGCTCTTCGTTTGTATTCACGAGGCTGCTCATAATCTAATTTTCCGAAAGCCAACGGCTAATGGTTGGGCCGCCATTTTTGCGAACCTGCCAACCGTACTACCTACGGCTTTATCGTTCAAAAATTTCCATATCAAGCACCACGCATTTCAGGGTGTGCATGAGTTAGATGCCGATCTGCCGGATTGGTACGAAGCAAAACTGATCAACAACTATTCAATTGGGAAAGTAGTTTGGATGCTGTTCTTCCCAATTTTTCAGGCCATTCGTACCCTCCGAATGTATGAATTAGCGGTATTTGATAAATGGGTTGTGACGAATATTGTTGTACAACTTACGTTCGATGCCACGATTGTTTTCTTTTTCGGGTGGCCTGCACTGGCGTTTTTGCTGCTATGTTTGTTCTTCTCGGTCGGCCTGCACCCACTGGGCGCTCGCTGGATTCAGGAACATTACCTGACCCTCGATCCGGAGCAGGAAACATACAGCTATTATGGTCAATTGAATGGGGTAAATCTGAACGTTGGTTTTCACAATGAACACCACGATTTCCCGTCGATTCCCTGGAATAAATTGCCTCAGATCAAAAGTTCAGCTCCAGAATATTACGATACACTGAAATACCATACATCATACGTTCGGTTGTTCTTCCGCTTCCTGTTCGATCAGGAGATTTCACTTTATTCGCGAATTGTCCGCAAAGAACGCGGTCGCGTAACGGTAGCTGACCAATCACGACCGGATATGGAATTGATTGAATCACAGGCGATTCCAACCAAAGCTGAAGCAGCTGCTTAAGTGAAGAACTCATTCTCCGAATAAACTCTTATTGAAGCTGTCGAAGTTTGAAAAGAGAGTTTTGTCATTCCGACGTTAGGAGGAATCTCCAGCTTCATTGTTAGTCAACTTTGAGATTCTTCCCTGCGGTCAGAATGACAGAAATTGGGGAGATTATCATGCTTCAGAATAAAAAATCCCCGCCAGGTACCTAGCGGGGATTTTTGTTGATATAGGGGATTACTTATTGAGCTTCGGCACGCCAGGTATTATTCTTTGGATTGATATCGGGAAGTACAGCATCTGGATCGACAACAACGGTTTTCAAAGACGATGTCGAGTTGTATTTAAACGTCCAGGAACCTCCGCGCTGCCATGTTTCGATAGGCAAATTGATGCGTCCTTTCTTACCATTAGATTCCGTTACTTCGATCGTGACGGGCATGGCCATTTTTTCGAGGTTGTCAATGGTAATCAACGATCCTTTATCAGCGGCTCCATCCACGTATTTTACGTCCTTAACGCCCTGGTCTAATTTCCAGGTTTCGTAGAAAAACCCGCGCCAGAACCAGCCTAAATCCTCGCCAGCGCCATCTTCAATGCTGCGGAAGAAATCGTAAGGCGTTGGGTGTTTAAACGCCCAGCGTTGTACATAGTTTCTGAAGGCGAAATCGAAACGATCGTGACCCAGAATAACATCCCGAAGCAGTTTTAACCCAATTCCTGGTTTGTAATACGCCAGAATGCCTAATGCTCTGGGTTGCTGTACATCCGGAATCGTCATAATAGGCTCATGCGGGAAGGACAGGGCAGGAGCCAGATCGTGCATTGTACCGCGTTCCCGATTGTATTCACCTTTGTTGAAATTAGCCGTTGATAAACCATTGATAAAGGTGTTGAAGCCTTCGTCCATCCAGGGAAATTTTCGTTCGTTATTTCCAACAATCATCGGGAACCAGTTGTGGCCGAATTCGTGGTCGGTGACGCCCCAAAGTGCGTCTTTTTTGTCGCGATGATCACAGAAAATAATGCCCGGATATTCCATACCACCCACAATACCAGCTACATTCGTTGCAACGGGATAGCTGAATTCGTAGAGGTATTTTGAATAAAACTCTACGCAGCCTTTTACATATTCCGTAGAGCGGTTCCAGGAATCATTCGTCGCACTTTCGACTGGATAAACCGATTGAGCAAGGCCTGTTTTGCCGCTTGGCAAGTTCATTTTAGCGGCATCCCAGACAAATGCTCTCGACGAAGCCCACGCAACATCGCGGCTATTTTCGCAGCGGAATTTCCAGGTTAGCGTACCCGATTGTTTCGGACGTGAGGATGGGTTGGTTACTTCATCTTTTCCCCGAATGATGACAGTCTGATCGCTTTTTCGAGCTTGTTCCAGACGCTTTATCTGCTCGGCCGTCAATACCTCGTTTGGGTTGAGCAGTTCACCCGAACCGACGACAATGTGATTCCAGGGAGCCGTAATGCTGTATTCATAATCGCCGTAATCGAGGTAAAACTCGCCCGCACCCAGGTAAGGAAGTACGTTCCAGCCTTCAATGTCGTCATACACGCACATACGCGGATACCATTGCGCAATCTCATAAATGATCCCGTCTTTCCGACGAAGCTGCCCCATTCGGTCAGAACCATATTCCGGAATTTTGAATGAGTAAGCGACTTTCACTTTCACAACATCGCCTTTGGGTTTTACAGGCTCGGCCAGACGCACCTGCATCCGTGTGTCTGTAATGGTATAAGGAACGGCTGCAAATTTCCCCTTGTTCTGTTCTATGGTTACGCTGGTGATTGTTAACCCTCCCGAGAAGCCCTGGTTACCAAATCGACCACCTGATACAGGCGTTGTTTTGGCTGCCCGCGAGGTATCGCTAAACGCATTCTGATCCAGCTGAAGCCATAAATACGGCAACGTTTCGGGTGAATTGTTTTTATAGGTGATTGTCACTTCGCCTGTAATCGTATTCTGCTGATCATCAAGCGTAACATTTATCTGATAATCAGATCGATTTTGCCAGTAATTGGGACCAGGTGCCCCGCTGCCTGTACGGTAATCATTACCCGGCTGCATGTTAAACAGGGGGTGAAATAAGGCAAGAGGGTCATATTTGGAGCCTGGTGCGGACGTTGACGAAGGACCGGTTTGAGCGAAGGAAGCACAGCCCAATAGCCATACGCCTAGCCCAATAGCAATTTTTTTCATGAAGTTCTACTACGTAATAACTGGTTGATTTAAATACAAATAACGTGATAAACCCCCAAAAATTAGCTTTGGCTATAGCGTAAGATGCCAATCGATGCCGTGATGAATCAGTAAAAAAAGGAACAAGCCAAGCCAGAGAATATCGACAAAGTGCCAATAGAGCGTGATAAGCTTTATTTTTAGCCTATTCGGTGGATTGACACTATACACAAACGATTCGACATACGCTCGCCGAAGTAAGGCTTCGCTCAGAACTATGCCGAGTAAAATTAAGCCAACCAGAATATGAAGCAGATGTAAGCCCGATAAAATGTAAATGAAGCCTCCTGCCGGATTACCTTCCAGCCCAACGCCAGAGCGAATGAGATCGCGCCAGCCCCAGCCCTGGAGTAGCATAAACAGTAGGCCGAGAATAAGGGTAGTGGCTAAATTGGTGCGGTAATTGCCGAAGCGCTCATGCCGAAAGGCAATCCGGGCATTGTTGAGTGTAAAGCTGCTCAAGAGTATGACAATGGTACTGATTACAAAAACCAACGGCAATTTCACCATCGACCAATTAGAACCGGCACTGCGAACCACATAAGCCACTAACAACATTGTGAACAACATCGTACTACTGGCAATGCCCAGCCAGACCATAAAATGCGACGGCTCCCGCCGTTTGGTCACGATGTTGCTCATTCGGTTGATTGATGAATTCCGTTTGTCGTTACGTCAAATTAGTAACGAGAGTGGCGGTAAACGGATTATAATTTACCCTGCCAAACGCTGTATTGCTGAAATTGGTTTGGTATAGCAACTGGCGCATGAAAAATACCATATACCGTCGATCCTGATCCACTCATGCTGGCATACACCGCTCCAGCTTCGTATAACTGCTTTTTGAGTTGGGATAGAATTGGATAGCGTGGAAAAAGGCTATCTTCAAAATCATTGTGAATCGTATTCTGCCAGGCATCAATGGGTGCCTTGAGTTGATCAAGTAATGGCGTTTCGGGTCGACGAGGTCTAACACCTGCGTAAGCTTCAGCAGTAGAAATAGCTAGATTGGGATAAACAAGCAAGATATGATAACCCGTCAAATCGACCGAAATCTCCGAAAACACGTCGCCTTTTTCAGTGCAATAGAGCGGACGATTTTGAATGAAAAAGGCGCAATCGCTACCTAACAACCGAGCGTAATCTTCTAACTGAGAGGTACCTAAATAGAGCTTAAATTGCTCATTCAATAGTTTCAGAGCGAAGGCTGCATCTGATGAACCACCGCCTAAACCAGCACCAATTGGCACAAGTTTATGCAAATGCATCTGTACAGGTGGTAAATCGAAATCTGCTTTCAACAACTCATACGCTTTCACGCAAAGATTACTCTGCGATGCCCCCGGAATGGGCAAACCACTGCTGCTAAAACTAAACTCATCAGAAGGAATAGTTTCTACTATATCACCCCAGCCAACGGGGTAAAAGCATGATTGAAGATTGTGAAATCCGTCGGCACGTTTTTCAGTGATCCGTAGTCCGAGATTAATTTTACAGGTAGGAAACGTAAGCAAGAGTGATGTGCTATGAATGATGAGTTATGAATGTAAAAATAGTTTTTGTAAAATCACTCATCACTCATCACTCATCACTCATCACTATTTTATAGACACCACTTTGAATTCTGTTCGGCGATTGCGTTGGTGTTCGGCTTCGGTGCAGATAACGCCATCGGTGCAGTTATTGATAAGCTGCGATTCGCCCATGCCAAGTGTGGCCATTCTTCGGCGACTAATTCCCTTGGATACTAAGTAGTTAGCAACTTCTTTAGCACGTTCCAAGGATAGTGCTTTGTTGCGCTCGGCATCGCCCCGACTGTCGGTATGCGACCGGATTTCAATAATCAGCGATGGGTATTTCTGCATGGTAGCGACTACTTTGTCCAGTTCGCGCATGGCGTCGGCGCGTAAACTGTGTTGGTCGAGATCGTAGTAGATATTGTCAATTGTGACTACGTCCCCAACACTAAGCATTTTCAGATCGGCTGATAATTCTTTAGGTTTCGCCTTTTTGGTGATTCGCTTGATTTTATTCGTATTGGTGCCAAAAGAAGCCTTGGATGCAATAAGCATATAATCGCAGTCTTCGACAATATCGAACGAATAGCGGCCATCCGCTCCCGTTACGTATTCAGCTATTTTGCCATTACATTCATTACGAAGCCGAACCTTGACGCCCTGAATCGGTTTACGGCTGCCTTCGCTGATAACAGTGCCGTGAATACGCGATTGGGTTAAAGTGGCATTTTGAGATGCCTCTGCAATTGTATCCATCACGATCGTAGGCTTGATGAGCCCCATCTCTAATCGAATAGGCTGGTTATCAGTCATACCTCGCGTTGTGAAACCAACAGTGCTATTGATGTAGCCATCCCGACTGGCCTGAAATATAAACGCATTACTGCCTTCCAAACAGAAGCGAACGTACCCGTTTGGATCACTTGTTAGCGTTTTGTCGGGGAAGCCTTCGCTCTGCGATTTAATGAGTACGCTGGCGCTATCGAGCGATTGCCCGTTAGAGGTGTCATATACCCGAATAGTTAGATCACGGCATCCATTTAGGGAACTTTGCCGTACAAACCGATAAATGTCATCGTTACCCGTCCGTCGATTGCTGCTGAAATATCCACCAGCCCGGTTTGCATCGGTAATCAGGCCAAAATCATCCTGAGGGGAATTTATGGGGGCATCCAGATGATCGACTGTTTGCACCGTTGTTCCGTTCGATAGCGTGGCATAAAATATATCCAGACCGCCTAATCCTTTGCGTCCATCCGTAGCGAAATACAAATTGCCCGCATTATCGACAAATGGAAACAGCTCATTCCCTTTCGTGTTTATTGTGCTTCCCAGATTGTAAGGGCGACTCCATTTTCCATTCTGGAATCGGCTGACGTACAGGTCAGTACCGCCAAAACCGCCCGGCATGTCGGAGGCAAAATACAATAAATCGTCATCCTTGCTCAGGGTAGGGTGCCCTACTGAATATTCATCGCTATTAAAGGGAAGTTCAACGATATCCTTCCAGGCTCCGTTTTCCTGAATCGCCGTATACAGTTTGAGCTTATTAACACCTTCTGTGCTTTTATTGGCCTGACCGTTGTTGTAATTATTACGGGTAAAAATGATTTGGGTGCCATCGTGCGAGAACGTAGCAGGTCCCTCATGGTATTTTGTGTTGAGCGTTTGACTAAACCGTTTGGACGCGCTCACCATATTCGCTTCGTAACCCAAGCCCTCTGAAATATTGATACTCTGACTATAATCCGGAATGGTCGGGGAGTCATTCGCTGTAGATCGGTTGAACGAAGGACGCTCGCTTTGAGTCCGGTTGTTGGCCGGTTTACTCATGCTTCCGTCGGCGTTTATAATACTGGCGACTTTTAAATTATTTCGATCCGGGATATAAAATAGATCCAGATAGCCCGAGCCACCTCCACCGCCTGTTGTTTCGATGGCAGACGTTCCTTTTTTGCCGGCTACATAAACAAGGCCACTTTGATAAAAAGCTGGACTAAATTCCTCGCCGGTTGTATTCAGATCGAGGTATTCCAGCCGATATTTTACAGCAGGTTCCTTTACCGTAGCGGATGATTTCAGACGGACTGCTGGCGGAAGTGGTGCGCGTGCTGGCTGCTTATCTTTTAGCTGTTCGTAGCGATCAAACTCTTTTTGAGCTTCCTGAAATTTACCGTTTCCAGCTAGCGTCTGCGCGAAAAGAAGTACTTGCTGAGGATTTTCGTCGGCATTATTAGCTAATGCATCCCGGTAAAATTTTTCCGCTTTGGCTCCGTCGCCAACCTGATGATAGGCAAAAGCCAACTGACCTTGAATCGTTGATTTTTGGGCAGGCGTAAGTTGATCGGCCTGCTCGCTCAATAATTGCGAGTAGGCTTCAATCGCGCGGCCATACGCCTTATAGCTAAGCAGACGGTCGGCCTGCTGCATGAGTGAATCGACCTGTGCTTGGGCTGATAAACAGCCAAACCACAGTAATCCACCCAAAATCCACCTGATCCAATTCTTACTCATTAGTGTCTACTAGTTCCCTGCAACCAATCGCTCTGCACACATTCGGCAAACGAATTTGGTCCAAAATCATTGCTAAAAAACTTATCGCGCCAAGGTTAGGAATCGAACAAATTCACGTCCATCACTCAGGCGAATCTGATAGTAATAGGTTCCATCAGGAAGTCCCTGTTTTGTATCGGCGGTTTTAACTCCCTGATTAGAAGCACCATCCCAATCATTCTTATAATTTATATTTTGATAAACTAAATTCCCCCATCGATTGTAGATTTCTACGTGAACAGTAACATCTTCTGGTACATATTGAATCACAAATCGATCATTGATACCGTCCCCGTTGGGCGAAAAGCCTTCCGGAATAAAGACCGTTGAGCCTTCTTCCCGTTGCAGCGAGTGTAGCGTAATCGTCGTCGGCTCGTTGTTGTCGGCTGGGTTTCCATTCTGATCGGGATCGACCTCCGCACCATTGGTAGATTGATCTACACACAGCCCACCGTTCGCATCAATTGCTTTGACAAGAGCGATGTTAGCAAATGTCAGCGTATTAGCCTGACTAACATCCAGGCGAACGGTTAGCCATACATGCGCCTGACGGCCCGCTTCTAACCGGCCACTTGTAATCAATGATGTATCGGCTCCACGCCCAGAATAAGCTGTATTTATGACCAAACCACTATCAGCGCGAGTTGTTATAGAATGGATTTGAGCGCCTGAACTAGAAAACGCGGCTTCTAAGTCATCGGCTACCTGTATATTCTTAAGGTCGTTTTTGCCAAAATTGGCCACTGTAAGCAGATAAGTTAGTTCGACCAGGCGATTCTTTCCATCCGTTACCCACAGTGGCTCACTAACCTTTTTGCTTAATCCTACAATTTCCCGCGAAGGTGCTGTAACCGTTTGTTGTGTTGATGCGCCCTGACAAGGACCATCTCCATCCGGATCAGAAACTACGAGTGTGAAGGTTGCATAGCCCCGTTGCCGATCCGTTTCAGAGAATAAATAGCAAGTCTTGGCTCCCGCGTCGGTAAACAGACCGCCACCAGCACTCTGCCAGGTAGGTTGTGTCGCTGAACCTTTCAGTTGAGCAGTTAACTGAATCGTTCCTTTTGCCCAGTTAAGCGAATCGAATTTGATTGCGACATAAGCCGGGTTACTCAGGCAAGCTGGTATCGCATTCTGGCATGGTTGATTAGTTACCGTAACTGCGACGGGTTCGGTATAACAACCATCGGCTGTGCGACCGAATAGGTAATAAGTACCTGGTAAAACTGCTCCCGGCGATTGTACTGCCGAAGATAAAACCGATGCCTCCGTCCGGAATTCGTAATGCAGAATTGAGCTATTTTTCGTGACAATTGCTTTCGACAAATCGGCTGTCTGAAACGGGCACGTATTGGTAAGCGTTGTTTGTAGGGCCAATGTCTGGTCAGCTTTGCGAACGACGATAGCGATCGATTGTGAGCTATCGCTCTGACAATTTCCGATCTGACAAGTAGCGCGATAACTCGTTGTTTGAACGGGGTTTATGGTTCTTGCTACCCCTTCTTGCCCATCTGACCACCGGATCGTACCTTGGCAACCCGATGCCGTAATACGGACAGGTTGACCAGCGCATATTTCTCGGTTATCTGCCGAAATCGTGGGCATATTGGGCGTGCCTACTTCAACCGCCAGAGCTATTGATAGGTTGCTGCGGCAGTTTGCCTGTTCGCAAGTAGCTCTGAAGCTCGTTGTTGTTTGAAGTTTTTCGATTAGAGTAGATCCCGTACCTAATTCGGCTCCATCCTGACCAAGCCAGTGAACAGTTCCCCCGCAATTCTTAGCTGTTAAGGTGACTGATTCTCCGGGACAGATCAGTTTGGCCGATGTTGTTATTGTTGGCGCTGCTGGTGTATTTACGGTAATCTTCCAGACGTCGGCAAAACAGCTGATGCAACCCGGCTTGGCGCGACAGATAGCGGTGTATTTTGTGGTCTGCTGAGGTTGTACAGTGATTGTATTTCCTGTATCGCCATTCGACCAGATTACCGTGCCCGTACATCCGGTGGCAGTGAGGATCACCTGCTCATTTCGGCAAATAGCCTTCGCAGAACCCGTGATGAGGGGAGGTTCGGGATGTTGGCAAGTATCGGCCAACGGATAATGCTTAGCTACTACAGACGATGCTGTGAGTAGCCATACAATGATCCAGCCATACCTTCCGGTAAATTTATTAAGTAGTTGTTTCCTCATCAATGCACGTCGCTTACGGGGTAGTAAGACGAATATCATGCCAAGCCCTTTTTTAGTTATTAATTGGGGCTTTTAAGGAAACGAATGACCCGGAATCTAACGAAATAATCGCTTTATCATCATGCTGAAAACCCTTCCCTGATTCCTCACAAACCATGCCAAGTTTTGTGAATTTCGTCGTTCGCTGATGGTACAAAAGGTAGCCTCTTTGAAATGGTTGATGAATTGGCTTGATTAGATTGAATCATCCGGCTTTAAAGAAAAAACCTGATTTATTGTATTGGGAAGTTCATGCCGGTCGTGGGTGACAAAAAGAATAGTCTTTTCGGTCAGACTGTCGATTAACTGACGAGCTAACTGAACATGACTATCATCAATGGCCTGGAAAGGCTCATCGAGTAGTAGTACAGGCGAATTTTTGATCAGTGCACGCACCAGCAAAATCAATCGTTGCTCCCCGGCAGATAATGTACCAAAGGGCCGATCAATAAGCGGCATAAGCCCAAAATAGTCCAGCAGATTTCGTAAATCAAGCTCGTTTTCAGGGCTGATTCGTTGAGGAGGAGTGAGCGTATCGGTCAGGCCGGTCAGAGCTACTTGTTTCGTCAGTAAACCCTGTGGAAAATAAAGGTGTAATTCTGGAGAAACGAAGCCAATGCGTCGTTTTACGTCCCAAATACTTTCTCCCGATTTGCCCCGTCGATGACCAAAAACGCGTACATCATTGGAATAAGCTTGCGGATGATCGCCGTATAATAAACTGAGCAATACCGATTTGCCAGCACCGTTTGGCCCAAATAGAGCCCATCGCTCACCAACTTTCACTGTCCAGTTAAGATGATTTAGAATAATAGTTTCGCCGTAACGGACCGTAATATCATTCAATCGAAACGCTTCCTCAAAATCAGCTTTGGGCGCATCGGCCTGCAAAACGGGCAGATTAGTTCTGGAATGAACAGTGGGCCTATATTTATAGGCTTCTTTGGGGCCTGACCAGCTTATCTGTCCTTTTTCCAGAACAGCAACATGAGTTATAAACGATGGAATATCGTTAGGCTCTTTGATCAGTACAAGTGTCAAGCCGTGGTTGGTAAGTTCACCTAACCAGTTAGTCAATTCGGCTCGAAATGTGGCATCTAAACCTACAAACGGGTTGTCGAGCAATAAAACAGACGGATGCTTCAACAAAGCTCTGCCAATTCGGGCCTTGCGTGTTTGTCCGTTCGATAACTTGATGAATGAGCGGTTCAAAATAGGGGTCAATCCCAGCCGATCAACCAAAGCAATCGATTCAGGCGAATCAGTCAACTGCAAAAAATCCCGTAAGGTAGGAATGGCCTTATAACTCGTATCACTACCATCCGGGTTGTCGCTCATAGTCGCCTGATAGCGCTGTTGATAAAAGAAACTGCTGTACGAAAACTGACTGGATTCTTCTTTAAACGAAACGAACTCAGTAGGCACTGATCGAACTAATGTATTCCCAGGAGCATGAAACTGCCCAGCCAAAGCCTGTAGAAACGTAGTTTTGCCACTTCCAGTTGGACCAACGATGGCCCAGCACTCGCCAGAACGAAGTGTAAACGTTAAATCAGATAAGACAACCTGACCACTTCGACGAATAGTCAGATTAGTAAGCGTAATCAAATCAGCAGACATAAAAAATCGGGTAAACAACTTCGCAAAGTTATCTACCCGATTTACGATCTATGCGTTACAACTTACGATTTATTCCTAAGATTTTAGAAAACCGCAAATAAGTTGGCACAAACTCTATTGATTTGTTCTCGAACGAGGACTTGTTGTAGTAGGCATCGTTGAATTGGTTGTGCTGGAAGGCATACTCTGGGTTTTGGTTGTCCCGTTAGTAGTTGTTCCATTGTTTAGCCGATCCGTTGTGCCCATTGTACTTTGTGGGTCCGTTGTCGTTGTTGAGGGCATAGTACCATTGGTCGTACTATTCGTTGTACGTGTACCAGTGCTATTCATCGTTCCGTTTGTAGACGAATTAATGCCCGTTTGTGGCTGAGTCTGATAGGTACCAGTTGTTCCCGTTGTGGGCGTATTGACACCTGAATTTACGGGTGGCTGGCTCATATTTGTGTTAGTTGGAGTGCCTACAGGCTGATTGGCGGAAGTAGGAGGAACCCCAACAGGCTGAACACCCGTATTCACCGATGGTGTAGTTGTTGGTTGGGTAGAATTCGTGCGGGGGCTGGTTGAAGAGGTACCTGTTGTTCCCGTCGATCCTGCATTTGTGCTTGAATTTGTTGTCTGTGCATTTGCGTTAAGGGCGATGCCGGCTACCAGCATGCAACCCAATACCATTACTTTTTTCATTGTTGAGTTGAGTATAGTTTATATTTTTTTTACTGGATATTCTATGGTATAACTCTACTAAAAGGTAGTTGTTTTAATTTTTCATTAAAAAATGGTCTTTTCGGCATTAAAAAAAGCAGGGAACCCGAAGATCCCCTGCTTTTTACACCCTATAAATGAGATTATAAAGTACCTTTTTTCATCTCCTTCACGGCGAAATCCGCTGCGCGAGCGGTTAGTGCCATATAGGTTAACGAAGGATTTACGCAAGAAGCTGATGTCATACAGGCACCGTCCGTATTGAAGACGTTTTTCACTGTATGGATCTGATTATGAGCGTTTAAAACCGATGTCTTTGGATCGCGTCCCATGCGCGCCGTACCCATTTCGTGAATACCGATGCCCGGATTTTTGGTCGTGTCGTTATACGGAGTCACATTTTTGAAGCCAGCTGCTTCGAGCATTTCGGCTGCGTCGTTCATCATGTCTACACGCATTTTTTTCTCATTTTCACCATAAGCCGCGTCGAACACAATAACAGGTAAGCCCCATTTATCTTTCTGATCGGGCGAAAGCGTCATACGATTATTTGGATCAGCAATCATTTCACCGAACCCGCCCAAACTCATCGTCCACGGACCTGGCTTGGTGAGATTTTCTTTAAAATCAGCGCCAAAACCGTCCATGCCGTTTCCGCGTCCCCAGCCTCCACGACCAGCACCACCCTGGTAACCAAAACCACGCACATAATCGCGCTTGTCGCCGTTCCAGTTGCGGTAGCGAGGGATGTAAACACCGTTTGCCCGACGACCGTAGTAATATTGATCTTCCATGCCGTCGAATGAACCAGCAGCACCCGCAGCCAGATGGTGGTCCATGATGTTACGACCAAGCTGATCCGAATCATTACCCATTCCGTTCGGGAATCGGTGCGATTTGGAGTTCATCAGAATCGATGTGCTGGCAAAAGCAGATGCATTCAGGAAGATAATTCGGGCGTAGTATTCGCGAACTTCTTTGGTATTCTGGTCAATAACCCGAACGCCCGTAGCCTTCCCTTTTTTCTCGTCGTATAGTACTTCCGATACAATGGAATCAGGACGCAGGGTAAGCTTACCAGTTTTCATAGCGGCTGGTAATGTAGCCGATTGCGTACTGAAATAAGCGCCATACGGACAACCGCGCATACACTGGTTTCGGAACTGGCAAGCTGCCCGGCCCAAATCGTAATGCAATTGTTTCGGCTCAGTCAGGTGAGCGGTACGACCAATCGTAACCAGTCGTTTTGGGAACGCTTTTTCGATTCGCTTTTTCGCTTCCTTCTCCAGACAGTTCAACTGCATCGGGGGCAGGAAATTTCCATCGGGCAGTACGTCGATTCCATCTTTATTACCAGAAACACCCACAAAGGTTTCGACACGATCATACCAGGGAGCTAGATCTTCATACCGAATTGGCCAGTCGACACCGATGCCTTCTTTGCCATTGGCCATAAAATCTTCCTTATTCCAGCGATAGCTTTGCCGTCCCCACATCAGCGACCGACCACCGACGTGATATCCCCGAATCCAGTCCACTTTGCGACCAGGTTTTTCTAGATAAGGGTTTTCCTTGTCATTCTCGAAGTGGTGACGCCATTCTTCATTCGCTGTATACCCCGTACGCATATTGGCCCAATATTCTTCAGCAGCCATTGTCGTAATGCGTCCCCGGTGCGGGAAATCCCAAGGGTTATTGGTAGCGGTTACGTAGCCTTCAATATGCTTAATATCGCGGCCACGCTCCAGCATGAGCACTTTCAATCCTTTTTGGGTTAACTCTTTAGCAGCCCAGCCACCCGAAATACCCGAACCCACAACGATCGCGTCGTAGGTCATATCTTTTTTTGCGTCTATATTGAGATTCATTCTTGTAAAGAAGTTGTAGAGTTTTAAAGTCGTAGGGTTGTATAGTTGAGTAGTTGGTCCAGCTTAGCATGAACTTTGCAACTCAATAACCTGTCAACTTTATAACTTCATTAAATAGCCCACGCTTTTTGGCCGGGTTTGAGAGGGACACAACCGTCGTAACGGCCTGGAACTGCAACATACTCAAGCGCTTGTGTACAGCCGATTTCAGACGTGAAATAGCCCGTCAGGGTCAAATCTTTCAGGATTGAATAGAACGGCGTGTAGACCTTTTTAGCGTCGGGCATTTGTAGGTCAGCCTGTGAGTTCGACACTTTAGCCACCTCTTTGCCCGCCTTCATTTTCGCTTTTTGGTCTTTATCGTCGGCTTCAAGTTTCTTGACGATCTCAATACGTTGAGCTGGGTCAAGCTGGACAAACGCTTTGCCGTAGGCATCCTGACTCCATTTGTTCGTCTGCGCCAGACCTTCAACAAACCGTTGCTGATCGTCGGGTTTATAGCAGTCTTTCAGGATAACGTCGATGATTTCGTTCACCTTAGCGGCTTTGGCTCCCGGCGTTTTAGTCGTCGGAATAATCGTATCAGCCAATTCCGCGACGGTAGCGTCCTGGTCGGCCGTAAAGAAGACGGGTTTGCCTGTCAGGGCACGCCGGGTGGCCGAGGCTTCAAGCGTATCGGCCAGCGCAGGCAACGTGATCGTTGCGCCAGCCAGCGCGGCTACCCGCATGAGGGCATCTCTTCTGTTCATAGGTTTAAAGCAATTAGACTTTCAGGTAGAACGTTTTAAGGAGTTACAAATGTATAACAATCAAGGATTGGATTGTCCTATTTGGGGATGACTTTTCGGATAATGTCCAGACTATAAGCGCTAATTCTAAACGAAAATCATCGCTGAGGTTTGGGCTTGTTTTCCCATTCAGCCACTACGGCATTGACTCGCTGGAGCCAGAAACGTTTTCCCTGATTGTTCCAGTGTCCATCGCCCAAATGATACCACTCAGGATGACGACGTAAGGTGTCAATCATAGAAATAATAGGGGCTTCTAAATGTGGATTAGCTTCGATCCGTTCGATTTGATGATTGTAAACGCCATACGTTGGATCTAGCACCGTCACTTTGTTAGGAATCATGCATATGTACACTTCATCGAAACCCATATGCAGATAGCGCTGGCGAATCTTATTCAGATTCATCACTAACTCATCAATTCGTCGATCCGTAAGATGACGAAATGAACTTAGTACGTAACTCGTATCGGCTTCAGGGGTATAAAACAAATGCTTCCTATCCTGAGAGATGGCCGCGCCCGATACCCGCCCAAACAGGCTGAGCATTAATTGTGCTTTCACCTCTTTGAACCGAATAAATAAAGGGCCGTTAAACAGAATAAATTCGAGTCGCTGGTTTATTTCCGGAGCAAAATGCGTGAATAGTTTATTTGTAGACGTCTCGGTCTTTTCTTCCTGTTTGGTGGATGTAGTAAACTGCTTTGGTTGAATCAACCCATCTTCCAGATAAATTTTTTCGTAATCGGGTGCATACAACCGTTCCTGAAGCACGCGTTCGATAAATTCAATAACCAGGATATTTTTTTTGGTTGTATCCAAAGGCGCGACAGGTGGATGCTCGTGGCCGATCCAGGCATGGACATTACGTTCACCCGCGTAGAAGGATGTGTCCATGGTGGTAAAACTGTCGCCAATTGTGTACAGATGCACATCTTTATGATGCGTTTTGGGCTTGTCAGCTTCGGTCAAATCATCCTCTGCTATAAATGACTCTTCCCGAAAGGCTCTCAGGTTCGTCATATTATATAGATCTCCGTAATTGTATTGATTGGGAATAAAGCCGTGCTGATCGAGCCAACGTTGTAGTCTGGGTGTAAGACCGACAACAAGTACTCCACCAGATAGAATGATAAAAAACCACTTTAGCACTGTACTGATCATATCGATGTGGTTAGAACTGGAAATAGATGAATTGATTGGACGTAAAGACGCCAAAGAAATAAATGGTCAATACGAACAGTGGCATCAAAATCCAGAACGCCCGATTATTCACTTGTTTGACAAAAGCTATCCAATAATTTTCTAGCAATAAACTACCGATCAGAAGAAAGCAAAAGGCGAGTTCTGCGGGCTGAAGAGCTGTCTGAATCGTTCCCATATTGCTAAAGCTTAGTGTTTTTTGCAGCACTATAAACGCGTCGCTGGTATTAAGCGCCCGGAAAAAGACCCAGGTAAACATGACCAATAAAAAGGTCAGTAATTGATTCGTATACGATCCGACCAGACTACTGCGCTGCTTGATTCCTTTAGATTCTGTTGCTAATGCCTGGGGTCGAAAACGGTTCAAGACTTGCCCTATAACCAAATAAAGTCCGTGTAAAGCCCCCCAAATGATGAATTTCCAATCGGCACCATGCCATAGACCACTTACCCCGAAAACAATCAATGTGTTGATTGCAGCGCGTGAAGCTGATACTCGGTTGCCACCTAATGGAATATAGACGTAATCCCGGAACCAGGTTGACAACGAAATATGCCAGCGACGCCAGAATTCCGAAATCGATTGCGATAAATAGGGCGTTCGGAAGTTTTCCATCATCTTAATACCCATCACTTTACCCGCTCCAATAGCAATATCCGAATAACCGGAGAAGTCGCAATAAATTTGGATGGCGTAGAAGAAAACGGCTATCAATAATGTACTACCACTAGCGGTCTGCACATTGGCATAGGCCGGATCGACCACCATAGCCAGTCGATCTGCAATAACTACTTTCTTAATCAGTCCTCCCCCCATCATCAACAATCCTGATCTAACTCGTTCCCAATCAAACGAATACGTTAGGTGTAATTGCGGTAAAATGTTCTGTGGTCGCTCGATTGGCCCCGCAACCAATTGGGGATAGAATAGAACGTAGAGCGAATAGATGCCAAAATGCCGTTCGGCAGGATAGTTTCCTCGATACACTTCAATCGTATAACTCATCGACTGAAACGTATGAAATGACAGGCCAATGGGCAATACAACACCTGGTAGTAACACCTGTAGCGGTGGGATATGATTCGGCGTGTTGGTAAGCGAGAGAAGATCTGTTAGATTGTCATTGAAGAAATTGTAGTATTTGAAGAAAGCCAGAATACCAATATTCGAAAGCAAACTGGCAATTAATAAGACTTTTCGCTTGTGTCCTGTTGTCTGTTCAATCCAGATTCCGGCAAAATAGTCGATCAGGATAACAACGAAGAGAATCAGTAAATAGACTGGAATAAACGCTGCATAGAAATAGCAACTAGCTACCAGCAAAAGTATCCATTGGGTACGCTTGGGAACTGTAAAATACAGTAGGGTAACAAAAGTGAAAAAGAAGAGAAAATGTAAGGAATTAAATAGCATATAAAGAGCGAATCAGCATCAAAATCAAAACATTGAACCTGTTTAAACTTTTATTTGAGGGCGTTTTTTGTCATTCTGACCGGTCCGCCGGTGCGGCAGGAAGAATGACAAAAAACTCAGTTGTAACATTTTCTCGAAAGTTTAAATAGCTTCATTATATAGTTTTTAACTCCTGAACAGCTAGCCAACTCATTAATCCAGCACCCGTTTCCAGCGACGCTTCATCAATATCGAACGTGGGCGTGTGAACGCCGGAAATAATGCCGCGCTCTTCGTTACGAGTGCCGAGACGATAGAAACAGGAATCGACAACTTGTGAGTAGAAGGCAAAATCTTCGCCAGCCATCCATAGATCGAGATCAACGACGTTTTCGGCACCCATGTATTCAACCGCTTGGGCGCGGGTGCGTCGGGTTAATTCGGGGTGATTTTTTAAATACGGATAGCCATGCACAATCTCAAATTCGCAGGAGCCGCCCATTGCTTCGGCAATGCCCTCAGCTAACTTCACCATCCGACGTTTGCCTTCGGCCCGCCATTCTTCATTCATGCAGCGGAACGTACCCTGAATGGTCACTTCGTTTGGAATTACATTTGTAACACCATCCGCAATAAATCGCCCAAATGATAATACGGATGGACTGGCCGGTGGCCGATTTCGGCTGATGACCTGTTGTAGCGCGACAATAATGTGAGACGCAATCAGGACTGGATCGATCAGATTGTCGGGCATGGCCGCGTGGCCACCTTTCCCTTTGACAGTCAGATACAATTCATCGGTACTGGCCATGTACATACCTTCGCGAAAACCGATTTTACCGACCGGAATATTGGGCGCTACGTGCTGTCCAAGCATACTCATCGGGGCAGGATTTTCCAGAACGCCTTCTTTAATCATCAGGGAAGCGCCACCGGGTGCTTTCTCTTCGCCGGGTTGGAAAACCAGCTTTACGGTTCCGTCGAACTGATCGCGCAAAACGTGTAAGATACGTGCTACGCCCAGTAGACTTGCCGTGTGCGCATCGTGGCCACATGCGTGCATAACGCCATCGACGGTCGATTTATAGGGAACGTCGTTTACTTCGTGAATGGGGAGAGCGTCCATGTCGGCCCGTAAGCCGATCACTTTTGGTGATGCAGAACCACTTTTTTGTCCTTCGATAATGGCTACTAAACCGGTATCAGCTACGCCTTCCTGAGGAGTTATGCCAATGGCTTTCAACTGGTCAGCCACAAAGCGGGCTGTGTTTCGTTCATGAAACGAAAGTTCAGGATGCGCGTGCAAATGCCGACGGGTCTGAACGATGTCGGCTGCGTATTGACGGGCAAGTGATTTAATGGAGTCAAGCATATTGGAAGCAATCAGGTAGCTTTCTAAGGAAATGCTACACTATGAAACATGGCGGATTGGAAGCCGCGTTATTGAGTCGTAATAAACTGGTAATCACTAATAACCGTATTCAGAAATTCGCGGTTTCCAAGGTCGCTCTGAATACCGGTTACCTCTTTTATTTTATCGGCGGTACGCTTCAGAACCTGTTCATCGGTTTGGCCAACGACGGCTCTTACAATGTTAATATCGTGATCCGATAGCAGTCGAACGTCAGGGAGTTGAACGACGTAGTTCTCGGCCATAGGTTTTATTAGTACATCTTCCAGTAAAACGGCGGGTTTGAGCCGGACAACAGTAGTACCTGCTGCAATGTCGCCCAAACGTTGGCCTTTGCCATTAGCAGCTACCGTAATAATAGGCACAAGTCCACCCAGAAAAGCTACTGATTCAATAATTCGAAAAAGCCAGCGAATTAGGTAAGCGCCTAAGCCTGGTGGCGATCCATCGAGCATCACAACGCGGATTTTCATCGCCAACTTACCGAGACTTCGACCATTGAGCCACCATTCGGAAAACAAATCATAGCCAATTACCGGAATGGCTACAAAGATAGTATAGAAGGAACCAGGGTTGAAACCAATCGAAGCAGGTAGAAAAAGTACCAGGATAAACCAGCCGAAAATGACGAGATAATCGATTAGGGCCGCTATAATCCGTTCGCCAACACTGGCTGGTTCATACTCCAGAAGAACGTTTTGAGAGGTGCGTATCGCAATAGACATGCAGAAGGGTTCAAAAGCCGTAACTCAAAAGTCGTAAGTAAGCGTGTCTCGTCAAAAACTTTTGGCAGAAAACTAATAACCAGCTTGGTCACCTTGCCGAACTTCACTAATTTAACCCTCTCTGTCGACAAATAACTGCTGACTGACGACTTGATTTATGCGCGAAGCTCTTTTCGTTAAACGTAACTCCGATAAATGGCGTGATATGGAGCAAAATCCCACTCGCGATCCGGACGAATTGACGGCTCGCTTTGTGGAATTGACCGACGATTTATCGTACGCCCGAACGTTCTATCCGAACTCAAATGTAACGCGTTACCTGAACGGATTGGCTAGCCAGATGCACCGGGGACTCATGCAGAATCGGCGCGATGATCGGAGTCGGTTCCGTACATTCTGGCTGTATGAATTGCCACTTTTGTTTCGACAATCGCATAAACTACTGGCACTTTCGGCAGGTATCTTTCTGGTAGCATGTATATTAGGTTGGCTATCAGCCGCTCACGACAATACGTTTGTCCGATTGATTTTGGGCGATTCGTACGTCAACATGACGCTGGAGAATATCAAGAAAGGCGATCCGCTGGGCGTTTACAACAGTAGGGATCAAGCGAGTATGTTTGTTCAGATTACGATGAACAACATTTTTGTCGCCTTTCGAACATTCGTGTTTGGCCTGTTCGCTTCATTCGGTACGATGGCAATGCTTTTCTACAATGGAGTCATGCTTGGCTCGTTTCAGTACTTTTTTTACGAACGCGGTCTTCTAATTGACTCGATTCTAAAAATCTGGATACACGGTACACTCGAAATTTCAGCCATTGTGATCGCCGGTTGTGCCGGTCTGACGGTAGGAAATAGCTTATTGTTTCCCGGAACCTTCTCCCGGCTGGAGTCCTTCAAACGAGGGGTGAAACAAGGACTTAAAATTGCCATCGGACTAGTGCCTATTTTTAT
The DNA here is from genome assembly GCF_054776975.1 of Spirosoma harenae. Lineage (NCBI taxonomy): Bacteria > Pseudomonadati > Bacteroidota > Cytophagia > Cytophagales > Cytophagaceae > Spirosoma > Spirosoma harenae. The sequence continues at coordinate 27,312 of NZ_BAAHBD010000015.1, read as the reverse complement.
CATGGCGGGTTTTCTGGAAAGCTTTATTACCCGATTGACGCTACCGCCGATTGTGAGTGGCAGCATTATTCTGATTTCGGCTGCCTTCATTGGCTGGTATTTTATTCTTTACCCCATTCAACTTAACCGTAACATGCAATCATGATACAGCTCTTTCAGAAACGTGATTTTGGCGATAAAATTAACGTTACCTTTCAATACATTACCCAAAACTTCCGTAGCCTGGGTTTGGCGTTGCTCTACATTGCAGGTCCAGTGGCGTTGATTGCCGGGATTGCGACGGGCATGATGCAGTCGGATATTTTCGACCTGATGAAAAACTCTGGAAAGGGAGATTATGGAACGGGAATATTCAATCCATTTACCCGAGCCGTCTTCTCGCCAGCTTTTGGCATTTCCATTTTGTTTAGTCTGCTGGCTATTCTGGCGGTTAGTCTGGCGACCTACGCTCACATGAAACTGTACGTACGTAAAGCGGCACCAACTGTTTCGGACATTCCGTCGACACCTGTTGACATAAGCGTTGCGGAAGTATGGGAAGAAATGCAACCTACCCTTGGTCGAGGTATATTGATCAGTGTATTGAGTTTTATCGTTACCTGTGTAGCATCTCTGTTTTTTGTCATTCCCGGTATTTACGTAGGCATTGTCCTATCACTCGGATTAGTGGTTACTTTATTTGAAGGAACTGATTTTGCCGAAACCTGGAACCGATGTTTTACCCTGATTCGAGACAAATGGTGGTCAACGTTGGGCGTTATTATGGTGATGAGTATTATTTCGGGGCTTGTAGGAGCCGTGTTTACCGTACCCGCAGCTATTATTAATTTTCTGACGGCCTCAAAACTGCTGCCCGATATGGATAATTTCTGGGTTGTATTGGGAAATGTTGTCAGTACCGTTGGCGGAACCATACTCCGGACACTCGTTTATGTCGGTCTCGGCTTTCAGTACACGAATTTGGTTGAGCGGCAGGAAGGTCGCGGATTACTTTCAGCCATCGATTCCATTGGTACCACACCTACTCGGCCCCGCCCATCGGATGAAGGAACGTATTGATTTACAGGTTACGCTTTACGGTTTACGCTTTCGCCTTTCACTAAGGCGTCTGGCAATTTTCTGTGTTGTTTTTTTATTTCTGCTAGTAGGAGGGCAGCAACGTGCACAGGCTCAGGAAAAACCGGCCTCAACTTCTGCCATTGTGACGCGTGATGATCGCGCACCAATTCGTGTTCGCTATCCAGAGTCAGATCATTTGAAGGATCTGCAAACCGATCACGACTATCAGTACGGTACCGATGCGCCACCGCCAGAAAACCCGATTGCGCGCTTTTTTGACTGGCTGCTTACCGAACTTTTTAAATTCTTAAATAGTAAATCATATCGAAACATCTGGCAATACGTAATCCTGGCGGCTGTTGCCGGATTGGTAATTTATTTGCTGATGAAAGCGGAAGTGCTGGGATTCCTGTTTCCGAAAAAAGCTCAATCAGGTGGGCTGGATTATGAAAACCTAGCTGAAAATATTCACGAAATCGATTTCGATGCGGCTGTAGAGGACGCGATTTTGCACCGAAACTTCCGGCTCGCCGTTCGATTGCGGTACCTGCAAACGCTCAAAATCCTTGCTGATAGCGAAAAAATTCAGTATAAACCTGACAAAACGAACTGGCAGTATGTAAACGAGTTGGTACGTTCTCCATTACAGACTGAGTTTGAAGCCCTAACACGTCAGTTTGAGTTCGTCTGGTACGGCGATTTTCCAGTTGATGAACACCGTTTCAGCACCTTGCAAAACCAGTTTCGGCAGTTTAATGGAACCGTATTGTCGAAAGCCGGAAATTATATACCTAAACCGTAGCTGACTTTGCGAAAACCGAACAAATACTTACTGATTCTGCTCGCTACCGTTACGGCTTACATGCTCGTCGAGTATTATCGGCCAAAGCCGATTGACTGGACTGCAACGTATCAGAACGACGATAAAATACCGTTTGGCACGAAGGCCTTGTTTGAGTTATGGCCCGAGGTAATGAATCAATCGGAAATCAAAACGATACGGCTACCGATTTATAATTTTCTGAGCGAAACGAAATTAACGTCGCCCAGCAATTACGTATTCATCTGTCGGGAATTCCATGCAGATAGCATTGAGCAAAAACGACTTTTCGACTACGTCAAACGTGGGAATACGGTGTTCATTTCGGCCTACGATATTCCAGAATCGTTTGGAAAGGAATTAGGCTTCAAGGCTGATGTAAAAGAGTCGGATCAGGCTGATACAACCTTAATCCAGAATTTCACCAATCCGCAACTGAAAAAAGCGGCTGGCTACAATTTCTTCCACGACGATGGCCGGAATTTCCTGGATATTAAGCAACCGAAACAAATAACCGTACTCGGTCGGAATGCTCGAAAAGAACCTGTATTTGTTCGGATTCAATATGGGAAGGGTACTTTTTTTATCCAGAATTTGCCCCTTGCACTTACCAATTATTACGTGTTGGATACCAAAACCTCGGACTACGCATTCAAAGCCCTCTCGTATTTACCCGCTCAATTTACCTATTGGGATGAGTACCAGAAACAAGGGCGATTTGATGAAGATCAACAGTCGATTTTCCGGTACATTCGTTCGCAACCCGCGTTGAACTGGGCGTATTATCTGGTTGTCTTTGGCCTGCTTTTTTATGCCATATTTGCCGGAAAACGTACCCAGCGAATTATCCCTGTTGTTGAACCTCCAAAAAATACGTCGCTGGACTTTGTCGAGACGGTTGGGCGAATGTATTTTCAGCAGGGTGATCATGATAATCTGGCGCGCAAGAAAATTCAGTATTTCCTGGCCGATCTTCGCGAACGATATGGCTTAAATACAACGGTTTTAGACAAAGAATTTACCGATACCTTAGCCCGAAAAAGTGGTGTGCCGCTTGTCGAAACATCGGAGTTGGTACTCCTTCTGCGTAATGCGCAAAAGAGTATTTCCCTGTCGGAATATGATTTGCTAACGCTGAATCGGGCAATGGAAAAATTTAAACAAATCTCCGAACCGGGATTTAGCTGATTGATGGAGTAAACAGCTTTTGTTTTTCGCTTCGAAGAAGCACTATCAAGCAAAATCCGTTTACTCCATCAATCAGCTAAATCCCGGTTCAGAAACATATATGGAAAATTTTGAAACGCGTTTAGACCTTACTCCACTGAAAGCGGCTGTCGATGCCATTCGGGCCGAAGTCGGTAAGGTGATCGTTGGCCAACACCAAACGGTCGATTTATTACTGACAGCTCTGCTTGCCGATGGCCATGTGCTTATTGAGGGCGTACCGGGAGTTGCCAAAACACTGACGGCTAAACTATTGGCGAAAACCATGTCAGTAGGCTTTAGTCGCATTCAATTTACACCTGATTTAATGCCATCCGATGTATTAGGCACGTCGGTTTTTATGCCAAAAGCGGGCGATTTTATGTTTCGCCAAGGGCCTATTTTCTCTAATCTGGTACTGATCGATGAGATTAACCGGGCTCCTGCTAAAACACAGGCTGCTTTGTTTGAGGTCATGGAAGAGCGGCAAGTTACGAATGATGGGATAACTTACACGCTGGCTGAGCCCTTTATGGTGCTGGCCACGCAAAACCCTATTGAGCAGGAAGGGACGTATCGGTTGCCTGAAGCTCAATTAGACCGGTTCCTTTTTAAGATCGTTGTTGGGTATCCGGCCGTTACTGAAGAGGTGAATATTCTTCGTGGTCATCACGAGCGCCGAAACCTGAATGATGCGCTCGAAGCTGTTAGCGCTGTACTTGCCCGCGAAGAGCTATCAGCTCTTCGCGGGCAAGTACATAATGTGCATGTAGAGGATAAACTCTTCGATTACATCGCTCAGATTGTGCAGTCGACTCGGGCTAATAAATCGCTATATCTTGGCGCATCGCCCCGAGCATCGGTTGCCTTACTGAATAGTGCAAAAGCCCTGGCAACGCTTCGCGGTCGCGATTTTATCACGCCTGAAGATGTCCGGGAATTAGCGGCCCCCGTCTTACGTCACCGTATTTTATTAACTCCCGAACGCGAAATGGAAGGCGGAACTGCCGATGAAGTGATCGCTCAATTGGTTCAAAAGATTGAAGTGCCGAGATAAGAAATGGATAGGGGAGGATCAGTAAGGAGTAAAGAGGAATACGTTGACTGGCGATTTCGCTTAGGTCATATTCGCTTTGGCCGGACTGCCAGATTCATCAGCTGTGTATATGGCCTTCTTAGCTTTTTCTCATTTACACTAGCTCAGGTACCAACGCGCGATCAATTGATCGGCACCTGGATCGGGGTACATTCAGAATGGGATCTTGACTTCGTTTGTCCCTTACCAACATACATTCAGTTAGATGCCGATAGTACGTATCATTTAGGATTGGTCGATGGATCGGCAACGGAGAAAATCTCTACCTGGGCGATCCACGGAGACGCGATGCGGTTGGATACCATTCATTTTGCTCCCAGGCTGGTTACGTTACAGCAAGATTTGCTCAGAATCGGAACAAACTATCCGATGGTTTTTCGCCGGTTTGCGGATATGCCGATTGATTCGGCAAAAGCTTATCAGCAACTCAGGGGTCGCGTTTGGCAAACCGATAGCCTGACAATCTATCTCTACGGTAATGGAAAAGTAGCGTTAGAAAATCGTACAACGGGTCAACGAACGGCTCATTTCTGGCAATTGACCAAGTTTGGAAAATCTGTTTTTCTAGTTATTCGTGGCAATCAATTTAATCGGAATAGTGGCTATAAACCGCTCTGGCAATTGAGCAGTCTATCCGCTAGTGGCCTAAAGGCAGTTGGTTGGGCGGGCCGAGCGGTGGCTACGGAAAATTTCCGATTCGTCAGAAAATTAACTCCGGGGGATTCGTGTCGGCCAAGTGGTTTTCAGACGTGCGACAACTGTTTTCGGCAGATGTGGTATGGTAATCCGCTATCGTATGGGCAAGAACGGTACGATTTGATTCAACTCTTTGCAAAACAGTATCAACCGATTCACTTGCCAGGAGCAACGGGTTTGGTGCGTATTCAGTTTGTGGTGAATTGTGAAGGAGAAAAAGGATTATTTGACCTGAGGGCTTTTGGAGAAGATTATTGTGCAAAAACATTTGATGCTCGAATCACCAGTCAGCTAATGTCGATTTGCCGTGAACAGGTTGCCACAGATCCATCACTGCGCCAAACGGATCGTAGCGATTGGCGTCACGATCTTTTCGTTTCTATTACATTTCGGTTTAAAGATGGTCGCATAACGGAAATACTGCCATGAAACGATTGATCATTTTGTGGATTTTGCTGCCAGTGGCAAGCCTGGCTCAAGATGGAGAGCGTTTTCTGAATGCTACGTCATCAATGCTGGCTACGAATAGATCAGTGCGAAAGCAATTCTTTTTTGCAGAAAAGCGTGAAAAATCTCGTTTCGATACGATGTCGACGAATGCGCCTAATTTTCGCTCCCGTTACCTAAATTTTGTGTGGGAGAATGATTATGAATCGGCTGTTTTATGGATGGAAAAAACGGCTACGCTTTACCCAAAAGAGCATGGAATGGTTGGTGAAATCTATCTCAATCACCTTCACGATTATTCTCGTGCCATCACTCATTTTGATGCATACGATGCCCTTACCCCAAAATTCGACGATATAATTGGCTATAATCCTGTTAGTTATATGCGTGGACTGGCCTATCGAGGTTTGGGCAATCATGAAAAGGCTCTTGAGCAGTTCTCGAAAGCCATTGATTCGCTGATCAATAAACACGGAACAGAATGGGTCAATTATAAACACTTTATAAGTCGTGCTGTCAGTTATATAGCTACCAAACAGCCAGAAAAAGCTCTGGCCGATCTGGACAAAGCCCTTAAAAATTATTCGCGTAGCGCACTTGCTTACTATCATCGTGGACGTGCTTTAGTGCAGCTCAATCGAATGGAAGAAGCACAGACGGCGTTTCAGGATGCCTCCTTTTTTTGCAAAGCTCTGCGTGCTGAGCGAAAAGGCAATTACCAGGAAGATGATTTCAATCCGATGTACGAGTCTGAAATTGACGAGGCTCTCACTAATTTAAAAAACGTAAATCGTTGACCTCTATCCGCGCTTTATTCATTGCCAATCGCCTTTGGTTCAGCTTAATAGCAATTGTGCTGCTGTTTGTTGGGGCTTATGCATTTCCAATCTTGTTCCCCTTGATGCAGGTCATATTGGCAGTTTTTATAGTCCTGATCATTCTGGATGGTTGGGCTCTGTTCCGACCAAAAAATGCTTTTTTTGCCCGACGCGAATTACCTGAACGACTATCGAATGGCGACGATAACCCACTAACCATTTACCTCGAAAACCGCTATTCATTTCGAACTGATGTGGAAGTAATAGATGAAATTCCGTTTCAGTTTCAGCGACGTAATGTACTTTTTCAAGCCCAGCTAAAACCGCGTGAAACCCAGGCTATTCGGTATGAACTTCGTCCGACACGCCGGGGCGAATACAGCTTCGGGGCCGTGAATGTGTTTGTGAAATCACCGATGGGTTTGCTGAAACGGCGATTCCAATTTGAGCAAGGTAAAATGGTGGCTGTTTACCCGTCGTTCCTGCAGATGCGTCAATACGAACTTCTGGCCGCTACGAATCGACTGAATGAGATTGGTGTCAAGCGCATTCGTCGTATCGGGCATAGTATGGAATTCGAGCAGGTTCGTCCGTATACAACCGGCGACGATGTTCGAACAATCAACTGGAAAGCCACATCTCGTCGGAGCGACCCGCAGGGAACAACGCTGATGATCAATTCCTTTCAGGATGAACGTTCGCAACCTGTGTATTGCCTGATTGATAAAGGGCGTGTTATGCAATCGCCGTTTGAAGGACTTACGTTGCTTGATTATGCCATTAATGCTAGTCTGGTTTTGAGCAATATTGCGCTGATGAAACAAGACCGCGCAGGCATCCTGACGTTTTCAGATCACATTGGCCAACTGCTTCCCGCTGATCGTCGTACAGGGCAAATGTTGAAAATTCTGGAATTGCTCTACCGGCAGAAAACGCGCTTTTTGGAAACGGATTATGAGAATCTGTATGCCAGCGTCCGGACGCATATTCGACAGCGGAGTTTACTGCTGCTATTCACCAATTTCGAAACGGTCAGTGGTATGCAGCGCCAATTACCTTATCTACGCCGTCTAGCTAAAGATCATCTATTACTGATTATTTTCTTCGAGAATACAGAATTGACCAGCCTGCTACACCAAACAGCGACAGATACTGAGGATATTTATCAGAAAACCATTGGCGAAAAATTCGCTTACGAAAAAAAGCAAATCGTGAAAGAATTAGGACAATATGGAATCCAGACTATTCTGACAGCTCCTCAAAATCTAACCGCTAATACGGTGAATAAATATCTGGAACTGAAAGCACGCGGTATGATCTGATACCAGCTAATTTTTATCATTCCTATCGGGATGCGTAGTCGATAGGAATGATAAAAAACAGAATGTCTATACCTGTACTTCGGTTAATGCAGGATAATCGATATAACCCTGTTCAAAACCTTTGGGACCGGGAGCGTAGAGCAAAGCTGGATCAAGTTGGGCTAATTCAGCGCCTGTTTCGAACCGTTCGACAAGGTCAGGGTTGGCAATGAAGGGGCGTCCAAAAGCAATCAGATTGGCTTTGCCACTAACCAGATCAGCCTCCGCCCGTTCTGGGTTGTAGCTACCACATAAAATCAACGTGCCTTTGAAATGTTCGCGGACAGCCTCAACAGTAGCGGCTGGAACAGGAGGAGCACCTAGTCCAGAGTGATCGACCAGGTGCAGGTAAGCAATTCCAAGTTGATTAAGCTGGCTGGTCAGGTAAACATACAGATCGTGCGTATCCTCGGCATGCGGAGCCAAATCCCCTGCTACACCAAAAGGCGATAGACGGATTCCGATTTTATCGGCTCCAATAGCCGCAATCGCGCCAGTGACTATTTCGAGTACGAAACGGGCTCGATTTTCAACCGGTCCGCCGTATTCATCCGTACGCTGATTACTACGGGCACTCAGGAATTGTTCAATCAGGTAGCCATTGGCACCGTGCAGTTCGATCCCATCGAAACCGGCTGCAATGGCATTTTTAGCCGCCTGAACAAATTCCTGAATGGAAGTTTCAATGTCGGTTTTGGTCATTTCCCGGGGAGCAACGTGATCCTGCATTCCATCTGAATCCGTCCAGATATTACCAGCCGCAGCTACAGATGACGGGGCCACAATTTCAGCTCCGGTGGGCAAATTCGCACTATGAGCAATACGGCCCGTATGCATGAGTTGAACAAAAACCTTACTTCCTTTTTCATGTATAGCTGAAGTAACTTTCTGCCAACCTTCAATTTGTTCAGCACTGTAAATACCAGGAATTCGGGCATAACCCAACCCATTGGGCGATGGCGATGTTCCTTCTGTAATAATCAATCCGGCTGTTGCTCGTTGCGCATAATACTCAGCCATCATGTCGTTCGGTATGTTACCCAGCGCACGACTGCGGGTCATTGGTGCCATTACAATGTGGTTGGCTAACGTAAGCGCACCGAGAGTCGCTTCCGAAAATAGTTTCTGTGCCATTATATAAATTCGTTAAGGTGATAAACAAAGCGCAGGCCAGCGTTACATTTCTCATCACAACGAATCCATATATTTAAAAGTTTGGATGGATTTGGGAAATTTTCAAGCCAATCCATCCAGGAAGGACGTTAATTGTCGGATAGCTTCTTTGTTTATGCTCAGGTGTACATTACGCCCTTCTTTTGAGGTTGTCACTAAACCGCTCTCTGTCAGAAGCTTAATATGGTGAGAGACACAAGGTTGTGATAAGCCGACCAATTCAATCACCTCGGTGTTGGTGAGGGTTTCTTTTTTCGTTAACTCTATGAGGATCGAGAGCCGTGATTTGTCGGCCATAGCCCCGGTTGCTTTTTCGATGAATTTGCAATCCATGATTTCCTGAAGCTTTCAGCTATTCAAAGAATGTGCTTATCAATGGTAGTTTGTAAAACTAACAAAATTTATACGGCAATCGTGCAAAGGGCTCTTAGCTGATCGTATAACGGTGGAGGTTACCAATAGACGCTTTAACGCTATTCTCCCGTAAATTTAGTTAACCATTCCGCAACGGTTGTATTGCTGATAGCAAAGAGAAGGTTTGGGAATAGACCCAGCAGTAACGTCATGATGCCCAGCGGAATCAGCAGGAGTTTTTCACGAGTGGTCAGATCAGTAAGATCGGATGCGTTTTCATGACGAGTCCAATACGGGCCAAAAAACATCCGTTGCAGTGTCCAGAGGAAATAGGCAGCCGCCAGCAAAATACCCGTAGTGGCAACGGCGGTAAGCCAGCCGGGTAGCCATTTTGATTGAAAGCTCCCCATGAGCGTAAATAACTCACCTACAAAGCCTGAAAAACCCGGCAAACCCAGCGACGCAAAAAACGCAATAGCCGTTACAAGTGTATAGCGTGGCATTGGTTGCATCAATCCCCGATACGACTCAATCCGTCGGTCGTGCGTGCGGTCATAAAGTACCCCAACGATCAAGAATAACATCGCAGACAAAACCCCATGGCTAACCATTTGATAGATGGCCCCATTAATGCCTTCAGCCGTAAGCGAAGCTATACCTACTAATACAAAACCCATGTGGGATACCGACGAGTAGGCAATCATTTTTTTGAGATCGCTCTGCGCCAGTGCGTTTAATCCGCCATATACGATGGATAATACGCCTAGAACAGCCAATAGTTGAGCGTAGTGGACTGCGCCATCCGGGAAGAAATTCCAGGCTACCCGTAAAAAACCGTAACCGCCGATCTTCAGTAAAATACCAGCCAGTACAACCGATACTGGCGTCGGCGCTTCTACGTGCGCATCGGGTAACCACGTATGTACAGGTACAATCGGTAGTTTGATGGCAAACCCGGTAAAGACAACCCAGAATGCTAATGAACGCGCAGGAAGCCCCCAAAGGACAGGTTCGGTAGATGGATTCAGGAAAGCAGTGGGCAAATAATTGTTTCCGTCTGTCAGATAGCGCATATCGAACGTATGCACAATTTGGCTCGAATCGAGTTGTCCATTTTGCAGGGCGGACTGAACGGTTCGGATGACTTCATCGGTAATGCCCGAAGGATCAGCAATAAGGCCTGCCATAATTGCCGTACTGACGGGATCCATTACGGACAGATACAGACCAATCATCACCAGCAAAATCAATAATGATCCAAGTAAGGTATAGAGGAAAAATTTGATCGACGCATACTCCCGACGGGGTCCACCCCATAAACCAATCAGGAAGTACATCGGTAATAACATGAACTCGAAAAACAGGAAAAAGAGAAAGAAATCGAGGGCAACGAAGCAGCCCATGATCGTTCCCGTCAGCAAGAGATAGAGGGAATAATAGGCTCTAAGCCGGTGTGTCATGTTCCAGGATGAGACTACCCCAACGAACATAACTATGGCCGATAGTATTACCAATGGTAAGCTAATGCCATCGACACCCACCAGGTAATCTATGGATGCAATTCCCAAATTCCCTAACGAAAGAGTAATCCAGTCGGCCTGTTCGAGTAATTGATACCCCGCAACGCTTTTATCGAAAGTCAGGTAGGCTACTATTGATAACATTACCTCGGCCAAGGTAATCATAAAGGCAATCCAGCGAAATTGAATCACCTGGCTATCTGGTAGTAAGGCTATTACCATTGAGCCAAGTATAGGAAGAAAAATAAGTAACGAAAGAATCATAAGATTAAAGCAACCACCAAAGTACGACCAGCAAACCAACCACGGCTACTGTAATATAAGATTGTACTCGGCCGGTCTGAATTGAGCGTGTTACTTGACCTAACTGACTTGCTACCCAAGCCACTCCATTAACAATTCCATCAATACCCAGGCGGTCTAGTATTCGTACTAGCTGAGCCAGAACAACCGTAGAAACTCCCACGCCATTGACAAATCCATCCACAAAACGCTGATCTGCCCGGTTGAGAAAATTGGCGAATTTAAGGGTTGGATTGATCGCGAAATACTGGTATATACTATCGAGAAAACCGTACTCCTGCGAAAGTCGCACAATGGCTAAGTTCGGATGCGGTTCAGCCATTCGAAAGCCAATCCAGCCACCAAGAGCAACCAGTCCTACAGAAACGGGAGCCAGCCACCACCACAAAACTTCTGCATTCATCGGTAATAGCCTAAAAAACCAGCTTTCATGCGCTGAAATCGGATTGAGCGAAAACCATATACCGACTGATAAAATGGCCAACAAAGCAACAGGGGCCCGCATGAGCCAATCAGGTTCGTGCGCCTGTGTTAGTGGAATATCAATATTCCGATACACGCCAAAAAAAATAAGCCGCCACTGCCGAGCCATATACAGCGCCGTAAGTCCTGATGATAGCAGTAATAAGATCGGGACCATATAGGCGAGTGGGCTTAACTGGACTTCGGCCCACCCGAATGCGTTACCTAGTATCACTTCCTTCGACAAAAAACCCGACAGAACCGGCACACCTGCCAACGAAGCCGCACAAATGGTGTAGCCCCAGAAAGTGACTGGTAATGCTTTTCGTAGGCCGCCCATTTGGTGCATATTCTGCGTATGAACCGCGTGAATAATGGCTCCTGCGCTTAAGAACAAGCCTGCTTTGAAAAAAGCATGTGTCAGCAAATGGAACATGGCCCCACTCACATTGCCAGTTCCCATGGCAGCTACCATCAAGCCCAGTTGAGAAACGGTTGAAAAAGCCAGCACTTTCTTAATGTCCGTTTGAAAGAGAGCCGAATAGCCACCCCAAACCGTCGTAATCGTTCCAACTAAGGCAACTACAATCAGCGCATCGGGCGATAATAAAGGATGAATTCGTGCCAATAGAAAAATGCCAGCTGCCACCATCGTAGCCGCATGCAGCAAAGCCGAAACCGGCGTAGGCCCTTCCATCGCATCGGGTAACCAGCTCAGTAGTGGAAACTGAGCCGACTTGCCCACGCAACCCATAAACAGGCAAAGACCCAAAGCAGTTGGGGCAATAACCCCCGCGTTGTTTGCTGCTAGCGTAGAGAAATCCAGGGTACCGAAATAATAATACGTCAGGAAAATACCAATTAGGAAACCAATATCGCCCACTCTATTCATCAAAAATGCTTTTTTCGCGGCCTTTGATGCGGCTGGTCGTTCGGTGTAAAAACCGATTAGCAGATAAGAGGCCAAGCCAACCAGTTCCCAAAAAGCATACATTACCAGTAGATTTCCTGCCAGGACAATGCCTAACATAGACCCTACAAACAATTCCAGATAAGCGAAATAACGGCGTAGTTTTGGCTCATCGTGGAGATACGAAACCGAATAAATCTGGACAAGTAAGGCTACAAAATGCACAATGACCAACATAAGTGCCGCCAGATTATCGACCCGCAGACTGAATGCAAAGAAGTGGTTTGCCAACCTAGCCCACACGGCCTGAAAGGCCACGGGCTGTTCAGGTAAGGATAAAGCCAGGATGACTGACAAAATCAGTCCCAGGCCCGTTAGCCCAATAGCCCACGCCGATGCTCCTTTCCGGCTGACGCCTGTCATTGCCAGAAAACCCACAAAGGGTAATCCCAACAAGGTAGCAGTGATGGGGATAAGTAGGTGGGAAATATCGACGGGCATCCGTAGTCGGTCAGAATTGGCCGCAAATATCCCGATTATCCACTGGGGATGCAAACCTTCTCAGGACATCTATACCCGACGGAGCTAAAATCAATTAATCTTTCTTTAATGATACCCAGTTAATGGGTGACTAGCCCGTTTTTAGCCAGCCTGTTATACTCAAACGTTCACGGGTAGCGGGCAATACTTCATGCTCTAATCGACCACTTTCAAAACATACTAATCGTCCTCCTAGTGGGTTAACCAGAACTTGCTTTTCAGTTTTATTATCCGCATCAGGAAGATAAATTGCTAATTGTCCGCCGTCAGTTTCCTGCCAATCCGTATTGAGGTAGCAAATGACTGAAAGTTTCCGACGCGAATCGCTGCGGAATTGGTCCAGGTGCCGTTTGTAGAAAGTGCCAACTGGATAAAGTGCATAATGAAATTCGTATTCACGTAAACCTAAATAACAGGTCTGGTTTATGTACTGAACGAACTCACCAATTCGGCGCAGAAAAGCAACCTCATCGGCTATCGCAGACGCTTCGTCTAACCATAAAATCTCATCACCTCGAATTGTATTCTCAACAACGATCTGCTGGTTACCAATCCCTGCTGACCGAAATTGCCCAGCTTCCCGACGTTTGTGCAGTCGATTTGCTAACGCAGTTAGTTCGTCAGTGGACAAGAACTGATCAACAACACCGTATCCATCTGTCAGAATGCCCTCAATAATCGGTTCAAAGAGCAATTCGGGAGAGAATAGACCGTCTGACGTATTCATAGATTCAAGTAGAGTAGGCTTACCAGGACTATTGTTTTAATTCGGTTAATTCGTCTAATTGTGCGGTTCGGAAATGGCGATATACCTGCAATACAATCGCTAATGCCACAGCTGATTCTGCCGCAGCGACAACCATCACAAAAAGTGCTAGCATCTGCCCCTGTAAACGATCAGGATCATATTGGCTGAAGGCAACTAAGTTAATATTGACCGCATTCAGCATCAATTCAATTCCCATCAACACGACAATGGCATGTCGCTTGAGTATAACAACCGCCAGCCCAATGCTAAACAAAGCGGCTCCAACCAGTAAAAATAAATGACTATCAACGGGCTGCATTTCGAAACGATTTAGCGAGTGGAGAAGCTAAATAAGTGGCGCCAACCAGTGCTGCCAGCAACAAAATTCCAGCGATTTCAAACGGAACCACATATTCTGTCATGAGTTGTTTCCCAATCGTGTTCACTGTACTCTGCCAGCCAACAGGCTGATCCAGCAAGGCAAAATTTGCCCGCATCAACAAAGTAAATAATGCGACGAATAAACTCCCCGTCACGAAGATGCCAATCAGCCATCCCCAAACACCTCTCGAACGATTCAAGGAGGCAATACGATTAGGGTACTGGCTATTTGCCTCCGCTGGCAAACCTGTCTTATGGGTAAGCATCACGCCAAAAATTACCAATACCAAGACTCCGCCCACATAAATCATGATCTGAGCAATGGCCAAGAAATCGGCGCTGGCTAACACGAACAGGCCGGCTACGCCTAAGAGTGTCAACAGGAGGAAGAAAGCGGCATATAGCACATTTCTGGTAAATAAAACGGCCAATGCGCCAATAAGGCTGAGGGCAGCAAACGCGTAAAAAGCAAGTTGGATCACGGCGATAGCTGTGTTTAATTAACTGTATTGCCCGTCATCCGGTTTGGGCTTGGGCTTCATTGTCGGTCGGAAGGCGGGTTTGGGCTTTGGGGCCTCCACTTCCTCCTTGTCCGGGCTCTCAATAATCGGTTCCGCCTGTGCTTTTGGTTCGGGTTCCGCCGTTTCGTCCTTTTCCGCTGGCGCCGAAGCCGGTTTCATCGTTGGCCTGAATGCTGGTTTTGGCTTTGGTAAACTCGCTTCTTTACGTTCTGGATCTTCAGGGATAGGATCAGTAACTGGAGTTTTAGACTCTGGCTCAGGCGTACTATTATCCGTTTTAGCTGAAACCGATGCGGGCTTCATCGTCGGTCGAAATCCACCGGATTTCGACTTTTCAGGTTCGGCTGTGGGAGGAACGTCCTCTTTTGGTTCTGCCGCTTTCGCGGCTGGTTTCATCGTTGGTCGGAAAGCCGGTTTGGGTTTAGGGGCTTCTGTTTCATTCGACGTATTCGGTTCCTTAACGGGTGGTTTCATCGTCGGCCGGAATCCAGCTGGTTTAGCAACGGGTTCTGATGGCGTCGACTCTGGCGTTACCTCTGCTTTCGGGGTAGCTTCTGGCTCGGTTGGTTTAGTTGCCTGTCCAGGACGCATCGACGGTCGGAAAACAGGTTTTGGAACGGCTGTTTTTTCCGTAATTGGTGTATTGTCTGTTTTTTCGCCTTCGCCAGGTTTATCAATGGGTGGTTTTACTGGTCGCTGAGTTGGTTTGAATGTAGGGTGTTTTTTTACTTCCAAGCCACCTTGCGCAATCCGTTCCATTTCGGTGGGAGTCGCATCCGTCAACGGGTGTTCAATCGATGAGCCTTCCGAATTTGCGGACTCCGCTGGCGGTGGAGTCGTTGGTTTTGCCGTTGGACGAAATACAGGCCGTTTGGGTGCTGTATTTGCTGGAATATTTGATTCTGATGATGCGGCAGCCGCTTTGGCAGCTACTTGAGCAGCCTTAGCTTCTTCTTTTTCGCGCAAAAACTGTTCGTACAATGATCGCTTTTCATTGGCTTGGTCTTCCGTTAAATTCGAGAAATTGTAAGTCAGCTTGCCTAATTCAAATTCACTGTAATCAAATTTTTTGTCCATTGTCAGGCATTCCGTGGGACAAACAACCGTACAGAGTCCGCAATAGCAACACTTCGCCATGTCGATATCGAACGTAGCGGCATACAATCGAATGGGAGAACCATCCGAAGCCCGTCCGACTTCTTCCGTGGCTTTAATGGCATCGATGGTTATGCAATCGACCGGGCAAACTTTGGCACATTTATCGCAAACGATACAGTCGTCAATCTCATTCCGAAGCCTATAACGGCCATTGTCGGGTATAGGAAGTTGTTCGTGCGGGTACTGAAGCGTAACTAAGCCATTTTGAAGATCAAAATAGTTATCGCTCGTAATACCTTCGGATGTCCGGCGTTTCGTAGCACTTCGAAGATGGCGAAGCGTAAGCTGCAAGCCTTTCAGCGTCGTTCGGATACCCGTTTTTATATCTTGGAAGTAGGACATTTTAAAAGAGTGAATGAAAGAGCGAAAGAGTGAATAATTTACCGTTAGCTGTCCGCTCATTCACCCTTTCGCTCTTTTATTCATTAAATAGGGGGAAATCGTTCTGGCTCGGCTTCGCTCATAACAGCGTAGGCCATTTCGATCACATCGTCAACATTAGGTTTGGAGAAATAGTCCCCGTCAGATCCGTAAGGGGGCCGATGCGCTTTGGCCGACAGCGTTCGGGGAGCGGAATCCAAATAGCGATAGGCGTTTTGTTCTTCGATAGCCTGCTGCATCATATAGGCCGACGCGCTACCGGGCACGTCTTCATCGGCAAAGATTACTCGATTCGTTTTTTTAATGGATTCAACTATTGAGTGATGCACGTCAAACGGTAGTAGCGTTTGGACATCAATTACCTCAACATTAATTGCCATCTGAGCCAGCTGATTAGCCGCTTCCATTACAATACGGCACATTGAACCATAGGTAACAATCGTTAGATCAGTGCCAGTTCGTATGATATCAGGTACACCTAGTGGAAGGCAAAACTCATCAAGGTTATCAGGAAGTACTTCTTTTAGGCGATACCCATTTAAGGATTCAATCAGCAATGCTGGATCATCGCCCTTGATGAGCGTATTATAAAAACCCGCAGCCTGGGTCATATTGCGCGGTACCAGTATATGTAAGCCGCGTAAACTGCCCAACATTGCACCCATAGGCGAACCGGAATGCCAGATACCTTCCAGCCGATGTCCACGCGTACGAATAATAACCGGCGCTTTTTGGCCTCCTTTGGTGCGGTAAAGTAGTGTTGCCAGATCGTCGGTGAGGGTTGCTAAAGTATAGTAGACGTAATCGAAGTATTGAATCTCGACGATGGGTTTCAGACCTCGCATCGCCATTCCGATTCCCTGCCCAATGATTGTTGTCTCGCGAATGCCTGTATCGGTAATACGTATCTCGCCAAATTTCTCCTGTAATCCGGCAAATCCCTGATTTACGTCGCCAATCTTACCAACATCCTCCCCAATAGCGACTACGCGCGGATCGCGAGAAAAAAGATTATCGAAGTAATGCTGGAGAAGTTGGTAACCATCTACTATCGGGCTTTCGTCGGAATAAACGGGGGGCGTACCTTTTATAAGCATTGGTGAATCAGGCGATTCACTATACAGATGCGAATTGAAACGCTCCGTATTCTCACTATCTGTACGCGCCAACCAGGCTTTTAATCGCTGGCGACCTACACTCGTATCAGTCCGTAATAAACGTAATGCTTTTTTAACCGCACTGACAGCATCCCGACGAATAGCCATATCGGTTCGGCGTAATTCTTCCCGAATGGCCATCAGTTCCGCCGATTTTGGGTTATGTCGGGCCGCTTGCTGAAGTAAGTCGATCGCTTCCTCAAAATCTCCCTTCATCGATGCTTGAAACGCATTCCAGGCATCGGCACGGGATTTTTTAGCTACTTGTTTGGCATCAGCTTCAATTTTTTCCAACTCATCGTTGGTAGCATAGCCATTTTCCAGAATCCACTGCCGAAAAATTCGGTTACAATCGTATTCGACTTCCCAGGCTAATCGGTCTTTAGACTTGTATCGTTCATGGGAACCTGATGTAGAATGGCCCTGCGGTTGGGTCATTTCCTGAACGTGAACCAGAACAGGTACCTGTTCCTGTCGACAGAGATTGGCTGCTTGCTGATACGTTTCGAGCAAGCCAAGATAATCCCAGCCCTTTACCGTGAAAATTTCGATTCCGCTTTCGTTTGTATTCCGCTGTAAACCCGCTAATGCTTTTGAGATACTCGACTTAACGGTTTGATATTCAATTGGCACTGAAATGCCAAAGCCATCATCCCAAACAGACATGAGCAACGGTACCTGTAATACACCTGCAGCATTCATGGTCTCCCAAAACATTCCCTGCGAAGTTGAGGCATCACCAATGGTTGCGAAAACAATTTCATTCCCGTTATGGGAGAAATTGGTCATATTGCTCAATGCAGGATTATTTCGAAATAGTTTGGAAGCGTAAGCGAGTCCTACTGAGCGTGGGATTTGCCCGGCAGTAGGCGAAATATCACAAACGGAATTATAGAGTTCAGTCTGATTACGCCAAAGGCCCCGCTCGTCGAGCCATCGAGTAGCGTAGTGGCCATTCATGGATCGACCGCCCGTATTAGGTTCCGCTTCTAAATCAGTATGTGCATAAAGCTGGGCAAAAAATTCAGTCCAGCTTAGTTCCCTTAAAGCAGCTACAAAGGTTTGATCACGATAATAACCCGACCGAAAGTCTCCTCGTTCGAACGCCCTGGCAGCGGCTAATTGCGCTAATTCTTTGCCATCGCCAAATATGCCGAATTTAGCTCTCCCCCCCATCACATCGCGTCGGCCAAGCAAACTTACTTGCCGACTTTCGCAGGCCAGTCGATAGTCTGATAGGATTTTTTCGCGCGTTAGAATATCAGTCAAGTGATGTTTTTCGTTTGCTATCACAACAGAGCTACGGATTGAAATCGTCTAACCATCAATTTATCGATGAAGCGGCTGACACCGGAAATTCCGATTGCCAAGCAAAAGTAAAAGTAAGGCAAAACAAGTCAGCTTTCAAAAAAACGATTTTTTGAGTTTCTTTGTTAACCCAATACAACCTGCAAAGATTTGGCAAAGTGTTTGCTACGACTAAGGTTGTGATGGTAAGCATCTTAACAACCAAATCATAATTCCGTTTAGTCCAATGAAAAAGATTTTTTCACTTTTCGTAGCTTTATTTGTGTTGGTCGCAGTTAGCTACGCCCAAAAAGGAGTTCTGAAATTTGCGAAAGAAACGCACGATTTCGGCAAAGTTGAGCAAGGCAAACCAGTAACCTACGTATTCGAGTTCAAGAATACAGGCACTGATCCAGTTGTGATCAGCGATGCACAGGCATCCTGCGGCTGCACCAAACCAAGCTGGACTCGTGAACCAGTCATGCCGGGCAAAACGGGTTCGGTATCAGCAACGTTCAATGCAGCCGCTGCTGGTCCATTTAACAAATCAGTGACGGTAACGAGCAACGCAGAAGCGGGTCAGGCTGTTTTGTATTTAAAAGGAGAAGTCGTAACTCAGAAAGAAGCAGAAACCGCAGCTACACCAGCAGCAACGGCTCCTAAGAAGAAAACTTCACGCTAATCTACTGAAGGGTTAATAGTGTGGTTAAGAAAGGCATCGGGTAGTCTACCGGATGCCTTTTTTTAGGCTCTGACACAAAATAAACTAAACCTATTTTGTCAAACCTAGCCCAATTAACCAGGCTTTACAGGCATCTGGCCAGGTATTGAGTGAGCCAAATTTTGCGGTACGCATGCCATAGCCATGTCCTCCAGCTGGATATAAGTGCATTTCAGCCGGAACTGAATTTTTCAGACACGCTAAATAATAGTTAATGCTGTTTTCAACCGGAACGGCTTTGTCATCTTCTGAATGAACCAGAAATGCAGGTG
Source organism: Spirosoma harenae (assembly GCF_054776975.1). NCBI lineage: Bacteria > Pseudomonadati > Bacteroidota > Cytophagia > Cytophagales > Cytophagaceae > Spirosoma > Spirosoma harenae. The sequence continues at coordinate 7,921 of NZ_BAAHBD010000015.1, read as the reverse complement.
GGGTCTGGTTCGTTACCTGCAACTCGTTTGAATAGTAAGCCACCATTTCGGGTGATGTATTCAATTTTCCAAGTAATTTATCGCGGGAACCCGCATGTGCCTTTTCGCCAAACGTGATCACGGGATACATTAGAATGGAAAAGTTGGGCTTGGCTATTTCACTGGCTTTGGGGCCTTGATGATAGTGCGTTGATAATGTCGCAGCCAGGTGGCCTCCTGCTGAAAAGCCCATTACACCAATTTTTGCCGGATCGATGCCATAACGACTTGCATTCTGTCGAATGAGCGTCATTCCCTGCATCGCATCCATCAAAGGCACCTCCTGTTGGTTGGTCATGATGTCAGGATTGGGCAATCGATATTTCAGAACGAAAGCCGCTACGCCCAATTCATTAAACCATTTTGCTATATCCGACCCTTCGTGACTAGCTGCCAGAATACCGTATCCTCCACCAGGGCAAATCATTACGGCTGCCCCAGTCATTTTAGCTTTATCTGGTAAATAAGCGGTTAATGTCGGTACAGATACGTTACTGATCCGCAGGATTCCGTTTGCATCTGTCTCTGACTTTTCTGTAATCTTCGCCCCTGCAATAGCATTTGGAATGGCATCATCGGGCCATAACTTAATTACTTCCTGAGATAACGCTATTTGGGGTAAACTGGCGACAAAAAGCATACTGAATAGAATAGAGCGCATAAATAACAATCGGAATAAGGCCTGAATCAAGCGTGAGCCATTAAAAAAGCCGACCTAATGGTCGGCTCTACTTATATTTCGACTTCAGTTTCGGTCTCAGAGTTGGTATTATTGGGAGTTCCTAATACATCTATTAATTCCTTAACCCGATATACCGTTGTGTTATAGCGGTTTCCAAGCATAATAATGACGTATTCATCTTTAGGGCTAAACCAAAACATTGTGTTGTATCCCTTCCACCAGCCTGAATGATAGATAAATTCGGGCTGATTGGTATCATTGAGCATCATCCGAAATCCATAGCCATAGTTCTTAGTGCCTTTCTTTTCAAAACTTCGCGGAATAAAAGCTTCGGCCAGCATTTTTTTCGGCAATAAGCAATCGCCATTTAGTGCTCTATACCATCGAAATAAATCCCCCGTAGTTGAATAAATCCCTTTATCGCCGACTACATCATCATAATAGTCTTTGGGTATCCGGCGATTCCACTGATAACCAGCCGTACGATGGTGATTTATTGAGTCATTTTTTGTGGTTGCCACGAAGGTCTGGTGCATACCTAATGGCTCGAAAATGTTTTTATGAATAAACGACTCGTAGCTCTGCCCGGTTGCTTTTTCGATGATCGACGCCAGCACCATATAGTTGGTATTGCTGTAACTGAAGGTTCGTCCAGGAATATTATAGGCTCTTGGTGTTGGTTTCACCGTGGCAAACCAGTGCATAATCGTTGCATTCGACGGATAAGGCTTTTCTCTTTTATAGAAATTAACCTTCATGCTATCGTCAAAAGCATACTGGTAATTGGGCAAGCCACTCCGGTGGCAGAGCAGATTTCGAATGGTTATCCCATGATAAGGGAAATCCGGGTAGAATTTCTGGATGGTATCTTCAAAACTCAGCTTCCCAGCCTGGATAAGTTTGAGTGTACCAACCGCTGTAAACGTTTTGGAGAGCGACGCTAACTGGAATTTAGAATCCTCAACCAGCGTATCGCGCTGACTTCGCTCAAAATGGCCTAAACCAAAGCAGTTTTTATAGAGAACAATACCTTTCTGAGCAACCAACACATTTCCGTTCAGGCCACCTCGAACTTTCTGCCGGAAAATCTCTTCAATCTGCTGCGTTTTTCTATCAGCATCGATCTGTTGTCGAATTGCGTTTTGCTGGTTTGAGGTGAGTAATTGTTCATCAGCACAATTACGCATGTCACGCGCTGACCGGTTTAGGTTTTTCTGCGTATCCTGCCCACAAGCCAATACAGCTCCGATTAGTATTAAACCACTAAACCACCCCCAATTTTTGTTCGTCCACACCATCCTTTCACACTTTTTCAGCGTTACTATAAGTCATTACCACTATAGCAAAAATAATAGTTACCTAAGACAGACTACTAATTCAATCGTTAAAATCGAGTGAAACTTTGTTACCGGTTAATAAACTAATTCGTTTGATGTCATTTCTCAAAAACCCCAGCGAGGTGATAAAGTAGTCGGGTGATTTTGCTTTTTGCTCAAAACGCCGGTTTTCCGTAAACTGATATATCCACCTACACTATTGGGTAAGAGTTCTCCGGTATCGATGGCAAGTGACCCATTTAAAACAGTTCCACCGAACAGCTTTAATGGCAAAGAAGCAGTTATCAATCCCGAAAATTGCCCTGGAATTGTCAAATAGGGGAGAGCATAGGTTCCTGCATTACGACTCCAGGACAAACGGGTCGTAATATTCATTTTATTAAATAAAATGGCATTCAAACCTACATGAAAAACGCTAACCCGATTATTCGCAATACCATAACGAATAGGTAATGACGGATTTACTTCCGCTAAAGGTGTCAGAAATGGGGTTCCAATAGTTCGTCCGAAATAAGTCCAGCCATCAATATATTGACTGTGATTAAAGTAGTCATCACGCCCTCGTCGCTGTGGATCTTCGAGAATAAATACATCTCCTCCCTGGCTACCTGTAAATAAATATTCCAACGTAATCTGACGCAGAAAGAAAGCCGAACTTTCCGGCTGTTGCTGATTACGCAACCGCAATCCATTTAAACCGTCGTCAATATTGGTGCCATAGAATAGTGACCCATCGTCGTAGAAAAACTGACGGTATAAAAACAGATTCCAGTGCGAGAGGTTAAGATCGACGGCTAAATCTACCGATCCTAAGTGGTTACCAATGCGATTTTCTTCAAAACTTGTTGCAGTTTGAATGCTTTTATCCTCTGGAAAGGGGTTTCTCGTACCTAAGACTACCGCGGGGAAATATTTTATTGCTGATGGCAAATGACCGTCTGCGGATACACTCGATCCTAGATAATCCGACTTTCCTGCCCACATAACCTGATGGTTTAACCCACCATATAGCCGAAATCGCCAGGAAGGTTTACCAAATCGCCCATAAATAGATGATTGATGTATATAGGAGTCTTTTATCAATCGATCCGCATTTTCAAACCAGCCATGAGAGAAAGTCCCCATAATAGAAAGTATCCCTTTGGTAAAGGGGATTTCCGTATAAGTGGGAAGGCTAAACTGAATTTTAGGCATTGGCAAGGCATTGCCAGACCATATATAGGATCCTGTTGTCAATAAGGTATCGACTAACCCCACAACTTCTTTCCGACGTCCTGCATAAAGTTCAAACGCGCCAAATCGTCCTTTAATGTATGCTTCGGGGAGGAGAATTTGACTGGTTTTACCCGCATTTGCAACCATTGTAACCCCGTATCCCCAATCTACTTTAGGTCGATGGCCTAAACTATCATACGGTTTGTAGTCGGAGCGCAGGCCAGCATCTATATGTGCCAGTGGAGCCGTTAGTGGAACAACTCCGTATTGATTGGCCCGCAACCAAAAAGGCGTTTGCCCAGGCGAGATGAAACTACCGATTTCAATATGGTATTGGCTCGTTCGCTGACCATAAGCTAGTGTAGCCCAGATAGTGCTCAAAAACACATACTGAGCCAATAAAATTACAAACCTCATAGAGCTGAACGACCAAACGATATGTTGGCCATAAACGAAATCATTTGCCACGCCCCTGTGCCATAACCCGGAGCGTTTGAGCAATGATCCACATATCAAATAAGAAAGACCGGCGCTTTGGATAGATCAAATCGTAGCGCAGCCGTTGTACCATTTCCTCAATATTAGCCGCATAGCCATAACGAATTTGGCCGATGGAGGTAATACCGGGTTTTACCTTTAACAAAGACCGATATTCGGGCGCAATCTCAACAATTTGGTCAATAAAAAACTGGCGTTCAGGTCTAGGACCAACAACAGACATATCCCCGATCAATACATTGTAAAATTGAGGAATTTCGTCGAGTCTTGTTTTGCGCATAAACCTTCCCCAGGGAGTAATACGACTATCAAGTAATCCTCCCGACAATACTGGCCCCGATTGCTCAGCATTGACGTACATGCTTCGGAACTTATAAATATTGAATGGTTTTCCAGATCGTCCAATCCGCTCCTGTGCATAGAATATCGGGCCGGGCGATGTTACTCGTGTAATAGCAGCAATAATAGCAAATAGCGGGAAACCTAAACTAAGTGCTAGTACGGAGAAGAGTATATCAAACGATCGCTTGAAAATATTGACCCGAAAATCAGTAAAGAGTTCAGGCGAAAGATTTAGTACTGGCAAAAAATCATGGTATTCTACCGATGTACTACGAGCTAGGAATCCTCTAAAATCAACCAATAATTTCACCTGATAATCAAGGAATTCAGCATTGTCTGCAATCGTTCTTAAGTGATTGCTATCGATATAGGGCATACAGCAGTATACACAATCGATTCGTTCCCGCTCTATATAGGCCGACAAATTATCATAATTCCCTTGTAGCAGGCCCTGATTTTCAGCAGAAGGCTGATCAAAATAGCCATGGAACCGAAATCCCATTTCTGGGTGAGCATCATAAAAGCTCTGAATAGACGTAGCCAGTTTTCCGTATCCTACAATTATATAACGTCGGTTGTTATAGCCTCTGGACCGAAATTCTCGCAGGAATATCAATCCACCAATTCGAATGGAAGTGGCCAGCCCTGTAAAGAAAAAATAGGTAAGAAATAAGTGTTCCCGGGAATAGTAGTATGCTTTGATCACCACCCAATATACAGAAATGACAGCTATGTGTATAACCATCAAAATCAGTAGTTTCTTAATCAGGTGATCGGCTTTGAGTAATTGACGGGGGAATATATATGGCTTAAGTAATAAGATTTCGATCAACCAAACTAAATTAAATAAGCCAAGAAGTGATCCATAAGGCGGTTCTATAACTGGATCAATTGTGTGAAACTTTATCCAATAGGCACCTACAAAAGCAGCATTAAGACTTAAAAAGTCAACAATTACATGAAGTGGAAAAAATAGTATGGAATAACGATGTCTCATACTTATTGGTTTTACTCATCAGAGGACGGGTATATCATCCAAACTTAATACGCTAAAATAAGGCATCGAGTTAATGAGTTGGCATGAATATTATTCTACGGTCCAATCAAAAGTCGTGCAAATTAGCCATTACTGATGATTAAAAAAAACACATGGTTAAAGAGTGGACTAAAAAGTTACTTACATTACCGTGTGCCCCAACTTTTTGAGAGACTAATATATGCTCCCACTCCACTCTGATAGAGAGTTCCAGAATCAACTGCAATGTTACCGGAAAGTTGAAGTCCACCCAATATATCCAGCGGTGCTACAATACCAGCATAAGCCGACAATTGGTCCCGAGCCGAATTATAAGGAAAATTATACGTACCGAGATTCCGACTAAACGATAACTTAGCCTGATAGGAAATTGGCGCTGATAGTACGTTCCAGCGCACAGGTATACTTCCAGCTATACCAACATGAAATACGTAAACCCGATTGTTTAGGGTAAAAATACCCGATGGGTATTGATCCTGAGGGCCAAGCGCAGGCGGAATAAATGGTGTTCCAATGGTATGCTGTCGATATGCCCAGCCATCCCGAAATTGTTGATGATTAAAATAGTCATCTTTACCACGCTTTAGCGGATCTTCAAAAACAAATTCTGGACCGCCTTGGCTAGTTGTATTTAAAAACTCAAAGAGAATATCCCGAACAATCGCCTTAGGATTATTTCGCCGAATTCGAACACCATTCAGTCCGTCTGCAATATTAAGTAAATAGAAAAGAGAACCGTCTTCGTAAACATTTTGCCTGTATACGTAGAGTGTATGTCGAACTAGATCTACTTCAAAAGCTACATCTATAGAACCAAGGTGATTACCGACACGGTTAGTCTGGTCAAAGAAAGTGTATTGGGCAGTATCCGATAGGGGAGGGTAAAGGGTTGTTACAACGTAAAAAAAATTTTGTAGACCCGATGGTAATTTTCCATTTGTGGGAATGGTAGTAGGATTATTTTTAGGATCGGCTACTCGTCCGCCCCAAACTACCTGATGATTGCCCCCGGCATATACACGTACTACATCCTGCGGCCTCCCAAAACGTAGATACAATGATTTTTGATGTAGCATGGTATTGTTTATGTACCCACTTGCATCCAGATATCCATGAGCAAACGTGCCCTGCACAGCTACCCATCCTTTTGTAAAACCAATTGGTGTAAAAGTTGGAATTGAAATCTGAAGTTTAGGGATCGGCATAGCATTGCCCGACCAGGCGTACGATCCGGTTGATAAGGTTGAATCGGCTAAGCCAAACTTTTCACGCTGCCGACCGACATACGCTTCAAAAATTCCTCGCCGGACTTTTACGTAGGCCTCTGGTAATAATAGATTACGCTCGTACGGTAGTTGATTGACGGTAGCGTTGGCGACTAGGTTCAATCCATAACTAAAATCATATTTTGACTCACGCCAACGACCCGTACTTTGCCGTGTAGAATCATAACTGCCGTAAATTCCTACTCGTAATGTGGCCACTGGAGACCGGTTCGGTACGATGCCGTATTGATTAGCCCGCAACCAAAAAGGCGTTTCAGTTGATGAAGAAAAATAAGTACCTAGTTCGGTAGAATACTGAGTTGGTTTACGAATTGATTGGGCCAGTAAATATGTGGAAGCGAGTAAATAAAGGAATAGGCTTAGGAAAACTAACTCTGGTCGATTTCGCATCGATTATATAGGCAATGTGAAAAATAAGCTACAATAATAAGCGTGTTCTTTTGTCTTTATTGCCAAAATATTAAATTTCTGACATAATGGTAACTAACAACAAAAAAGACCCCGCATTTAGCGTGGGTCTTTTTTGTTGTTCTATCAGCCAGTTTGCTACTAATTTTTCACAATACGACTAACAGCTTTCTTTTGATTAGCTTCAATAATTGGGATATAGACACCATCCGTTAGGGTATTTGGAGTCCATTCTACTGTATGAGAGCCTGCAGATTGTGTCTCACTGGTTACTAATTGTCCAACAACTTTTCCTTGGGCATCCGTGATCCACAAATTTACTTTTCCATCAGCAGGCAGGTAATATTTAATAGTAGTCGAGTGCTGGAATGGGTTGGGCGAAGCAGCAAGCTTAAGAGATGTTTCTGCCCCCGTTTCGCCAGAAACTGGCTTGATCTCGGCCACGAACCGGCTTCCATTATGAGCTATAAAACCTGGTAACATAGTTACAGATTTCCCCGCTTTATATTCTACATTAGCAGACTTTCCTATTATATTAACTGCCTCTATAAAATCCACAGCCTGTTCCAAATATTGACCTGGCTTTTCGTAGCTTATCTGGAGACGCAGTTTCTGTTGAGGTGCTTGTCCAAAAGCAAGCAGCGTCATACAGCAGCTTAACATCGTAAATAGAAGTCTCATATTACTTACGGGTTTTAGCATTAGCTTTATTAAGACGTTGTTCCAGATTATCGCTCCGCTTTTGCAGAAGTTCGTTTTGTTTTTTAAGCTCGATCACGTACAGTGTGAGTTCTTCTACTTTCTCGAGTAGTTTGGCCTGCATCTTGCCCACATCCACGCCCTCTTTCACCACGTCCGCAGCCGATGGCACACCTGGTAAGTGCTTCTCCCGGTTGATGAACTGCTCTACTTCACCCAACGACCGTAGATGATAACCGTTCTCAAACACGCGGTCCGACCAGTCGTCCGCGGTTTTGACGGCCACCTTCACCTTCTCGGTCAGAATCCCATCCGCTACGTATAGCTTGTAACCCGCTGGCGTCTTGGTCACCCCTTTACCGATAACCACTCCCCCCTC
>NZ_BAAHBD010000014.1:0-286087 GCF_054776975.1 Spirosoma harenae | reverse complement strand
GAGAGGGTGCTGCCCACTTCATCGTGGAGGTCGTGGGCGATCTGTTTGCGGAGTTGTTGAGCTTCTTCGAGTCGGCGCAGCTTGGCCCGGTTCAGCAGCCAGGCGCTGGCCACTGTGCCCAGTAGTAGTAATAGAACACTGCCAATAAGGAGGAGCCGGGTACGTTCGCTTTGCTGTTGATGAAGTTGGGTTTCTTGTTGGAGCAATCGGATCTGGGCTTCCTTCTTTTCCGCTTCGTATTTTGCAATCAATCGCTGCACTTCGCTGCTCGTGCGGATGGTTGTAGAGGAGTCAATCTGCTGATTTCGTTCGAGTTGAAATGCATAAGCCTGCTGGAAGTTTTTCATACCACCGTACAGATCTGCCAATCCCTGTGTATAGGTGGCTATCTGCTCTTTATCGTTTCGTTCGTTGGCCAATTGAAGTGCCTTCTTCAGATTTTCTTCTGCTGGTTTATACTCTTTTAGGGCTTCATAAATCTGTCCCAGATTAAAGTAGGCGGTTGCTATAGTCGCCTTGTTCTGCTGATTAACGCCAATTTTCAGTGACTGTCTGACATAAGGGATGCCTACTGCGGGATGTCCGGAAAGATTCAACGCTAAACCAATGTTTACCAGAACATCAGCCTGTAACAAGGCGAATTGGGTTTCTTTCGCATGTTTTAAGGCCAGTTTGTAGTACGTCAGCGATTGATCATATTGTTTCAGACCATCATAGCAAATGCCTATATTATTTTCTATGATAGCCATGCCGTTTGTATTTTTCTCAAGCTGATTCAAGGCTAACGCTTGTCGGTAATACGAGATGGCTTCCTTGAATTTTTTGAGTTCTTTCAGGGCACTACCAAGACCACCGTATGTAGCAGGAATGCGTGGTTGAATCTTATATGTCTCCTGAAGCTGTAGCGAATGCAGTTGCATAGAAACCACTTTCTCGTATTGTTGCAGCTTACTCAGGGCGGCCGCAACGTTCGAAATGGCTCCGCAAATGAACCGTGGAGGGAGTTTGTAATTTTCGGCGGTTGTGAGGGCCTTCTGAAAATAATCTGCTGCCAGCTGCGGTCGGTCAGTCAGGTAATAGATTGATCCTCGATTCGTATAGGCTTTAGCTAACCCCATCCCATACTGAAGTTGGCTGGCTAACCGCTCCGACACCTGAAGTACAGAATCGGCCTGAGCATAATCGGGATGAGTGCCGGAATGAAGTTCCCGCCCCAGGACATTCAATGCCCGGACGTAATTTGTGTCGCGGGCAGTATGTGTTTTTATATATACTTTAACAGAATCGAGCGAATTCGGTACCTGAGCATCAGCTATTTGTGTAGTTACTATAAATAAACCAATACTAAACAGAAGTAGATAAGAGCGATTCGTCATATGAGTGGGTAGCCTGTAAGAATATAAAGATCAATGAATTACCCTTCAATTGATAATTGTTTTAGGAAACGGTTAATGAACGCCCTATTCTTATTATTGACCAACACACACTGCCTTATCCTTAACGATCTAATTCTATTGCAGTTAGAACAAATGAATACATTACTGTATGAGGTGAAATTAAAATGCCATTAAATAGTAATCTGAGAAGTAGTCTTTCGTGTTTAAACAAAGGTCTTAAGTAATAGTACGTATGTATATAGCTTGATTTATGCGAAATAAAATTCTTCACTATTTATTTCCAACCCTTTGTATATTGTCTATTATCCTGTTGATTATCAGCGTGAAGTTTATTTACGATTTCGCCTATCTATACGCACTTGTAGCTTTTTCTCTATCGATTATTTCGACAATCCTGGCCGTATTCGCCACCTGGCTTGCTGCCAAATAAGTGTTAACATATTTGAGTTTCATCTTCAACAGCTATTTTCAGACTATATATTGCCGTAGCCCACTACCAGAACAATGTCAAACTTAAGCGGGCGAAAAATGGAGTTCCGGGCGTAAAGTGAATTTCATTGACCGACATGGCTTCGCCCTGTAGACGGCTTTCCGTCGCAAACTGAGTTTCTTTCCAGCGTGTATTGAACAGATTCTGAACCGATAGGCCAACTGTATAAGCTCGCTTGGCATAATTGGCCTGCATGTCGGTTACGAAATAGCCATTGGCTACAATCGAATTATCTTCATTCGCTGGTCGGTTGGCTATGTATCGATATCGAATTGAGCCATTCAGGCCATAGTTTGTTTGTAACGACAGGCCACCCGTTGAGGTAAATGTAGGGGCAAGCGGTAAGTAATTTTGTCCGGCTTCGGCATCAATTGCGCGTGGTTTCGCTGTGTTCAAATCCAGATCGGCATATAATGATTTGGTAAGTTGATAGCGTACTGATAAATCGATTCCTTGTCGGCGAGATCGTCCGCTGGGTTCAACCACACCTTCGTCGCCCACATAAACAAATTCCTGCTGGAGCCACAAATACCAGGCGGCTGCATTAATAAGCAGTTTTGGGAAGGGTTTGAAAATTACGCCAAGATCAGATCCATATGCGGCTGGAAGGATCTGGCGGCCATCCTGAGCCGTAACAACCCGAACGTCGTTGGAATGGAAACCTTTGCCTGTATTCAGATAGAGTTGCACACGTGGATTAGCAGTATAATACAGGTTCAGTTTTGGCGATACAATTGCCTGCGTTACGCGCTTGGTACTGATTGGCGTTGCCAATAAATCTTCGTACTGACTGCGAAAATAATCGACCCGTATACCTGCATTCACCGTAAAGCGAGCCGATAACTGAATTAGTTCGTCGGCATAAGCAGCGGCATTGATCTCATTGATATTCCCAAATTTGAGTTGATTCAGTGTCTCAACCCGGTTTTTTGTGTGCGACAGCTCGGTATGATGCGTAATATCCTGACGATACTGGGTCCCTACTGTAGTTGTCCAGGTTGTTTTGCCGATGGTATGTTGCGTAGAATAACTACCGTTGTAGCCAACTAGATTTCGGTGCTCTTTCTGCCGAATCTGATCGCCATTGATAGAATCTTCCTTGAAAAACGTGAAGTTTGAATACAGTTCGAAATTGTAGTTACTGTAAAAAAACTGGTTCTTGATAACGTGGTTGCGGGGAGTTACCGTGACCAATTGGAGGTTGGCATTTGTCCGGCTGGTTTCACCCCCCTCGGTCGGGTCGATTGATCCAAAGAACCCCGTTAACCCTGATTCAACGGCCCGGTCAGGAATCTGGCCCGAATGATTCCATTTGCTCCAGAACGTCGATCCGGTGAGTATCAGATTGGTGTTGGGGGCAATATGTTCGTGGTATTTTCCCATGACATTAACCCGCTTGAAATTCTGAGGATTATCGAAATAGGAATTGGTGTAAGAATATTCCGAAGCCAGGTACGCGGATTGGTTTTTATTACGTGCGGTCTGGCTTAATAAATTCAACCCAGCTACAGCTCGATAGGTATCAAATTGCCCCGCTTCCAGTTTCACGAAATTCTTGTCCAGCGCCGTTTTGGTTCGGAAATCAACCCAGCCAGCGGTGGTCAGATTGCCTTTCTCGGCGTTATAAGTCCCTTTTTTGAAATCAACACTTTCTACTAATTCAGGAATAACAAAATGCAGATCGGCATATCCTTGTCCGTGTGCGTGCGAGACCATATTGACCGGCATACCATCAACCGTCAGGCGGATATCGGTGCCGTGGTCGAGATCGAAACCGCGTAGAAAAATCTGTTCGGCTTTTCCACCTCCGGCATGTTGACCAATGAACAGTCCCGGCACCATTCGCAGAATTTCCTGGGAGTTTGTGATAGGACGTAACTTAATATCTAGACTACTGATCAACTGCTGATCGTGCGCCCGTTGAGATGACACCACCACTTCGCTCAGTTCGACGGAGGTAGTCGTCAGAATCGTTTTGACGAAGGTTGTACGATCATCCTGAACGACAACGTCAATGACCACCGATTTGAAACCAACGTGCGATAACTCAACCTTGTATGGAGCTGGAACCAAACCATCAAAGCGATATTGCCCTAACTCATTTGTCAAAGCTGCCTTCCCCAGGCCAGTCAATTGAACCGTAACATTCCGTAAAGGGAGATTTGTTGTTTGATCATACACGGTACCGTACAGATTTCCCAAATGCGCATGGACCTGAACGCTTATCAGTACGAAAAGTATCGATAAGATGTGTTTCATTTTGAAATCGAAAGGAAAGTCAAAACATAAAGAAAGGCTCAACGTTAGCTGAGCCTTTCTTTATGGTATAAAATTGAAGCTATTTGAACAGGTTCATTATCTATTTCTATTGACCGATCATTTCAGCGTCGGCTAAAATGTAGTTCAGCTCGTAGATATTGTCGGCATTGAGTTTGAGCGTTCCCCGGAATGTCCGACGCTCATCCGTTTTAAATTTCTTGTCAGACTTTTTGAACTTCAGCGATACGACTGATTCAGGACCGGCACCTCCGCAGAAGAAGCAAGCGCTGTATGGGAAAGCTGATAGCACATAGATATTCGATTCGAGGTCAACGGGTAATACGTAGCCAGTTAAATCAACCACTTTGCCGTTTAGTTTCTGGATACTTTGGCCAAATGTTGGATAAAGCATATAAACGGATTCCTCAGCGTACCATTTTTTCTTAAACGTAACATCGCGCAGGATTTCCCATGATAGCTTTACTGGCTCGGCAGATACACTAGGAGCGACTTTTGACGTCGGCCGCTCAACGGGCAAAACCGCGGGACGAAAAGCCGAAGCGACGAGCGATACGCATAAGAAAGCAATTACGATACGGTTCATGGCGATGAAAGACTTTAACGATAGAAAATATTGGTAAAACTACGAAAAGATTATATCTAATGATAGCCTAAATGACGCAAAAACAAGGTTATTCGCCTTTTTAACGTTAAACAGCGAGTTTGATAAAAACATTCACTTCTTCCAACCATGGACTGTGTCCTCACAGTCAGCGCTGCCGGATGGCTAACGTTCGCTGACCACAATGGGCTGTGAGGGCACAGCCCTAGGACAACAGACAAAAAATACCTATCCTTTCATTTTATCCCATAATCGGCGCATTGGCTCAATCCATTCGGGGGTATCTAATCGGGATGGATCTCGAATAGCTTCTACTACTTGTTGCGCCGTAAGCCGTCGTTCAGGCGAAACGATTAGTAGTTTTTTGATTAGTCGTTCGCTGGCGCGGGACAGATTAGGTTGTAGTTTAAGGGGAGAGAGGTAATCCGCTTTCTGAATCAGGCGACCAATTTCCGATTCCGTACTTCCACCAAACGGCGAATAGCCTGTCAGCATTTCATAAAATAAAACGCCCAGTGCCCAGCAGTCGGAAGCGGCACTACTTTCACCCGCAAATTGCTCGGGTGCCATAGATGACACCGTTCCAACCAGATGTCCCTGGCGCGTTAGGCGGGGAGCATTCGTTTGGCGGGCCAGGCCAAAATCAAGTAGTTTGGGGTTGCCTTCACGGGTTAACTTAATATTTCCAGCTTTTAAGTCCCGGTGTACAATGTTTCGTTGGTGCATGTAGGCTAACGCTTCCGCGATTTGTCCAATCAATTTCCAGGCTTTTTCTTCAGAGAGAGAGCCATTTTTGCGAATAACCTGCTGAATAGTTGGTCCTTCTAAATACTCCATCACCAGACAAGGCAGATTCTTCTCCACGAAAAAATCATAGATTAAGGCAATGTTGGCATGTCGCAACGATGCCTGTAGAGCTGCTTCGTTGCGGAACCGTTCGGCCTGCTCTAACTGGCTCAATAATTTAATGGCTACCGTTCGTTGGGTTGAATCGTGAATGGCCTGATAAACTTCACCCATACCACCCGAACCCAGCCATTGCGTAAGCGTATATCCTCGAATCGTCTGATTCATACTAGTTTTGTGTTTGCGGTGTTGGTAAAGCGAAGATGGTTTTAGCCTAATACCGTTGCCGCTAATCGGCTGATGTTCAATGTTCGGGCATTTGAGTCGATAATGTCCCGATAGAGGCCACCTTCCTGATATAAGGATTCGTGCGTTCCCTGACCAATTACTTCGCCTTCCTGAAGCACGTAAATTTTATCGGCATCCATAATCTGGCTGATGTTGTGAGAAATGATCAATACCGTACGGTTTTGCTTGATGGCGTCCAGACTTTCTTTGATTTGCTCGGTCGTGATGGCATCCAGACTAGCAGTGGGTTCGTCGAGTAATAAAACGGGTGGATTTTTTAGAAATAATCGGGCAATGGCAATGCGCTGTTGCTGCCCACCCGACAGGGACCGCGCTTCAGTTTTATAGCCTTCTGGCAAACGAAGTACCTGTTCGTGAAGACAGGCTTTTCGAGCCGCTTCGATCACCTCTTCGTCAGTAGCTTCAAGTCGACCATAGCGGATGTTTTCTTCAATGGTTCCAGCGAAAATGTGGTTTTTCTGAAGCACCAACCCAACGTTTTCGCGTACAAAATCGCTCTTATAATCAGCCAATGGCTGGCCATCCAGTAATACACTTCCTTGCGTTGGATCGTAAAAACCAGCCAATAAATTAAGGGCTGAACTTTTTCCCGCTCCTGATAATCCCACCAGTGCCGTGACTTTGCCCGGCTCTACATCCAGCGTGACCTTGCTTAAGGCCTGTTTGCCATTCGGGTAGGTGAAATCCACATTGCGAAGCGAGAAATGCCCTTTCCAATCGGTTGTGGTCAACGAACCACGTTGTTGTAGATAGGCACTATTTTCGATCATATCGAAGAAACCTTCAGCGTAGACCAGCGCTTCGGTATATTCGTCGTAGATGCGGTGCAGGTGGCGAACGGGAGCAGATACGTTATTGAACAACATGATGTGAAGCAGAATAGCCCCAACACTCATTTGTCGATTGAGTACGAAGTAAATCGTTACGACAAACACCAGAACTATACCCATTTGCTCAGCCACGCTTTTCAGCCCATCGAACAGGTAATTGGTACGGTGGTGACGAATCTCATTTTCGCACAAACGGCGATTTATTTCCTGTTGACGGCCTTGCTCGTAATTTTCCCGGACGAACGATTTGACCACGAAAATGGACTCCAGCAACCCAAACAGCGAATTGGCTTTGTTCTCCCGTACTTCCTGAATATTCCGACGGATTTGTTTCTGGCGATTCGTCTGTTCGCGGCTAATGTAGGCGTATAGCGGCAGCACTAGCGTAGCGACGATACCAACTCCCCAGTTCTTATTATAAATCAGGACCAGCGCGAAAACCGCATTCGCCATCATCGGAATAATATCGACAAAGAGATTCTTGACGGTTTTGGTTAAATTCTCGATTCCTTTATCAATCCGTTTTTCGAGCTTACCCGTCTGATTTTGATTCAGCGCGAAGAACGATAAATGGTAGCTGACAATTCGGCGGATGGTGTAGTCGTACAAATCCGCAGCCATCCGAAACCGAATTCGATCACTCAGAAATTTCTGACCCAATTGAATGAGCAGGCTCAGTATTTCTTTGGTCAGTAAAATCGCTACCAAACTGCCTACCACCCAGGTTACTTCGCCTTTGTCAATCGGTCGTTTGAGCAATCCCTGAACGGTATTGACGGTGTACTCCATGACTAACGGCGTAACCTGTGCCAGCAAAGCTCCGATCATGGTCAATAGCAGGGCTAGTGCCAGACTGCCTCGGTACTTTTGGACAAACGGCCAGAGTTTTCGGATGAGTAGTAAGGTAGACATGAGCGGTCGATTAGTAGTAAAGGGAGCGGATTAAATCATTTGCCGAATGAATTCCTGCGTATTCATTTTGCCGTCGGTCTGATAATCGTAGAAGAGTTCCGTCATGGAGGCTATGATGTGTGGATCTTCGGTCAGGAAGGCCGTTAATTTCGTGGCCCGACCGCTTGCACTTGATCCGCTACCGAGGATACACACGCAAAGTCCACGGAAGATGCCTGGTTTGTTTTCGCGGGGAGCGCTGATGAACAGTTGCACAGGCAGAGTTTTATTTACTTTCGAAACCCGGATACCTAATTCCTGCATTTCCTGAATGGCATTGGAGTGATCCTTGTATAATTGATTTACCAGCAGTGATTTAGGGTCTGTATTATCCGTTGAAGACGGTACCAGGAATCGGTTGTGGTGTGGAGTATCTTCGCGCTGATTCAGAACCGAATTACTGCCTGGTCGGTACGTTTCGACCGATACGTGTTCGTTCACCACTTTGCCGAGGTATTTCAGGAATGCGTGGGTAGCGCCTTCGTTCTGATCGTTGAGCGTTACGAATTCGACGTGTGCGTCGCTCCCCATTTTCTGGAGATAAAGCGCAGCTCCTTTCAGCTTATTTTCGATGTCGGTACGGTCGCGCTGAAGGGCTTCGGCTTTGCGGGCGTAATCGAACTGGGTCGCATTTTTTAGTTCGTGCGGTTTCAGATTGGCGTGCTTGGCTACGTATTCCATTCGGAAAGGAGCGATGCCTTCAATACGAGCTGTATTTGATAATACCAGCAGATCGTTTCCCTGCGTTTGCGCCGATTCTACGACTTTGCCAATGCCTTCCAAAAGTTCGTCAGCGCCTTCCATCAGTTGCACTTTTTCGTTCACTTTGCCGCTCACATCCACCATCAGCGTATTGAGCGATTGCGTAGCCTGCACCAGCAGATTGGTTTGCGTTTTGATATGCTCCATTTCCTGCTGATTGAGTTTCTCTTTCTGGCGATTCGCTTTTTCGGTCGAAACCGTAACGAATAAACCAATGAAAATCCCGACGATACCCCCCAGCAGACCGGCAATATCCAGTTCACGAATGTAGCGGTCGATGCCTGGGCTAAAGTAAATGTTCTGATCAGACCAGACGCCGGTTTTAGGATCTATCTGGAAGTTTGACAGGTAATGAGCCGAATCGTTGAAGACGTAGAACCATTTGAAACCCAGCGAAATCAACAAGGCCACGAAGGGAATCATAAATAAGACGGTGAACAAAACCGGGTGGCGACGGATGATTTCGTAGAGTACGGTGAAGAAGCCTTCATCGTCAGTTTTATGGTCGGCGCTGGTGAGCGCGTGGGTAGCGGAGGTAGGCAGTGCTGTTTGCATAAGTAGTTGATTGTTAAAGCATGACAAAGGTCTTGGGTTATTTGCTGGTGTACCATCCACAAAGACCTACATTCGGTCTATAGGAAAACCTATAATTTGCGTCTGGCGAGTTGCAGCATAATGGGTTTACTTACCAGCGGCCATTGAAACGGGTAGTGCGTCTGGAGTGGTGAATACGTAATAGGAGATGAAGGCAAGAAGAATTGCGCTGAATGACATAGCAATCC
Organism: Spirosoma harenae; assembly: GCF_054776975.1. Classification (NCBI taxonomy): domain Bacteria; kingdom Pseudomonadati; phylum Bacteroidota; class Cytophagia; order Cytophagales; family Cytophagaceae; genus Spirosoma; species Spirosoma harenae. Next base: position 276,839 of record NZ_BAAHBD010000014.1, on the reverse strand, counting down.
AGGGTACGATCGTACCTAGAAAATCGCCACGTTCGCGAGCTGCATTTGGCTGAGCTGGATTGTACAACAAAGGATAGGAAGCTCCTACCTGTGGCGCTTTGGTAAACAGGCCGTGATACGAATAGTATTTGTACGTGATCCCATTCAGCACGTATTCTACAGTAAGTCTTCTTCTCAGTTTACCCCAAACGATTCGAACTCGACGGTCAATAATTTGCCCGGAAGTTTTGCTGGCTGTATTGAACCAATTACGCTCTCGCTGGTATGTTTTGGCGAGTAGAAAGACAGGTACTAAGACCATGATCAGCAGTACTAAAGGATGTTGCCATACATTCATCGTATAGCTGGCAAACAGCACAATTTGTAAAAAGCAGACGCCCATCAGTAGGGCTGTGTGTTTTAAAACATTCGTAGTAGACATGATTCGGTTTGTTTAGAAAATTGAGTTGTTTAAGAACATGACAAAGGTCAGGCTCCGTCGTTTCCCGAATTCTCTACAAACACCTACATTCTGCCTACAGGAAAACCTATAATTTGTCGTTATTCAGAAGATTCTTCGTTAAGACCTGGCGTGGAAGTGACGTAAAAGGGAGTTTGAAGGTCTGAAGAGCCAGGATTTATAGGCGGCAATTTGCATCCGAGAACTTTCTGCCGTAATCTTGCATTACTTAAACTGAATCTAAATAAGTTTAATAGTACCCACCTATGCAAAAACGAAGTGTTGCTGATTTGAAAATTGGTGAACGAGCCACAATTCAGTCATTTAGTAACCAGACAATGTCACTTAAGTTGCTGGAAATGGGGTGTTTACCAGGTTCTGAAGTTTGCTTATGCGGCAAAGCGCCCTTAGGGGATCCTATTTGTCTGGATGTATCAGGATACTGTCTGGCCCTGCGTAAATCAGAGGCTGCTACTATTTTTATTGACTAGTTTATGGATTATTGTCTGTAGTCATCAGATCGCAATAAGCCATAAACCACAAATTGTAAACAGTTGAGTTCCCCCGTAATCGCCCTTGTTGGCAATCCGAACGCTGGTAAATCGTCTCTGTTCAACCAACTGACAGGTCTGCGTCAGAAAACAGGCAACTTTCCCGGGGTTACAGTCGATAAAAAATCTGGAACTTGGCTTATTGACTCCCAAACAACAGCCACAGTTGTTGATCTTCCTGGCGTATATTCTATTTATCCGAAATCGCTGGACGAACAAATCGTTACGGATATTCTAGCCAATCCGGCTCACTCCGATTACCCAGATGTGGCTATTGTTGTGGTAGATGCATCTAATCTGCACCGGAATTTACTGCTCTTCACGCAAGTCGCTGATCTAAGTGTTCCTGTTATCCTGGCCCTGAATATGCTGGATGTGGCGCATCAGCAGGCTAAAGAGGTGAATGCCGTAAAGTTAGCGATGCTCTTAGGGGTACCGGTTGTCCGTATTAATGCCCGAACGGGAGAAGGGACAGATCAACTCAAGAAAGCGGTTCTGGCGCAAATCAATGAACCAACTTTGCCGGGTAAACTTTTTTTCGATCCCCTGGACGAGGCCGAGGGATTAATTACGGATACGAAGGCTCAATATGGTCTTGATAATAATTACCTGGCGCTACAATATATCATTCAGCATGATGGATTTACGTTTCTGAATCGAGAGCAACAGCTTGGTTTAGATGCTATTATCGATAAATATCAGTTTAGCGAACATACCTTTCAGGCAGCCGAAACGATCACACGCTATAAACGAATAGCCAGTGTTGTGGCTGAAACGACAACAAATAAGCGGCCAGTTGGTCAACCTACCTGGAGTCAGAAACTGGATAAGATTCTCCTGCATCCTATTTGGGGTTACGCAATTTTCGCCCTGGTTCTGCTGCTGATTTTTCAGGCCATTTTTGCCTGGGCTCAACCATTTATGGATAGTATCGATAATGGTGTTGCCTGGTTGAATGGTTGGCTGAAAGAACAGCTTCCCGCTGGTCCGCTTACCGATTTACTAACCGATGGCGTTTTGGCGGGTATTGGTGGTGTTTTAGTGTTCATTCCGCAGATTGCGTTTCTGTTCCTGCTAGTAGCTTTGCTCGAAGAATCGGGTTATATGTCGCGGGTGATGGTCATTATGGATCGGATTATGCGCAAATTCGGGCTGAATGGCCGTAGTGTCGTACCGCTGATTTCAGGCGTTGCCTGCGCCGTACCGGCCATTATGGCAGCGCGTAGCATCGGGACCCGCCGTGACCGATTAATTACGATTTTGGTAACACCACTGATGAGTTGTTCGGCCCGGTTACCGATCTATACAATTCTGATTGCGTTGGTTGTCCCAAACCAGCGTGTGCTGGGCGTTTTTAACGTACAGGGGTTAGCGTTGATGGGCTTATATTTGCTAGGTCTGGTGAGTGCACTACTAGCTGCTTATATACTAAAACTGGTTCTTAAGACAAAAGAACGTAGCTATTTCATTATGGAATTGCCAACGTTTAAACTCCCCCGTTGGAACCACGTCGGACTAACCGTTTGGGAAAGCGTTCGGGCGTTTGTTTGGGAAGCGGGTCGGGTTATTCTCGCGATTTCAATTGTGTTGTGGGTACTAGCCAGCTATGGTCCTGGCGATGCGATGGAGCAGGCAGAAACTCGGGCAAGGCAACAAAATTCAACAATGGCAGCGGATGAACTAGAAAATCACATTGCCTCTGAACGGCTTGAGGCCTCTTATGCGGGGCTATTTGGCCATTTTATCGAACCCGTAATTCGACCGCTCGGCTACGACTGGAAAATTGGTATTGCGCTACTCAGTTCCTTTGCTGCCCGCGAGGTATTTGTCGGCACTATGTCTACGATCTACAGCATCGGCAGCAGCGACGATGAAACAGGCGTTACCATTCGCGAGCGACTTCGCCAGGAACGTAATCCCAAAACGGGTGGACCCATGTACACACCTGCGTTAGCCTGGTCGCTGCTGATTTTCTATGTATTTGCGATGATGTGTATGAGCACATTAGCCGCTACACAACGCGAAACAAAAAGCTGGAAATGGCCTACTGTGCAATTAGTCTATATGATGAGCCTTGCATATGTAGCCGCCCTATTTACGTATCAGGTTATGAAATAACTATTTTGTCATGCTGCCGCAGGAAGCATCTTACAAACACCTTTTATACAAATAAGGACAATTTAAGATACTTCCTGCATCAGCATGGCCAATGCGCTCATTTTTACTAAGTCTTGAAACTTGAAATGCTTACCAAAGCACCCCTTTAGATACGAGCGGATAAATGTGGTAAAGGATATAGCCCAGTAGGGCAACCGTCAGGCTTCCTAAAGCAGTCGTTATATCAATGGCCGGTTTCGTTTTTCGGGCTGGTTGGTCAAATTGCCAGCTTCGCTGGGCGGTGGATTTCATTTGTTCGTCAGTATAAGTTGTTTACGGGGCAAAATTGGCTATTTGTTCAATGCCGCAATAGCGCAAAAACCCCGTAAATTTTCATTACGTATAACTACCTGATCTGACGTTGATCTAAAGTGCAAGCGGCTGAACGTGTAGTTTGAAATAAGACGGAGCAGGTTTAAAGAAGTAACCGCTCCGTATATACGTAACACAAGTCAATACGGGGTCAATCCCAGCGAAGGGCATCAACAATATCTGAAGCAGTCATGCCGATTTGTCCGCGTTGGTCAGCAACTCTGTCACCCGCTAATCCATGCATAAACACACCCAGTACAGCAGCTTCGACAGAATCGTAATCTTGAGCTAGTAAAGCCGTCACGACACCTGTCAGGACATCACCCGTACCACCCGTGCTTAGGCCAGGGTTGCCTGTAGAGTTGAAATGAACATCTCCATCCGGCGTAGCAATCGCTGAGTAAGCCCCTTTTAAGACGACAATGACCCGGTGCTTTTTTGCAAAATCCCGCAGAATATTTAGTTTTTCATAATCATCCTGCCAGGCTTTTGTTAGCCGTTGGAACTCTTTAGGATGAGGGGTTAAAATGCTATTGGCAGGAATAAGTTTCAGTAATTCAGTGTTTTCAGCAATCAGATTTAGCGCATCAGCGTCTATGACCATTGGCTTTTTCACCGATTTCAATACGCCTTTCAGCATATCCAGTGTTTCATGCGATTTCCCGATTCCCGGACCGACGCCAACGGTCGTGTAATCGGCTGGGCCGAGATCGCCTATTTCACTGATACCCCGATCCAGCGTTCCGGTTAATACATTGGTTCCTCCATCGGGTCGACACATGGCTTCGGGAACGGCAGTCTGTAAGATATTGTAGCCGCACTTAGGAGTCTGAACTGTAAGTAAACCAACTCCCGACCGCAAACAGGCTTTTGCTGCCAGAACCGCTGCGCCAATTTTTCCGTAGCTGCCTACCAATAACAAGGCATGGCCAAACGAGCCTTTATGCGAATAGCGTTTTCGCTTTCGAAGTAGTAAACGGGCGTCCTGCGGTTGCGTAAAATAGTAAGGCGTAGGAGCCAGATCAATAAATCGTTTGCGCAAACGAATATCGACAATATGCCAATCGCCCACATAGGGGCCATTGTTAGGGAGCATAAACGCCAGTTTTGGCAACTGAAACGTAACGGTATAATCAGGTTCGACGATCACATCGGTCGGATCATTGGGTTGATCCGTGTAAAGACCACTAGCAATATCGACCGAAATGACTGTGGCTGGCGACCGGTTGATGCTTTCAACTACACTCTTCACAATGCCTTCCGTTGGCCGAGTTAGTCCCGTTCCAAGAATTGCGTCGATAACGACCTCGTTGTGGCGAAGTGCCGGAATCGCCTGCGCTGACTCGATGTAATGTATGGTTTCGGTGAGCAGTTTGAGCCGCCGATGATTATGCATAAAATCATCCGACTCGCGCGGGGCGTAGCGGACAACATTGACTTCAATTGGATAATTGCGTTCTAAAAGCAGGCGAGCGATGGCTAATCCATCTCCTCCGTTGTTACCAAGTCCGCAGAATAATTTAGTAGGTGTTGTATCAGGAAACCGATTTACATACCAATCAACAAATGCCAGCGCAGCGCGCTCCATCAGATTTATTGGGGCAATGGGTTCATGTTCAATAGTAGATTGATCAAGAGCTCTAATTTGGTCAACATTCAGTATTTTCATAAGGTCGGTGTCAGTGTACTCCGCATATTCGCCGTAATTTTACAAAAGTATTTTCTTTCGTACGGAGAAAATTACTATCTTTGCGGCTCATTTCGCAAATACTTATCTGGCGATTATATACGGTCATGAGCGAGTTAATCAAATTAGTGGAGGCAGACAACGCGCAGCGTCGCACCGAGTTGCCCACATTCCGGGCGGGTGATACGGTAAACGTACACGTTAAAATCCGCGAAGGCAATAAAGAACGCATTCAGATATTTACCGGTACGGTAATTCAACGCCGTAACCCAAGCAGCGGTGGCGAAACATTCACCGTGCGCAAAGTATCGAACGGTGTGGGTGTTGAGCGGATTTTCCCACTGCTGTCGCCCAATATCGACAAAATTGAAGTTGTTCGTCTGGGTAAAGTTCGCCGGGCTCGGTTGTTCTATCTACGCGGCCGCCAAGGTAAGGCAGCACGTCTGAAAGAGCGCAAGCCAAAGGCAGTTGCAGCAGCTTAATTGCCTGTTCTGTTTTCTCCAAGAATCAAAAGCTGCCTGAAAGGGTGGCTTTTTTATTTTAGAATCGACTTTCATGAACTTCAACTTTTTTAAATACCAGGGTACCGGAAATGATTTTGTGCTGATTGACGACCGCGATCAGACGTTTCCAGCTTCAGATCAGGCATTGGTTGAACGCCTTTGCCACCGTCGGTTTGGCATTGGCGCTGATGGACTAATTCTACTTCAGAATGATCCGGAATACGATTTTCGGATGGTTTATTTCAACGCCGATGGGGCTGAAGGGAGTATGTGCGGTAATGGTGGCCGATGTATTGTCCGCTTTGCGCATGACCTGGGCCTGTTCGAGAGCGAAACTCGTTTTCGGGCCGTCGATGGCGAACATATTGCGGTTGTTTGCGAAGAAGATATATTCTTGAAAATGAGCGATGTATCCGATATTGAAAATCGTGAAGGTCTTACATTTCTGAATACGGGTTCACCGCACGTAGTTCGTTTTGAAGATGACCTGGAAATGCTTGAAGTCGTTGAAGAAGGTCGTTCTGTTCGATACGATACCCGCTTCCAACCCGGCGGTACGAATGCTAATTTTGCCCAGGTGATCGATGGGAATACGCTGTTTGTCAGAACCTACGAGCGGGGTGTCGAAGATGAAACCTACTCCTGCGGAACAGGAGTAACAGCTGTTGCTCTAGTGGCTCATCAGCAACTGGACATGGCTGATCCGGTATTTATTCGAACATTGGGTGGTAATCTTCGTGTGTCATTCAATCCGTTGGGCAATGGACAGTTTGATAATATTTATCTGATTGGGCCAGCCAAACGTGTTTTTTCTGGTATGATAACTGTTTAGGGTAATTAGCAGTTAACAAAACTGTACTACACTATTCATTATCATCGCACTGAATGATTCTTTATAAAAACAAAGGACTTCTTTCCTCAATCTGGCATTTTCATACGGGACCAACGGCTAAGGCTTTGGTACGTCGTTTGGTCGTTGTGTTTCTCTACGTAATGGTGGTTACGATTGGCGAAATGTACTACGTTGATTTACGCCTGAAAGATACACCGGCGCCATTTCTTGGGGCAATGGGTATTCTGTTGAGCTTATTATTACTTTTTCGGACCAATACCGCCTATGACCGATTTTATGAAGGTCGGCAGGCTTGGGGCGTATTAGTCAATAATTGCCGAAATCTGGCCATCTTTTTCAACGCTGTTTTACCGCAGGGCGATGAAGAGAGCCGACTTTTCTTTGCCAAAGCGATTTCTAATTTTCCATTTGCGCTTAAGAATCACCTGCGCGAAATGCCTGGAATGCACGAACTCGATGTAGTTGAAGAAGGTGAAAAGCGTGACCTGAGTAACTTTGATCACAAACCGGCGGGCGTATCCAATCAGCTTTGGGTAAAAACAGAAGCATTGTATCGGGAAGGTCAGATTTCAGAATCGCAGCATATCAACCTGAATCAGTATTTAACGTCATTGATGGATGTTTGTGGCATTTGTGAGCGGATCAAAAGTACGCCGATTCCATTCTCCTATATGCTGTTTATCAAGCTATTCATAATGCTCTATGTGATCCTACTGCCTTTTACGGTTGTGTCAGTTTATGGGTATATGACAATTCCGGCTGTAATGCTCACGTCGTATATACTAGTGGGTTTGGAAATGATTGGTGAAGAAATTGAAGAGCCTTTCGGACTAGAGCGTAATGACTTGCCTTTGAATCAATTAAGTCAATTAATACGGGTGAATGTGCACGATATTCTTCAGATAAACTTACCCCATGTCGAAAAACAGGCAGCCAAACCCGGCTTCACGATTGTAACGTAGGTAAGTGTGATGTATGCTATAAGATGTGTGAAGTAGAGAGACAATCAGTTCACACATCTTACTTACTCTACATCCTCAACAATGCCGCCGTGGAGGTGATAAATAGATTTGTCCTGAAATTCAGGTTGACGAAGAAAATCTTTAGCGGCTACTCGACTTCGAGCGCCATTTGTGCACAGAACAATCAGAGAATGGTAGGGGAGTAGCTCAGTTTTTCGGGCTCGAATATCAGGTAAAGGAATATTGATACCGCCAATATTAAACTCGTCAAACTCCCATTCGTCGCGTACATCAATAACAGCCGTATTAGGCTGCTGACGGAGCATTTCAAGTTCAGTTAAGTTGATGTCGGTGTACGTTTGCGTAGTCATACGCAGGTGTAACAATCAATGTCGGATGCCTGTTCAATCTATGTGAACAGATCTTATCGAGGTTTGATCTCCAGAATGTCAATCTCACCTACTTTGGGTTTATGGCCCCAGCCACATAATAATTCTACTTGTTGCCCTGTCTCAAGAAATCGGACTGTAACGGCTCGTTCAAGTGTATTTGTGGAAGAAGGAATATCACTCAGCGCTTTTCGGTAAATGGATAGCGTAGCGGCAGTTGGTTTATAGATGATTTGGTTGCCAGTTGAATCCGTTTTCGCCAGACGGACGTTGTCTTCGCATCCATCGGCAATTAGTTGACTATCCGAAATAAAGGCGGCCTCCACACGTCCGGGCCCGTTCATAGCTTCTTGCTTACAACTCAGCAATAAGATTAATAGGCAACAGAAAGCAGTTTTCATTGGGCTGTTGTTTACGGAAATTATACTTTTCAACGCTTACTAATTTCCAGAACCTTAATTTCTGTAACAGTAGGACTTACCCAGCCACAATGTATTACACTTCGGTTAGCCGTTTCCATAAAACGAATTTTAATGGGTATACGGACGGAATCTTTAGCGGCTAGGGCGCTTATGGCTCGTTCGACAAGGGGTAATGTCGCAGCTGTTGGTTTATACTGTGATCCTGTATTTGGTAACGTTCCCGAATCTAATTGAATATTTACTTCACAACCATCAGCGTAAATAGTACTATTATCAATGAAAGCCAGTGCAGTCCGCTCTGGACCTACAATAGTTTCATTGTTAGATTGGCAACTTAATAAGACAACAAGCAGTAAATAGCAAACAGCTCTCATGGCGACAACAATTTTGCTAAGATAGACCCTGAGTAGTCAGAAAGGGTTGTATAGTCTATCAATAGTATGAGAACTGTCAATCTGTCAGAGTTGAATAGGTTGGAACAGGATTTGAAGAGCGGGCAGATATACCATACTCAATATTTATAGCTAATCATACTTTATGGAAGCCGTACAAAACGAGAAAGGGCAGATTTCGATCCATACAGAGAATATCTTCCCAATTATCAAGAAATTCCTTTATTCCGACCACGAAATTTTCCTTCGCGAGCTTGTTTCGAATGCCGTCGATGCGACTCAGAAACTCCGTCAACTTTCGTCATTTGGCGAATTCGGTGGCGAATTAGGCGATCTGAAAGTTACTGTTTCGCTGGACGAAGAAGCCAAAACGATTACAGTCAGTGATAACGGAATCGGCATGACTGCCGATGAAGTGAAGAAATATATCAACCAGATTGCTTTTTCTGGCGCAACTGATTTCCTGGAAAAATACAAAGATAAGACCGATGATAAAGGCCAAATTATCGGTCATTTCGGGCTTGGTTTCTACTCGGCGTTCATGGTAGCTTCAACGGTTGAAATCGTTACGAAATCGTATCGTGATGGTGCTGAAGCCGTACGCTGGGTGTGCGATGGCTCGACTGAATTTGAATTGACTACTGCGGAGCGTGCCGAACGAGGTACTGACATCATTCTGCATATCGCTTCTGATTCGGAAGAATTTCTTAACAAAGGTCGCTTACAGGGTATTCTGGATAAATACGCCCGATTCCTGCCCGTGACAGTTGAGTTCGATGGAAAGGCCGTGAACAACACCGCGCCGATCTGGACCAAAGCTCCATCGGAATTGACGGATGAAGACTATAAAACGTTCTATCGCGAACTATACCCAATGAGCGAAGAACCGTTGTTCTGGATTCATTTGAATGTCGATTATCCATTCAATCTGACTGGGATTCTGTACTTTCCACGTATCAAAAACGAACTGCGTTTCCAGCGCGAAAAAATTCAACTCTATAGCCGTCAGGTATTTATAACCGATGAGGTAAAGGATGTTGTTCCTGACTTTTTGATGATGCTGCACGGCGTAATCGACTCGCCCGATATTCCGCTCAACGTATCACGGAGTTTCCTGCAAGCCGACGCGAATGTCAAGAAAATCAATGGCTATATCACCCGTAAAGTAGCCGATAAACTCAACGACCTGTTCAATGCCGATCGAAAAGCATTTGAAGAAAAATTCGATGATATCGGCTTGTTTATCAAGTATGGTATTCTGAGCGATGAGAAATTCTGGGATAAGGCGAAAAACTTTGTATTGCTCAAAAATACGGATGGCAAATACGCTACGCTGGATGAATACCGCGAGAAAATTCAGGCCAACCAGACCGATAAAAACGAAACGCTGGTAATTCTGTATACGACCGACTCGAAACAGCAACATGCATATATAGAATCGGCAACGCGCCGTGGGTACGATGTTCTGCTGATGGATAATATCATTGATGCACACTTCATTAATGCCCTGGAGCAGAAACTTGAAAAAGTACACTTCCAACGCGTTGATGCCGATACGCTTGATAAGATCATTGACAAAGGTCTGAATAACGAAAGCGTGCTGTCGGAAGATGATAAGACAAAACTGAAAGGAGTTTTCGAAGAGGTTCTGAACAACAAAATGCTCAATGTAAGCATTGAAGCTCAGCCAACAGATGAATTGCCTGTAACGATCACGTTGCCAGAGTTTATGCGTCGGATGAAAGATATGTCAGCGCTTTCGGGCGAGCAATCATTCTACGGAAATTTACCTGTGACGTACAATGTGGTCGTTAACGCCAACCACCCGCTAATCAGCAAAATCTTGGCTGAAACGGATGCCGATTCACAAAAATCGCTGGTGAAGCAGGTTTATGATCTGGCGCTCCTGTCGCAAAATATGCTTACTGGTGCCGACTTGACAGCCTTCGTTCGTCGGACGGTGGAGAAGTTATAAAAGCAGGTGATTATTTCAGGGTAAACGTTGAAGGTTGGCTAACGCAGCACTGCTGCGTTAGCCAACCTTCAACGTTTAATTCTTAATGCCGCCCATTATTGCTGCGTGGAATTTGGCTAATCGATCCACCCGCTTGCTTTTTGGGACGGCTAAACCAGATTTTTCGCTTAGCAATCAGTCGCCCAAGAACGAAAATCAGTACCACACCTATTACGACGATCGCAATTAATGGCAGAAAAATCGTGAATAATGATAGACCAAAAGAGGCAACGTTTTCGCCCGTTGCCACAACAGGGTTAGCGACTCCCCCGGTTGTAGCGGTCGAGCCAAGCCGTATTAAACTAGTGCCTGCCTGAATAATTCCTGCTGAACTTCCACCAAACATCAGCCCCAATCCCCATTTCAGGACAGGATCGTCGATCTGCAAAAATGATGTACTGAGCAGTGTTCCGGCAATAATCGAGACGGGTGTAGCTACCGCATCCAGTGCGTTATCGAGCCAGGGAATATAATAAGCACCTACTTCAACTATAGTTGCTATGGTTAACCCCAACAGGGCTGGCCATTGACCGAGCCAGGCAAAATCTGGGGAAATATTGATGATCCCAAACTTAGTTGCAAGACTGGCAATCAACAATGGCACAAATATCCGGAACCCACAACAGGCAGCCAGACCAACGCCAATGCAGGCACTCATGATCCATTGAAGAGTCATAATCCAGTTTACGTAAAAAACTGCGAATTAAAGTTCATGAGAAACGCTTCGTCGGTGGATCGGGTCAGAGCCGTGTACAGCCATCGTACAAACTCATCGTTCACCTGGCCATCCGGTAAAAAACCCTGATCGATAAACACCGCACTCCATTGCCCCCCCTGCGCTTTGTGACAGGTAAGGGCATAGGCAAATTTCACTTGTAACGCATTCAGGTACGGATCGCGCTTAATGGCTTCGGCCCGCTCTTTTTTACTCTTTATATAAAAGTAATCCTTCATCACGCTTTCATACAACGCTTTATATTGGTCAGATGTTAGCGAAGGGACTGGCGAATGAAGCGTATCGAGCATAATTTTCGCGTCGAAATCGGGCTGGTCTTCATAATCGACCAATCGTAGCGTCACGGTTGCGAACCGAAAACCATGCATTTCTTCCTTATTCCGAATTTTCTGGACTTCCACGAATTCGCCATTCGCTAAAAATCCTGCCGAGGAGTCTTCATCGAGAATCGTATAATTATTTCGGGCAATCATGAGCATATCACCCGCATCAAGTTCTTCTTCACACTGGTCGATCATGCGCCGAACAAACTGGTTGTATTGAACGGCCGTTTTGTTCGAACGACAGATAATTGCCGTGTTTTCGCGCCCGTACTTGTCATAGGCATACCGAATACCATCTTCCAGTTTGGTTAGGGGCATTTTGTATATATCACTGAAAGAACGGACATTTAATTGAATGTCAGGGATTTCTGTTGACGTTGCTGCTGGTTTGTCACTGAGGAGCGTCTCGAAACTAACCGTTTTGGGCTTAGATGATGGAGCATCGTTGAGGAGCAGTCGCAAGCCGGTTGCATTGTACAAAATGCCCGATTCTTCATCCTGACGCATCACTTCGGTCAATTCCTGCTCATAAACCGTCATATCGAACGAACTGGCCAGAAACCCACGATCCAGCGCCGGACTTAGCTCTTTACCGATGGGAGGGAGCTGAGCTGTATCGCCAACGAGCATCAATTTATTCCCCGGATTTTCAAAGACAAAGTCGATTAGATCAGTCAACAATCCTTTGCCACCAAAATCGGCTTCGTCGGAAATCATCGAGGCTTCATCGACAATAAACAGCGTGTCTTCGTGGTAATTTTTTTGCCGTTGAAAAGCCAGCGTTCCCGATCCCGGATCAGCTACCTGACGGTAAATTTTCCGGTGGATAGTCTGCGCTGGTTTCTTTGCATAATTAGTCATCACTTTGGCGGCCCGACCGGTTGGGGCCAGCAACACCGATTTATACCCGAATCGGGGAAGAACTTTGATGAGTGTACCGACGAGGGTTGTCTTACCTGTACCGGCATATCCACGCAGTAGAAAACAATCGCGATAGTGCTCGTAATCTTCGTGGGTTATAAAAGCTCCAATCTGTTTGAAAAATTGTAACTGGCCCGGAGTGGGCTTAAAAGGGAAACGTTTAGCCAGCAAATGAGCGGCTGTTTGGGTTTCGTTCATGCTTCTAAGTTACAAAAAAACAGCATGCTAAAAAAGGCAAAATGGGCTAACAAGCCGCAAAAGAACAGCAATTTTTTACTACTTTTTTAATCTTTCCATGGGCTTCCTTTGCTTCTGTAGCCTTTTTTATTATTTTCACACACCACTAAATCCTTCTGACTCAAATGAAAATACGTCAAATTCTTCAGGGTAAATCCATTAATGCCCTGTACTCCGTTTCGTCGGAGGATACTGTTCTGGATGCCCTCAGGCTCATGGCCGATAAGAATATCGGGGCCGTACTAGTTGTCGACAATGGAGAACTTTCAGGGATTTTCTCCGAACGGGACTATGCCCGTAAGATCGTTTTGAAAGACCGGCATTCCGATGATACACGGGTTGCTGATGTTATGACAAGCAAAGTAATTACGATTGAACCTGATCAATCGTTGGACGAATGCATGGTAATTATGTCGGATAAGCATATTCGACATTTGCCAGTGATGGATAAAGGAGAGTTGATTGGCATTATTTCGATTAATGACGTTGTAACAGCCATCATTCGGGATCAGAAAACCCGGATCGACTCACTCGAAAGCTATATTACTGGAACGTATTAAGGCGTGATAAGAGATGAACGATGAGTGATAAACAGTACCAGCGTCAGCTCACTCAGCGTTCATCTCTTATAATTCATCACTAAAACCCTACCTTTGCGTCCCCTACAAGTAGATCATCGCATGACGCAGAAATTAGAGTTGCCTGGTGTAGACTCGTCCCGCCAGGAGGTGCAGAAGTTATATGGAAATCGACTCCGGCTTCGGGTTTGTGGATTATACCGGGAAGGCGATCAGTTATTGATGGTACGGCATCGGGGAATTGGTCTGACCGATACGTTCTGGTGCCCGCCAGGTGGTGGTCCACAGTTTAACGAAACCGCTCCTGACGCACTGGTGCGGGAATTTATAGAAGAAACCGGACTGGTGGTGGAGATTGGTGATATGCTATTCGTGAATGAATTCATTCAGCCCCCGCTTCATGCCATGGAGTTGTTTTTTGAGGTTCGGGCTATTGGCGGTTCCCTTCGGTTAGGCATGGACCCTGAGATGAGCCCGGACGACCAGATTATTGAAGAAGTGCGATTGATGAGTTTCGAGGAAATCAAATGGTATCCTCCGAAAGAAGTTCATCAGTTATTTCAATATTGCCAGTCGATCGATGACGTATTCAAGCTTCATGGCTATTTGAAATAAGTAATATTTTTGCAGCCTGCCCATAAAAACATAACTATTATCGAGATAATATTTACTTTTAGTTTACTGAATCTGTGCAACTCACTGTGACCCTCGCACCAACTGTTACTATACGGGACGTCTCATTCGACCCTAGAAGTACGGACACGTCCGTGTTAAGTCTGGAAGTCGGGCGGGATCGATTTCAGATATTGGTACAGGATAACCGAGGTCGGGCTATTTATCTCGAGGATTTTATGTTTCCCTCGCTGCTAAATGAACGTACACTGGTGGAACTCCTTCCGGATATCTTTCGCGGTCACGTTGTCTTATCGGCGAAAACCTGGCAGGAAATCCGTATTGGCATCAATTCGTCTTCATTCACGTTGATTCCTAAAGAGTTGTATCGCAAAGAATATGCGGATAGTTATCTGACGCTTATGCGTGGCAGTGCATTACCAGTACAGGAGTCGGCTCAGTCTTATCTGCATGAGAGTGAAGGCTTTCTATCAGTTTTCAATCTGCAACATTCCTTGCTGGATTACTTTTCAGAAGTATATCCGCTTCAACCGATGACGTTTGTTCATCAGACGAGTGCCATTATAAGGGCTACAGCCGACCTGAATCGTCATGCGCTCACACCCAACAATGTTTACCTCTATTTTGAAAACGAGTTTGTTACGATCTTATACCGGAAAGATCAGCAAGTCCGCTATTGCAATCGATTCGGGTATAAAAACGTACAGGATTTAGCCTATTATGTATTTTATGTTCTTGACGAACAAGGGTTAGTGGCCGATGCCGTTAGTATTTCCCTGTTTGGGGAAATTACCCCATTTGCAGAATCTTACACAGAATTAAGCCGTTTCTTGCCTAAGCTGTCATTTGGTCAAATTCCTCCTGGCATGACATTGTCTGGTGAATTTGAGGATTTACCAGCCCACCGTTATTTAAGTTTATACGGACTAGGTTTAATAAGCGACTGATTGACCGACTGACTGATTGAATAGACAAAAAATTTATTCAATCAGTCAGTCGGTCAATCAGTCGCAATTCGCGAAAATATGAAGCGTATTGCACTCTTCCCCGGTTCGTTCGACCCGTTTACAAAGGGTCACGAAGACATCGTATTGCGTGGCCTTCGGTTATTTGATGAAGTAGTTATTGGCATCGGGCGCAATGCCCATAAGGAACGTTATTTTCCACTTGAGCAAATGACTCGCCTGATTGAGAGCGCTTTTGTGGATTATCCTACCGTTCGTGTCATTAGTTACGATGGCCTAACCGCGAATGTTGCTCGTGAACTCGGCGCGAAATTTCTGCTTCGTGGGTTGCGAAATACAACGGACTTTGAGTACGAAAATGGAATTTCGCAGGTGAACCGATACATATACGAAGACGTTGAAACGGTTTTCCTGATTACATCTCCTCATCTGGCTCCGATTAGCTCCAGCATTATCCGTGATCTACATCGATATGGGCAGCATGTCGATGAATTTTTACCCTATCGAATACAAGAAGGAAAGTTGGTATAGCCTGACCAGATTACACCTTTTCGCCTTTACCAGCTTCGTCGATTACGTACCGGATAGAGCTAAATGAATTCGTAAGGGCTAATTTCGTCTCACGCCAGTTCAGCCAGGCGAGTTTCTCAATATCTTCTTCGGCTTGAGGTGTCATCCGACTATCATCCAAAACGCCCATTCGGTACCATCGAGTACGTTTCAGAATACGATTTCCATTGAGTGTATACGTATGCCAGGTCGTGCAGATTCGCTCGCTGACCGATACCCGAACGCCCGTTTCTTCTTCGACTTCTCGGGCTGCTCCCTCTTTCGATGATTCGCCAAGGTCTAGTTTCCCTTTGGGCAAATCCCAAACCCCACGCCGGAACATCAGTAGCAGTTTATCGCCCTTAAACACAACGCCACCGGCCGCCTTGATAATTTTGAATGGTTTTTTTATAGCTTCTTCGCAAGCGTCTTTATCCAAACAACCTAATGTTACCGAAAGCATCTGGCTTGTATCAGCTTTTTGAAGCAGCGAGAGCAGTTTGCTAATTGTCGATGGCGTTGTGTTCAGAATGAGCAAATGACCATGCAGCGCTTCTTCTTTCAGTACTTCCAGACGAGCGTCAACAATTTCATCGTAATCCGTGAAGGTCGGCTTATTTGTCGACTCTGAACTAGTTAATTGAGCTGCGGCTTTGGGGCCAATGAGCCGGATTGGGTGGTCGTTTATAAAAACAATCATCAGAACAGTAGCGGTTCAAGTTGTAAAAGTAGCAAAACAGTTGATCTGTCGCATGGTTAAACCTGTTGCAAACCAGTTCAGTTTCTATATTTTTGCAATCAGACAACCTTATTCCTTTGTGGAACTCCTTATTATTTTGCTTTTGACGCTCCTGAACGGTGTGTTCTCGATGTCAGAAATTGCCTTAGTATCTTCCCGTAGGTCAAAATTAGAAGCCGCTGCCAAAAATGGTGATCGTCGGGCGCAAGTTGCGCTGGATTTATCGAATTCACCCAATCGCTTTTTATCGACTGTACAGATTGGGATTACCCTGATTGGTATTTTACTGGGTATTTTCTCTGGCGATAAACTGACAGATGATGTACAGGCTTTCGTCGCGCAAATAGATATTCTAAAACCTTACGCAAACTCGATTGCCGTCGTCTTGGTTCTTTTGTTGTTGACTTATCTTTCGCTGGTGTTTGGTGAATTGGTACCTAAACGCATTGGACTATCCAATCCGGAAGGTATTGCCAAAACGATGGCAGGGCCGATGATTTTATTGTCGAAAGTGACCTCGCCATTTATTGCACTGCTGACCGTTTCAAGCGATTTATTGCTTAAGGTGCTCAATATCAAACCCAACGAGAGTGCTGTAACGGAAGAGGAAATTAAAAGCCTGATTCAGGAAGGCACCTCTGGCGGAGCCATCGAAGAAATTGAGCAGGAGATTGTTCAGAACGTATTTCAGCTTGGCGACCGTAAGATTACTTCGCTGATGAGTAATCGGCAGGAAATCGTCTACCTCGATCTGGAAGATGATCTTGCTGAAAACAAGGCTAAAATTCTGGAATACAAACACTCCGTTTATCCGCTTTGTAATGGTGGTGTGGATGAGGTGGTTGGACTGATTTATTCTAAAGACTTTCTGGGAAAAGACCTCGATACCGAACTACTGCATCTGAATGATATAAAGCGGGATGCCTTATTTGTCCCTGAGAATAATCGGGCCTATCAGGTTCTTGAGCGATTTCGGGAACGACGTCAGTACGTAGGCATTATTGTTGATGAATATGGCGGAGTTTTGGGAATTATTACCCTCAACGATATTCTTGATGTATTGGTTGGCGACATCAATGACGACGTTAATGCAGATTATGAAATTAGGGAACGTGAAGATGGTAGCTTCCTGATTGATGCCCAATTACCGTTTGAGGATTTTCTGTCTTACTTCTCAATTAACATCAACGCCCAAACCAGACGGGAACTAACCGGCTTCGATACACTCGGCGGATTTGCGCTCCATATTCTGAAAGATATTCCAAAGACTGGTGAAACGTTTGTTTGGCACAAGTACCGGTTTGAAATTATGGACATGGATAAAAGTCGAATCGATAAAATTCTGGTCAGTAGACTAATTGAAGAATAAAAAATTAAATAGGTTTTTTTTCACGCCCGGTAAATAGCCGGGCGTTTTTGTTAGTGGTGGGTGAATATCCTTAAATTATAGGATACTAAATCATCAGGATTAGGGATTTTAAGGAGAGGTCATAAGCGTGACCTTTGTCATGTTCGCTTATCCACACCATCAACTTATCCGCCTACGCAGCAAGGTCGGAATGGCTCCGACTTTGCTGAATGTAGGTCAATAACTTTTGATTTATATCCTTATTCAATACAGAAATTAATAACCCATAGTGATCTGTAATTTATTGACTGATAGTTATTTATTTTTGAGATTGATTTATCTACTGCTGATACCGCACCATGCGTATTCTCGTTGCCGAAGACCATCGAATGATACTGGATAGCCTGACTATGCTCCTGTCGAGTATCGACGATATTGAAGTTGTATCGAAACATACCAATGGCCGACAGGTATTAACAACCTTGGAAATTGAACCGGACATAACCCTTGTTGTTTCGGATGTCCAAATGCCCGTGATGGGAGGTATCGAACTGACGCTTCAACTCCGTGAGCGTTTTCCTCATGTAAAAATTTGTTTATTGACCGTAGCCGATGAACCCGATGCCATCAAAGAAGCGATTCGTGCGGGCGCTGACGGCTACGTACTGAAAAGCGCTGAACGAACCGAACTGGAAACAGCGTTGAGGATGATCAGTCAGGGGAATAAATTTTACAGTGAGAAGGTATTGATGCAACTGGCCAATGAAACGGGTATCGAGCTAGTGCCCGATACCAATAAGCCGCAAAAGATAGCGATCACCCAGCGCGAACTGGATGTCCTGAAATTGATTGCTCAGGAATATTCGGGTACGCAAATAGCTGAAAAACTATTCATTAGCCCCACAACGGTAGAAACGCACCGCAAACATCTTATGCAGAAATTAGGCGTACAGACAACCATTGGGCTGGTGAAGTATGCCATTAAATATCAACTTGTTTAACTTAATTGTTCCACGTTTAAATCCCACTCAAAATAATGGCTGAATCGAATGAAGAGAAAGAATCAAAAGAAGTAAAATTTAGATATTACCTCCTGAAAGGGAAAGCAACCATTGCTCAGACACCTCAATTTACATTGGTTCTCCTTCACGATGATGAGGTTAATCCTCGACGGGAGACGTTGGCATTTAAGCCCCGGCTAAAGCGTGCTCCCAATCCGGGGCCAGGCCATATAATAGCAAATAAGAGTATAGAAATTTTGATATCGTTCGATAGGGCCTGGTTCGAAGACACTATGAAAAAGGGCTTTCTTTTTCCACATCCCCAAAAGAATGGATTCATAGTTGAGGAATTTGAAGATCTTGACCCACAAACTGAAGATAGAATGGCCGACATGAATCCAATCGAGCCAGTCTAATTAATCGGGGCTGCAGTTATCTTATGTATTCCACTCATTCCCATTGATATGAACCGTCTCAATGGGAATTTTTATATGTATCCGGGTTCCCTTATCGGTTGGTTGCTTACTATCGAATGTGCCGCCGAGAGAATCCAGTCTGGTCTGAATATTTTGCAGGCCGATGCCCCGTTTGCCCGTATTTTGCTCTAATCCAATTCCGTCGTCAGTGACGCGTAAATCAATGCCGGAATCAGTTCTGTGCAGGCTGACGAGTATAGTCGTAGCATTGGCATGCTTGATTGCATTGTTGACTAATTCGAACACAATGCTGTAAACATTAAATTCTATTTCGACGGGTACGCGCTTCTGAAACCCCGTTATAGCGAGCGATAACTCTAATGGCGAATTTTGGTTTAGTTGGTTGATTAATGTATTCAGCGTTGTTACCAATCCGTCTCGCTCTAGTTCAATGGGAAGGATATTATGTGAAATATTTCGTACTTCAGCATAGGCTTTTTGAATGAGCTGTTTTACATTTCGATAAACGGTCTGCTCTGGTTCTGAGAGATTCTGAGGATTGATGACCTGAATACTCATATTGACGGCACTAAGCAAACTGCTCAGGTTGTCGTGCAGTTCGAGTGCCACTCGCTTTCGTTCAACCGTTTGCCCTTTAAAATGAGCCGCTTTTATTGCCTCGTTTTTTCGAATCAATTCTTGGTTGGCCCTGACGAGTTCTTCTGTACGTTCGTTTACTCGTATTTCCAGCGTTTTATTGTTCTCGGCCAGTTGTTCTCTTACCATTTCGAGCAAGGTTCGCTGTTTGTCAATTTCCCGATTTTTGGTTTGTAGTTGACGGTTGTTCCAGAAAAGTAGACCGGCAATGAGCAAAATAGCAACTATGCCCCCAAAGAGTCCGTTTCGCGTTTGTGCCAATTGCTGGGATTGTAGTTGTTCCTTTTGTAAAGCGTTCGTGTTTTGATACTGAGCCTGTAGCATTTCGAGTCGTTGCTGGTTTGTTTCTTTTGACAAACTGTCTTTCAGCAGAACGTAGTTTTCGTAGGCTTTTAATGCACTTGCTGGATTACCGATTTGCTGATAAATTTTGTACAGCTTTTCGTAGGCTTCGGCAACGATTCTGGTATTTTTTGCCGATTGGGCTAATTCTTTAGCCTGGTTACAATACGCTATAGCCTGCTGCCAGTTTTTTTGTCGAATGTATATGTCGGCAGTATTAACTAAAATATTAACAGCCAGCTCTATACTCCCATTTTTGCGAGCGATCACAAGTGCTTTTTTGTGATAATCAATAGCTTTAGTCAAATCACTTAACTCTTTGTAGACTAAGCCGATGGCATGTAATCCATGTGATTCGTACCAGGGATTGTAGGGCTTTATTCGACTCAGGTCGTACATTGACTGACTGACTTTCAGAGAATTCTCTAGTTCTCCCTGTTCGCGATAAATTACGCCCTGTGCGTTCAGGAGTGCTAATCGTTCACGATAAGACTCAGTAAATGAGGTTTTGTCCAGAATTGCTAATCCCTGCTGACAAAGTCTCATAGCCTTCTCATTATTGTGAAGACTCAAATATGCCTGAGCTAATTGCCCATATGATGCTGCCATTTGGACGTACTGGTTCAGCTTTTGGGCCATTGACAGAGCTTTATAAAGAAATTTCAGAGCCTTATAATTATCTCCTTTTATTTGATATAAAAGCCCAGTATAGAAGTAAGCATAGACGAGATGATTTTCTAGTTTTTTCTCAATACATAGTTTGGTAATCAGCTTATTGTAATAAAAGGCAGAATCAACGTTCCGGTCTGCATAAGCTCTCATTACAGCCTTTATCGTGTTGAACGTGAGCGTATCCTTCGTATATCCATTCGGTTGGCTATCTAATCTTCCTAATTCCCGTTTCAGGCTGTCGATGCGGGGCGTTGAAGCTAATCCTACTTGTACGAATAAGCATAAAAGAGGTAGCAGTTTTTTCATGGAAGAGGGGTTTGGGCAAACTTACACAGTATGCTCTTATTTTCAAGCTACCTATGTTAGATAATAGATTGACTGTAAGATCTTTAAGAAATGCAATGTATGATTGGAAACCAAAACCTCAAGATTACATACTAAGAAGTACTTCAAGCTGAAAAAGAAAAATAGTATGTATATAAGCAGGCATTTTATACCAAATTAAACAGCCAGACCATTTTGTAGGTTATAGGTGAGAATCAAACTCATCGACAACCATGCGACATTTCATGCTCAATCCTAGTGAGTTGACCGGTGGCAGTTCGAGCCAGGTACCTTCGGTTATGGACAACGATCCGAATGCTGATGAGGAAGTTATCGATCAAAATGCTGGCGAGGATTATCCGAAGCCTGTTGATTCAGATCAGAAGGAGTCCGCGAAAATTGCTCCCGATAATCTGGCTGATTCTATTGCCTATGCACTTGACGGGAGTGGTCCTGGCCCAGCGAAGGCGACACCCAATGTATCTGGTCACGATGTGATTATAGAGGGTAGTTCGGGCACTGGCCCCGAAGAAGAGGAAGCGCTGTTCAAAAAATAGCCTACGAATTAGTTCGATAGGTTATTGTTACTATCAATATGACTTCCGATTTCGTTGGTGTAGACGCGGTATTTTGTACGGTCAATAGATTGATAAACAATTGATAGCAGAAAACTGACTAATTCTGCCTAAGGCGAATCATAGCCCATAATATCCTCCAAAGTTTTGGTTTTATTGAGTACCGATTGATAGCCCTTATACTAAATGGGCTTACCATCCATAACCTCATACACCAGATAATCTGGTATTTTCCTTTTCCGTTTTGGAGTCGTTTTGGGTACAATAGCCGTAGGCATACCTAATCAGAATTTAGGCAAATATGCAAAAACCTATAAATTGGCTACACCATTTCTTTATATTGCATTCGATATAAATTGGCGTAGAAACCTTCGTGCTGAAGCAATTCTTCGTGAGTGCCCTGTTCAGCAATCCGGCCTTTATCAACGACAATAATATTATTCGCTTTCTGAATAGTTGAAAGACGGTGAGCAATAACAATGGCCGTACGCCCTTTCATCAACTTACCAATTGCGTCCTGAATCATTTCTTCAGTTTCGGTATCAACCGATGAGGTAGCTTCGTCAAGGACAATAATTTTAGGGTCTTGTACCATCGCGCGCACGAACGATATTAATTGACGCTGCCCAACGGAAAGCGTTGATCCTCGTTCCATAACATTGTACTGGTATCCGCCAGGGAGTCGTTCAATGAAGTCATGAACCCCCACCAATTTAGCGGCTTCCACGATTTTTTCGTGGCTTATCGTCTTGTCGCCCAGCGTAATGTTGTTCTCGATTGTGTCTGAGAAGAGGAAAACATCCTGTAGAACAACCCCAATGTTCCGGCGTAGGTGGCCAAGTTCATACTGATGAATATCAACACCATCGACGGTTATTTCGCCTTTGTTGATGTCGTAGAAACGGCTCAATAGATTGATAATGGATGATTTGCCAGCACCCGTAGCACCGACAAACGCTACCGTTTCACCAGCCTTTACCTGAAATGAAATGTCGCGCAATACCCAATCTTCATTGTTATAGGCAAACCATACATTTTTAAACTCAACATCCCCCCGAATCGTAGCTGGCGCATAGGTGCCATTATTGGCTGTAAATTCGTCGCTATCCAACAGTTTCAGGATTCGGTCAGTGCTGACGATACCCATCTGAAGTGTGTTGAATCGGTCAGCCAGCATTCGGATGGGGCGGAAGAATAGGTTGATGAACATGACAAACGCTGTGACTGTCCCAAACGTAACATCCGAATGAATGATCTGCGTAGCACCATACCAAACTACTAAACCGACCGCAACGGCTGAAATGATATCAGCTACAGGATAATAGATAGAGTAATACAGAATAGAGCGAATATTTGCATTCCGATGATCGGCATTAATGGCACGAAATTTTTCAGCTTCAATTTTCTCACTACCAAAAATCTGGACAATGTTCATGCCCGTGATATGCTCCTGCACAAACGAGTTCAGATTGGCAACAGCCGTTCGTACTTCATTGAATGACTTTTTAATCTTCTCCTTGAAAATGTATGTGCTAATCAGCATGAACGGAATGGACGATAAGCTGATTGCTGCAAGCCGCCAGTCGGTGTAAAACATTACGCCAATAATCAAGACCAGTTGCAAAATATCACCAGCGATCGCTGCCATCCCTTCACTGAACACGTCAGCAAGTGTTTCTACGTCTGAGATTGAGCGTGTAACTAATCGACCAATGGGGGTGTTATCGAAGAACTTTAGCCGTAAGTGTAGAATTTTTCGATAAAGCTGCGTCCGAATGTCGCGGATTACGTATTGACCCAGCCAACCTGATAAATACGTATTTGAGAACTGAACCATGGCTTGTATCACCAAAACACCAATCATAACAATCAGCATCTGGTTCAGTCGGTGGTAATTGCCCACCGAAATAATGTTGTCAATGGTATACCGAATCAATAAAGGTGTTAGCGGAGCCAGACAGGCCGCCAGCAGAATAATACCAATAAGCAGATAAAAACGCGTTTGATACGGTTTGACAAACGTATAGAGCCGTCGGAGGATCACCCAGTCGAAAATCCTGCCGCTTTTCTGTTCTTCGTTCACGGGAAAATGGAAATGGCGAGTTCTAACAGGTAACAGCGTTTTACGGCCGAACGTTTCCCAAGATAACCTCTTGAAAGTCGGAAACAGTAAAATCAAGGCAAATGAGCTTTTTTAAAGTGTATACATATAGACGAACTCTTCTCATGAATCGCCGACAATTTGTCCAGAACACAGCCGTAGCTGGACTCGCCACGCAGATATTGCCGTTTCCAATTTTTGGCCGAAATGCGCCCAATGAAAAAGTTAATATTGGCCTGATCGGTGTTCAGTCGAGGGGGAGTTGGCTGGCCGGTATTTTTTCAAAACTTCCCGGTGCCGAAGTCGCTTATATCTGCGATGTGGAAGATGGAGCCATTGGAAATGGTCTGAAAGCCGTTGAAAAAGCAGGTCAAAAACGGAAGCCCACTGTTTTTAAAGACCTACGTAAACTACTGGAACAAAAAGATTTGGATGCCGTAGCCATTGCTACCCCCGATCACTGGCACGCTCCGGCAGGTATTTTGGCTTGCTCCGCAGGAAAGCATGTGTACGTCGAAAAACCGTGCGGACATAATCCGCAGGAAGGCGAGTGGTTGCTGGAAGCCGCCCGAAATCATAATCGAATTGTTCAGATGGGTAGCCAGCGCCGGTCGTGGCCGACGCTCCAGCAAGCTGCTCAGGACATTCGAGACGGTGCGATCGGTAAACCTTATTTTGCCCGAGCCTGGTATTATAACAA
This sequence comes from Spirosoma harenae, assembly GCF_054776975.1. Lineage (NCBI taxonomy): Bacteria > Pseudomonadati > Bacteroidota > Cytophagia > Cytophagales > Cytophagaceae > Spirosoma > Spirosoma harenae. Next base: position 252,341 of record NZ_BAAHBD010000014.1, on the reverse strand, counting down.
TAGGAAGCCCATTGGTAAAGGAAAATCGATTGCTGTTCCATCTACGCTTGATTGGGATTTATGGCAAGGACCAGCCCCGCGCAAAGGGTATCAGGACAATGTCGTTCCCTACAATTGGCACTGGTTCTGGAATTGGGGTACGGGCGAAGCCTGCAACAACGGCACACACGAAATCGATTGTTGCCGCTGGTTGCTGGGCGTTGATTTTCCAACGAAGGTCACCTCATCAGGAGGTCGGTATGCCTATCCGGGTGACGATTGGCAAACGCCTGATACGCAGATAGCTACATTTGAGTTTGGTGATAAAGCAACGATTACCTGGGAAGGATTAAGTTGTCAGGGATTTGGCCCTGAAAAAAGTGGCCGTGGCTTTACGATTTACGGTGATAAAGGCGTTTTGTCTGCTCCAGAAAGTGGCACCGATTATCAGATTCGAGATTTGGGTGGCAAAGTGATTAAAGACATCAAAGGCGATGCGCCAACGAGTGCTTCGTCTACGAATGCTGTAAGTCCGGGCGGGGAGCAACTGGATGCTTACCATTTGACCAACTTCCTCGAAAGTGTTCGGGGAACAGCCAAACCCAACGCTGATATTGCTCATGGGCATAAATCAGTTTTACTCTGTCATTTAGCGAATATTTCACAGCGAACAGGGAGCATGATTCATACCGACCCAACTAACGGCCATATCCTGCACGATAAAGAAGCCATGAAATTATGGGGACGGGAATATGAAAAAGGCTGGAAACCAGTTGTATAGAGAATAGTTGAGTTTGGTCATCAATAGTTATAGGCCGTCAAGGAGTAATCGTGGTAACCTTTTTACTATTCATATAATATTGACCTGATTTAATTGGCTACCTGAATGAAACGACGCGCATTTGCCAAATTAGCTGCAACCTTACCCGTTGGCATTGGAACGGCAAACGTTAATTTGATAAATACAGAAACAGACTTTAGTTCGGCCCCTGCTCTCGGCGACCGGACTTACTGGCTTCAAACGTTAGTGAAAATTGCTGACCCAGTTTTGAGTGCTTTAGCTCAGAATAAACTAAAGGCTACTATGCCGGTTGAAGCGGCACCGGGGCAGGAGGAAGGCCGGAAGGTTGTGTCGCATCTGGAAGCGCTTGGGCGAACAATGGCAGGCGTAAGCCCCTGGCTGGAATTACCCGTTGATGAGTCGCCGGAAGGAAAACAACGACAACGCTATCTAACACTTGCCAAACAGGCAATTGCGAATGGAGTTAATCCTCAGTCGGCTGACTATCTGAATTTTACCAAAGGTGGGCAGCCATTAGTTGATGCGGCCTTTCTGGCGCACGGTTTGATACGTTCGCCCAACGTATGGAAATCGTTATCGGCAGATGAGCAGGCTAATGTAGTGAAAGCGTTTCTGGCGAGTCGAGTAATTAAGCCTGGCTATAATAACTGGTTATTATTCAGCGCGATGGTCGAAGCTGCGTTGCTGAAGTACACGGGGTCGGGTGATGAATTGAGGATGGATTATGCCATCCGGCAACATCAGGCTTGGTATAAAGGCGATGGGGCGTATGGTGATGGGCCCGATTTTCACTGGGATTATTACAATAGCTATGTCATTCAACCCATGTTGTTGGATGTTGTCAAGACGTTGATCGATGCCGGAAAAGCGGATAAAAATCTGTACGAATCCTTACTGGCTCGTGCACAACGATATGCCCTGATCCAGGAGCGGTTGATTGGGCCCGATGGATCATTTGCCGCTTTTGGTCGGTCGTTGGCCTATCGGTGTGGAGCGTTTCAGTTGCTGGCTCAGATTGCTTTACAGAAGAATTTACCGGAGGAATTGTCGCCTGGTCAAGCGCGGTCGGCGCTGACAGCAGTGATTCATCGGACGATGGACGCGCCTGGTACATTCGATGGCAAAGGCTGGCTACAAATTGGCTTGTGCGGGCATCAACCGGCTATTGGCGAAACCTATATTTCAACGGGGAGCTTATATCTGTGCTCGGTCGCTTTTCTGCCGCTCGGTTTACCGGCCTCTGATCCATTCTGGTCGTCTCCCGCTACAGATTGGACCGCGAAAAAAATATGGTCAGGACAGGATAGTAAAACCGATCATGCTATAAAGGGATAAGAGAAACGGCGAATTTATTTATTCTCATTCCTCTTTCGTCGGAATGAGAATAAATAAATCAATTTCAAGTGTTACGAAACCGTTCCGCCATTCCATACCGATACGCCCGGTGTAATAAGCGATAATTTACCATCGCGGTCTTCGGCCATCAGAATCATTCCTTGTGATTCCAGTCCCATCATTTTTCGAGGAGCCAGATTAGCCAGGAACGTCACCTGTTTACCAATGACTTCTTCCGGAGAAAAGTGTTTAGCAATACCGCTCAGAATCTGCCGTCCGCCTAAGCCATCGTCCACTTTTAATTTGAGGAGTTTATCACTTTTCGGAACGCGCTCAGCTTCGGTAATCGTACCGATACGGATATCCATTTTGGCAAAATCATCGTAGGTAATCTCAGGCCGAATGTCAGGGACGGCTTTCGTTTCTAATTCATTCATTCGTTTGGCATTCAGTAGTTTTTGAATCTGTTTGGCTATCTCCTCATCCTCAATTTTAGCAAAAAGTAAATCGGCTGGCCCAGCGGGAGCTTGCCCTAACGCATGGCCTTCGATCAGCAGATCGGCTCGCCCAGCATTCACCCAGGTAAATTGCTCGGAGATACCTAGTTGGGCGCGTATCTTTTCAGCCGTAAAAGGCAAAAAAGGTTCGCAGACGATGCTCAGATTTGCCGTGATCTGTAAGGCAATATTTAAGATTGTATGCGCTCGTTGCGGGTCCGTTTTGATGGCTTTCCAGGGCTCGGTTTCGGCCAGATATTTATTGCCTAAACGCGCCAGATCCATCAGATAACCTAAGGCCTCGCGGAAACGATACGTAGCAATCGACTGCCCGATACGATCTGGAAACAACGCCAGCTCATCAAGCACTTGTTTATCGTAATCGGTCAATTCGCTCAAAGCAGGTACGCGTCCATCGGCCATTTTGTGCGTCAGGACAACGGCTCGGTTGACGAAATTGCCCAAAATACCGACCAGTTCAGAGTTGTTCCGTGCCTGAAAATCTTTCCAGGTAAATTCGCTGTCTTTGGTTTCGGGTGCATTGGCTGCCAGAACATACCGCAAAACATCCTGCTTGCCGGGCAATTCGTCCAGATACTCGTGCAGCCAGACCGCCCAGTTGCGCGACGTACTGATTTTGTCGCCTTCGAGATTCATAAACTCATTGGCGGGTACGTTGTCGGCCAGGATATAGCTTCCCTCGGCCATCAGCATCGCCGGGAAAATGATGCAGTGAAAAACGATATTATCCTTGCCAATAAAATGCACGAGTTTGGTGCCTTGGTCGCGCCAGTAAAGCGCCCAATCTCGCCCCTGTTGTTCGGCCCATTCTTTGGTCATGGAAATGTAGCCAATCGGAGCATCGAACCAAACGTATAGCACTTTCCCGTCTGCATCGGGCAGTGGTACTTTAATACCCCAGTCAAGGTCGCGCGTCATGGCACGCGGACGCAATCCTTCTTTCAACCACCCCTGACATTGCCCGAATACATTTGTTTTCCATTCCGTATGGCTATTGACGTATTCTTCAATCTTAGGCTGCATGCGGTCCAGCGGAAGAAACCAGTTTTTGGTTGAGCGAGTCACGGGTTTTGAGCCAGACAGCATCGAGTGTGGCTCAATCAATTCCGTAGGGCTGAGCGCGGTACCACAACGTTCGCATTGATCGCCATACGCATTTGGATTTCCACAAACCGGGCAGGTACCAACAATATAGCGGTCGGCCAGAAATTGCCCGGCTACTTCGTCGTAATACTGCTCAGTTACCTCTTCATCAAAATCGCCATTTTCGTAAAGTTTTGTGAAAAACTCCTGCGAGGTTTCATGGTGAATCTGATTGGACGTACGCGAATAAATATCGAACGAGATGCCAAAGTCTTCAAACGCCTTTTTAATCTGGACGTAGTATTTGTCTACGACTTCTTTGGGCGTAGTTCCTTCTTTCCGAGCTTTGATAGTAATAGGCACGCCATGTTCATCGGTGCCACTGATAAAAGCGACGTCTTTACCCGTTGAGCGAAGGTAGCGTACATAAATATCGGCGGGCAGGTAGCAGCCAGCAATATGTCCGATGTGGATAGGGCCATTGGCATAAATCAGAGCCGCCGTAACGGTATAGCGTTGTGGGTTTTCTAGCATCAGTGAGTCGATAGTCAATAGTCATCAGTCAATGGTGTCGATAGACTATCGATGACGACTAATTTTCGCAAAATTAGCAATTCAGGCCCGAACGTTGTTATGTTTACACAAAGAGTAAAGACAGGCCTACATGGAGAACAACACGCCGAATACGAATAATTTCCTCAACTGGGTCGAAATCAAAAACTTCAAGTGACCTCATCATTACCTAAATACGTTTTTATTACTGGCGCGACCGGATTCATTGGCTCGCACATTACCCGACGCTATCTGGCCGATGGCTATTCGGTTTCGGTAATGTATCGGCCAACGAGTGGATATGGTATGCTGGCGGATGTAGCTGAACAGATAACCTGGCACGAAGGTGATGTTTTGGATATTCCGTCGCTCGAAGCCGCTATCCGGCCTGATATTGACGTAATTCATGCGGCTGCTATTGTTTCGTTTGTGCCGAAGGATCGGGATCGGATGGAACACATCAACGTAGAGGGAACGGCCAACGTAGTCAATGTTTGCCTGAAAGCGGGTGTTCGTAAATTGGGTTATGTAAGCTCAGTGGCTGCGATAGGACGGCCAGTTATGCATACAGGAAAAGATAATGAACCCATTATAATTGACGAGCAACAGAAATGGGAAGATTCGCCGAATAATTCGGTATATGCCAAAACTAAGTATCGGGCTGAACTAGAAGTCTGGCGAGGAGTGGCCGAGGGACTAAATGCTGTTATGGTGAATCCATCTGTTGTGCTTGGTACTGGTGACTGGAACCGAAGTAGCTTACAACTTATTAAATATGCCTACGACGAGAAACCGTTTTATCCGGCAGGGCTGATAAACTACGTCGATGTGCTTGACGTGACCGATGTGCTTGTTAAACTGATGCAGTCGACAGTTACGGCAGAGCGATACATTTTAAATGCAGGCACCATTCCGTACCGTTCATTGTTAGAACAAGTAGCAGGTGTATTGAACAAGCGTCCGCCAACGATGCGAGTGCCTCCGGCATTAACGCGTCTGCTCTGGCCATTAGAAGCCGTGCGGGCAAGGTTAACCGGAAAAGCTCCGCTAATTACGCGGGAAACGGCTCGGTCGGCGAGTTCGCTTTATCAGTATGACGGGCAGAAAATTGAGCAAACACTTCGTTTTCAGTACCGACCGCTAAGCGAGACATTGAAGCGTGTGGCAAACGCTTTTTCTACGCCTTAAACGAGCCTATAAATTTTCGATTAAGGGTTGCAGTTTCGCTTTTTTGGATTTATATTTCACTGCCAAAGGATAAATCGCGCCACTGGTCGCGGTCCCCATCCGATGATTTGCGAGGTACGATTAATGGTGTACTTTTTATATACATTACAGGTCGAAACTCGTAGATCGTACTTCGTAAAATATCTATACATGGAGCAAGAGTTCGAAGAACGAGAAGGCGATATTAAAGAATCAATCCGGCGTTTCGAGCAGATGCTGGACCAGCAACAAAGCCAGTTTTTCGACCTGGATGTCTACGAACAAATGGTTGAGCACTACCTCAACCAGGGTGATTTAGACAAGGCATTTAAAGCCGCCGAATCCGGTCTGGAAAATTTCCCTTACGCGCTGGAGTTAATGCTCGATAAAGCCCAGATTCTGGCTAATTTTCAACGATTCGACGAATCGCTGGAGTTACTGGAACGGGCTTCGTTGTTTAATCCGGGTGACCTCGATGTGCCATTTATGCAAGGCTCTGTCCTGAATATGGCTGGTCGCTATGAGGAATCCATTCAGGTACTGGAAGAATTGCTCGACCGGGCTGAAGATAAGGATGATATCCTGTTTCAGTTGGGTCAGAGTTACCAGAACTGGGGGAAATACGACGAAGCCATTACCCAGTACAAAAAGTCTATCGCCCTGAACATTAACAACGAAAATGCCCTCTATGAGCTGGCGTTTTGTTTAGACGTAACGGGTGAGCTGGAGAACAGTCTGACCTATTACCAACAACTGATCGATTCTGATCCGTATTCATACAATGCCTGGTACAATATGGGCATTGCCTACAGCAAATTAGCGCGCTATGCCGAAGCCGCTGAGGCCTATGATTACGCGGTCATTATCAAGGAAGATTTCGCGTCGGCCCATTTCAACCTAGGGAATACCTACATGAATTTAGGGCTATTCGAAAAGGCAGAGCATTGTTATCGCGAAACGCTGAAATACGAAGAAGCAACCGCTGATACGTATTGCCATTTGGGTGCTAGTCTGGAAAAGCAGGACCGATTACCCGAAGCGATCAAGGAATACCGCGAAGCACTGAAGCTAGACCCTATGTGGGACGAAGCGTGGTATGGAATCGGGGTATGTTTGAGCGAATCCGGCAAGTGGTACGAAGCGTTGCCATTCCTTCAAAAGGCGGTCAAACTGAACGATCAGAACGGCGAATACTACATTGCTGTTGCCGAAACCGAATACAAAGTCGGGAACGTTATTTCGAGTGTGGAAGCGTTTGAAAAAGCGGCCGAAGTCGATGCCGAAAACCCGGATGTGTATTTAACCTGGTCGCTGGTACCGTTCGATCAGGGCGATTTTCTACGAGCTAATGACATTATTCAGATGGGCATCAACGATATGCCCGACGAAGCGGATTTATATTATCGGTCAGCCGTTTATCTGATTCATGCTGGTCATTACCGCGAAGCCCTCATTCAGCTGGAAGCCGCACTCTCGCTCGATTATGATGCGCATGTTCAGTTATTTGAATTCTTTCCTGAATTAGAGAAACAGAAAGCTTTGTATAAGATCATTCAGCAGTACAAGAAAGAATAAAATGCTGAGAATCTTAACTATAAACTAAAAAGTCGCTCTTCTGAGCGACTTTTTAGTTTTAGGGAACTGGATCTAGTTGGGCGAGTCGTTTTATGATCTCCGTTTTACTCAAAAAGACGTCTGGATTAGGCCACTTATTTTGAATACAAACCTCGTAAAACCATTTGTTGGCTTCTTCTAAGTTTCGTAACCGTTTTAGTTTTCCATTGTCACTCCAGGTGAAAAGCACGTCACCTATTTTGCCTTTATCTTCGTTGATAGCGTAAACACGGTCATATAACCCCACTTTACCAACGGTCAGTCGGCGGAATAATCGATTGCTTACACGTAAAAAAACTGTGGAATCAGTTCGGGGTAAAACCGAAGTATCCGCACCTGTGAGAGTCAGTCGTTCAAACCGGTAAAAAGGAACATTTTTGCCTGGTGAATGACCATTTTCGTAGAAATTAAATCCAGAGTTTCGATTGTACATAAATCGTCCGGCCAACAGCGATCCGTCGTCTAATTGAGCAATGCCATCGTGCAATTGATACGTCACCGGAGCAACGTAAGGTTGCTGACTCGGAATAATGATTGGGTAGCTGCGATACACTGTACGGGGTGTTTGCCCATAGGCAGTAAAGATCAACAAAAGCAGAAAGCTAGTAAGAGTGCAGGATTTCATATGTGTGCAGATTCGTTGATTATAAGTAAACGTGATCTATGATTGCCTGAATATGCGTTAATATAAATTTAACGGAATATTCTAGGATTTAGTTTGTAAAATCAATTTGGATTGGTGAAAAATAGGGGCGATTTAGCCCCGAAGCTCTTACTATTTTTATACTTGTTAATACGCTAATTATCAACAAAATGAACCAAAGGCTGAGTGTGATTACCCTGGGCGCAGACGATTTAACAGCTATGAAAGCGTTTTATTCGGAAAAACTGGGCTGGAAAATTGAGGCAGAAAATAAAGACATTGTTTTTTATAAGCTGAATGGTTTTCTGTTTAGTCTCTACAGTCGAACCAGTCTTGCTACAGGTGCTGGGTTGTCTGCTTCGGGAAATGGGTTTCGCTCGCTCACACTATCGTGTAATGTGGAAACGAAACGAGAAGTTAATGCACTATTTGACGAGCTTAAAAAAAAGGATATCAAGATGTTGACAGAACCGCAGGATACGCCATTTGGTGGGTACTTCTTTTACTTTGCTGATGTGGAAGACAATGTTCTTGAAGTGGCTTATAATCCGTATATTCCGTTGGATGAAAATGGAAATGCCATCACCCATAAGAGCATAGATCATCTGTAAGAATCTGAACTGGCCCGAAATTTGATTTGCTCTCGAGGACGACCCTCGAGAGAATGATAACCTGTGTATTTCTAACTACATCATTTGGCTTTGTGGGTATATCAACTAATAGCGAATCGATATGGCCCATGTTAAGCAAGTATGTATAATTGTCTGTGCAACAATAATTTCTACCATCTGCCAGGCACAGATCGGGGTTAAACAAGCCGCAACTAAACAACCATCTGCTGAACCGACACCGATTACCAATCAATTGACTGGTCAGCGAATGACGATCAGCGAGTATAGCGAATTTACAAAAGCAGATCCGTTTGCCTATCACCTGGTGCCTGAATATGACGAATATGGGCAACCCGTTTCATACGTGATGCGACAGTCTACCCCCGAAGAACACCAGAAACACCGTTTTCGGGATCGGGATCCGGCCAAACAGCCAAAAGGAGGGCAGGATATTCCGCCGTTTGCCATGACCGACGCAACGGGTAAAACTTACAAATCAGCCGAACTGCTAGGGAATGTGGTGGTGCTGAGTTTCTGGGTAAGTTTGGATAAATCGGTATGGGACGCTACGCAGGAAACGGCTTTCGCTGAAGCGTTACGGCCTTATCAGTCAAAAACAGGGCCGATAGTACTGGGTGTGTTTAACAGCGAATTACCGAAAGGGGCAGATGCACCCAACCTGAAAACCCTGCCTTTTAAAGCTATTCCGAATGCGTATGGCTTTCACAATAAATACCATATCACAACCATTCCAACCATTTTTGTGATCGATAAAACCGGCAAAGTTGTAGCAAATCTACAAGGTCCGGGAAGCATCGATAAGCTGAAACAGGTATTAGCAACCGTACTTTAACAACTCACCCACAATTGACGCACGACCGGCAAGATTACGCATAAATGAACGGAATGGTATGTGAATAGGTTAGTCAACATATTGATGGCAATAGTTGACCTTTTTATCCAACATGAACAAGCCGACTCACGGCCTATTTCGACCTATTTTTTGTTGGCGCTTCCAGTTGATGAGCCTTTTGTGGGCAGTAGTTTTACCAATAAGCACCTGGGCACAAACTGACTCTGTTAGCCAGATTGTTACGTCTCCGCATAGTGTGGCCCATCTCGATACCTCAGCAGATATCTGGGATGTGTATTATCAGTTTATCAACAAAAAAGGCCACCGATCTGCCGAAGGACAACAACCCGGTTTTCATCCCTCCTTTTTTCCTGAACTGGCTTATGCCCTGCAAACTGGCTTTGCTGTTGGGCTAAATGCGAATCTGTCGTTTACGAGCGCTGATCCGAAGCAGAACGTTTCGGTTATTTATTCGACTCCCCAATACACACAGTATCAGCAGGTTATCATTCCCGTCGAAGCTAATATCTGGACGAAAGGAAATAAGTATAACATTCTGACCGACTGGCGTTATTACAATTATTCAGCCGATAATTTTGGCCTGGGCGATGACTCTCGCCCGGATATTGATGATCGGTTGCTTTACTCATACGTGCGGCTGTATCAATCTGTTCTGCGACAGGTAGCACCTAATTTTTCGGTTGGTGTTGGATATTCGCTGGATTATCACTGGCGTATTCGTGAGGAGAATAATACCCCCCAACTAAATGATGATTTTCAGCGTTACGGAGCGACGACTAAATCAGTCTCTTCCGGGCCGACATTTACATTGCAATACACCAATCGGCGAAACCCCAACAATCCGCAAAACGGTTTCTTCGGAAGCATTATGTTTCGGCCAAATATGAAATGGTTAGGCAGCGATACTAATTGGCAATCAGTAATAGCTGATTTTCGAAAGTACGTGCCTTTGTCGCATAATTCACGGCATATTCTGACCTTTTGGAATGTAAACTGGTTAAGTTTTGGCGATCAGGCTCCCTATCTGGATTTGCCTAGTACAGGCTGGGATACCCACGCAAATCTGGGCCGTGGTTATACCCAGGGACGATTTCGAGGCAGAAATCTAGTCTATCTGGAAACAGAATATCGGGCTGTACTGCTGAATAATGGCTTATTGGGCGGAGTCGTTTTTGCGAATATGCAGACCTATAGTGATTACCCCAATACCGCACACTTTGGTAAACTCTTACCGGGTTATGGTGTAGGGTTACGCATAAAAGTGAATAAGCATTCGAACTTGAATTTCGCTCTTGATTACGGCTTCGGTATTGGTGGATCGCAGGGTGTTTTTTTGAATCTGGGCGAAGTTTTTTAAGCTCCTCCATTCTGTTTCAACTGCACCAATTTTTGTTTTAGATCGAAGGTTTGGGCGGCAAACACCATTAGAATCTGCTGGTCATCAAACACCTGTTTTACAGCAATCATAGCTTCGCTGAGTGCGTAAGCAGCGTTCGTTGTCGATGGATTGATCCAGAACCAAAGCACGAACTGAACATTGGCATCGGCAAAATTTCGATAATGAAATTCAACAGGACGACTGGGTAAAATAAACGGAAGACTGGCGACGGCTTTCTGCGCCAACTGTTTGGCATTGGCCATATCATCCAGATACGATATGCCGCCCGCCAGTTCAATACGTCGCAGACCCGTGCGGGAAAAATTGGTAATTGGTTTTTGAAAAACATCCTTGCTCGGAATTTCGACGGTTTGCCCCTCGCCATTGTCGATCACAATGGAACGTAACTTAATATCCAGCACATTGCCTGTATAGCCATTGGTTTCGACACGATCGCCCACCTGAATTGGACGGGCAAATGCAATCATGGCTCCTGAAATAAAGTTTGTGGTCAAGTCCTGAAAGGCAAAACCGATCGCCAGCGCAATGACACCCGCTCCCGCCAGGAGGGAGGTTACCGTCTTATCTAACCCTAGCACGCCCAACGCGACAAATAAGCCAATGCACATAACGAATACACGCATGACCGCACCTGTTAGGTTGATCAGCGAAATATTGTTGCTAACCCGATCCAACCCTTTGACCACCCATCGACTAATCCAGCGTGATAGAAGAGCGAAAAAAAGTAGTAACAGAATGGCAACCGCTAGTCGGGGCATGTAACGAATAGCGGTGCGAAGCCAGGTAACTAATTCAGCATAGATTAGCCCAGCAGCCTGCGGAAAATTCATGGTGTAAGTAAATAATGGTTCCAGGAGAACGACGTAAATAAAGATTGTGTTCTGGTAGAATTAACGAGTTCAGGAATGAAATTGGTGCAGAAGCTGAGCGACTATCATTCGGAAGGTTTTTACTACGCTTCGTGGCCTGATTTCACTCTTTCGCGCATTTACGCTACAAAATCCCGTACCTTTGCAGCAAATACAACGCTGATAACTGATGACACCAAACGCTGCCATTTACCTGGATAATGCCGCTACTACCCGCCTGGATCCTGAAGTTTTAGAGGTTATGTTACCGTTGATGACCGAGCAGTTCGGAAACCCATCGTCTATTCACAGCCACGGACGAATGGTTCGTACCGCTATTGAGAAAGCACGCAAAACCGTTGCGTCGTTACTAAATACCTCTCCCGCCGAAATTTTCTTTACATCGGGTGGTACCGAAGCGGATAATACCGCCATTCGGAGCAGTATCGAGACGTATGGCCTGACACATGCGATTACATCACCATTGGAACACCATGCCGTTTTACACACGCTTCAGCATCTGGCCGAACAGGGAACCATTCAGCTAAGTCTGGTAAATATAGATACGAAAGGACAGATTGACCTGGCTCATTTGGAGGAGTTATTGCAGACAAATAACCGTTCGCTGGTATCGCTTATGCACGGGAATAATGAAATTGCTAATCTGCTGGATCTGAATCGGGTAGGCGAATTGTGTCGGCAATACGATGCGATTTTTCATTCCGATACCGTACAGACGATGGGTCATTTTCGACACGATTTGCAGCAACTACCAGTTGATTTCATTGTAGGTGCCGGACACAAATTTCATGGTCCCAAAGGTGTAGGGTTTCTGTATGTTAACGCCGATCGCGTCAAGATTCATCCGTTTGTCTATGGAGGAGCGCAGGAGCGGAATATGCGCGGAGGTACCGAGAACGTATACGGTATCGTTGGATTAGCTAAAGCGCTGGAAATCGCTTACCGGGACATGAATACGCATCGGCAACACATTACATCGTTGAAACAACGGATGATTGATCGACTCCTCGATAAAATGCCTGACGTGCGTTTCAACGGGAATTCAGCCGATGTTGATACTAGTTTATATACGGTGCTGAACGTCAGTCTGCCAGCATCCGACATTAGCGATATGCTTCTGTTTAGCCTGGATATTGCCCGGATTTCAGCATCGGGAGGTTCGGCCTGTTCAAGTGGCTCAAACGTAGGTTCACACGTATTAGCGGCCTTACCCGGACTGGATTCGGAGCGAGGATACGTCCGATTCTCATTCGGAAAATACAATACAGCCGAAGAAATTGACTTCGCTGTGGATACGCTGGTCGGATTGTATCAGAAAGAGTTGGTCAAATAGAAGCTGTATTCAGATCGAAATGACAAACTGGCGTGTAAAAAATCACTGCACGCTGGCTCGCCGAAGCCGGTCATTTATAGCCCAGCCAAGTCCTTGATTCGGTAATGATTCGGCGTAAATGATGTCGAGCGGAAGCGAGTCAAGGGCTCTTAGATGTGCGAACAGATTTTTGGCCGCTTCGTTCATGTCGCCTGTAGGGGAGAGGACTCGTTGATTTTCAGGAAGGATTCCTCCGAAAGGCTCGCGAAAAACCAATGCACCCGCTCGCTCGCTCGGTTGCGGACTTTCACCAAACGGGAGAAGAATCAATGGTTTGCGGGGAGCGTAATGGCTGCTCAACATACCCGGTGCTTTTGGATTGGAAGTCGAGTGCGTTCGTGCAGAAACCGGGCCGATAACCTGCTCTACTTGGTCAAGTGCTAAGCCGCCTAACCGGTAGACAGTTGCCTTATTATTCTCAAAGCCAACAATAGTCGATTCTAAACCAACACCCGCCGGACCACCATCCAGAATATAGGGGACTTGATCTCCCAATTGATCGGCTACGTGCTGCGCGGTTGTAGGACTAATATAGCCAAACGGATTCGCACTCGGAGCCGCTAACGGAAAATCGAGGGAGCGCAGCAGATCGAGTGTAAGCGGATGGTTTGGGATACGCACGGCAACATTCGGTAAACCCGACGTGACAAGGTCCGGAATCAGGGCTTGCTTGGGTAAAAGTAAGGTTAATGGACCAGGCCAGAACGTTTGGGCCAGTTGACGAGCGGCTTCCGGGAGGTCAGTAACGAATCGATCAAGCTTATCGAGCGAATCCGTATGGACGATGAGCGGGTCGAAGGAGGGTCGGTTTTTAACCCGAAAAATAGTCAGAACAGCGTCAGGGTTGAGGGCGTTACCAGCTAATCCATAAACTGTTTCTGTTGGAATACCTACTACATTTCCCGCTTCCAGAAATGCCTTTGCTGCCTGCCTGTCCGTGCCGATTTGTGCCATGATTTCGTGGCGCAAAGATAAGGGTTTTGGGCAAAGGGGTAAGGGCATGGGGAATCTTCTGTTGTCCCTTTGCTCTTACCCCTTTGCCTACTAGTGATGATGTCCTCCGGGGCCGTGGACGTGCCCGTGCGCTAGTTCCTCGGAACTGGCTTCGCGAACATCCATCACTTCGACGTCGAAGAATAGATTTTGATCAGCCAGCGGATGATTGGCGTCAACCGTAATGGTTTCGGGGCCAACGTTGGTTACGGTAATAACCTGACCATCATTCGTTTGAAACTGCATACCTACTTCAACATTCTGACCACCAAATGCCTGGCGCGGCACTTCTTCAACCAGTTTAGGATCGCGTTTGCCGTAGCCTTTTTCAGGGGCTACATCAATTTGGAAATGATCACCTTTGGTATGACCTTCCAATCCTTCTTCCATTCCCGGAATCAGATTCTGAGCGCCGTGTAAATAATATAATGGGTCGCGGCCCTGGCTGGAATCCAGAATATTGCCCTTTTCATCGCGTAGGGTATAATGGATAGCAGCTACTTTGTCTTTTGTAATATTCATGATTGATTGTTCTATCACCCTACCGATTCTGGCGGGGCTTCCATTCTATTACAAGAAGCAAGGGTGTAAAGTTTAACTGTTCAACCAAAAGGTTTTTGACGATTGAGAAAAGTTAAAAAAAAATTAGGTCAAATGTCCGATTTATAAGCAGCCGTTCGTCTAAGTGACGAAAACAAATTAATCACTCCTAAAACAATCAAATCTCATGGACAAATTCATGCTTGTCTTTCATTCACCATACACTCAGGAAACCGCTTTCATGGAAATGTCGCCCGAAGTGATTCAGGCCGAAATTCAAAAGTGGAATGTTTGGATTGGCGGTATTGCAGCACAGGGAAAACTGCTTGGAACGGATGCGCTGGCTCCTGTTGGCAAAGTCATGACGAAAGGTGGGCAGGTTATTACGGATGGGCCGTTTACGGAGGGAAAAGAAATTGTAGGCGGTTATTTGCTGCTGACAGCTAACCATTTAGACGAAGCCGTCGAGCTAGCGAAAGGCTGCCCTATGTTCGATTCGGATGGTACAGTCGAGGTTCGGCCAATCATCAATTTTGAGCAGGTGGGGTAGGCCGTTAATAGATTATTAATCAGGCTTGTTGTTAGGGTTGATGGCTGCATTTTGCCGTGGAATTCGGTAACTTCGAAAGCCATCAATCCTGATAATGAGCATGACATAATTAATCAATCAATCAACGTATTTCTGCAATACTTCAGTTTTCTGTTCAGGAAAGATAAACGAGTGTCTTTCTGCCAGTATATCAGATTGTCCACGGGAAATCTGCCACCCTAATCGCATTGCTGCCGTGATGCATGACTCTGCCAATTCCAATCAATTAGTCGAACATTTATTCCGCCATGAAGCTGGTCGGATAGCTTCTGTATTGACCTGTATGCTCGGTTTCGACCAGATTGATTGGGCTGAAGATATCGTGCAGGATACCATGATTCAGGCCTTACAAAGCTGGCGGTTTCAAGGCATTCCCGACAATCCGCGAGCGTGGCTATATCGAGTGGCGAAAAACAAAGCTTTGGACGGACTTCGGCGCGACAGTCGATTTCGGCAGATAAGCTCAGAGGTTGAGTATTTGCACCAACAGGAAACACTCGAAACAATGGATAATGGTTATTTTTTCGATGAGGAAATTACCGACAGTCAGCTACGAATGCTGTTTGCGATTTGCCATCCGGTAATCAGTGCCGAGTCGCAGATGGCAATGTGTCTCAAGCTGTTGTGTGGATTGAGCGTTCGGGAAATAGCCAGCTCGTTTCTGACCACTGATGAAACCATTACGAAGCGGATTTACCGTGCGAAGGAGAAAATTCGTCAAGAAGGTATTCGGCTGGAAGTCCCGACGGGTGCTCAGTTAACTTCCCGAATCGACAGTGTACTGAAAAGTATTTATCTTCTGTTTAATGAAGGCTATAATTCATCACATCCCGATCAATTGATCCGTCAGGATTTGTGCGAGGAAGCCATGCGATTGTGTATGCTACTAGCCCAAACTCCACGTACTCAACATCCAGCAGTCGATGCGTTACTGGCGTTGATGAGTTTTCAGGCGGCTCGGTTCGACGCACGTACCGATACAAACGGAGCAATTATTTTGTTAGCGGAACAGGATCGTAGTCGATGGAGCCAGGAACTCATTCAGCAGGGACACATATATCTGAACCGTTCGGCGGAAGGTACAACGCCAAGTGAATATCATCTGGAAGCGGGGATTGCGATGTTACATTGTATGGCGCCTTCGTACGAAGCAACCGACTGGTCAACTGTGTTGCTGTATTATAATGTGTTGTTTACCCTAAAGCCGTCGCCGGTAGTAGCCCTGCATCGGGCTGTTGCCCTGGCAAAAGTAGAAGGTCCAGTAAAGGCGTTAACGGAAGTTGCCAATCTGTCGGGGCTCGATACAATGCATTACTATCATGCCATTCTTGGAGATCTGTACGAGCAAAACAACCAGTTTGATCCTGCGCAGCAACATTATCAGCGAGCTAGTCAACTGACAACCTCTTTAACCGAAAAAGCTTTACTGGAGCGGAAAATAAATCGTCTAGCGGGTGAAGACAAGATGCCACTGTAGGTTGGTTTTTACTTTTTATGCAAAATTTTTGTCCTGCTGACGAAGGAAGCATCTTAAGGTATCCTTACTCTCGGATTGAGAAGCTTTAAGATGCTTCCTTCGTCAGCAGGACAAAAAACGCTTAGAAATGAAATAGTCCTCAACTTCCAGAAGTTGAGGACTATTTCCAATGATCATACAAAATGTATCCTTAGACGGCTGGTGCAACACTATTGATGATCTCTTCCCAATGGGCGCGATCTTTTTTCTTTAATTTCATTTCAAGGCTAAGCGCTTCATTTCGAGTCGGAAACTGTTGTGTAAACTTTACCTCCCAGGGTTTTCCGTTTGCTGTGGCTGGATTGGTTTTGGCATTATGCTGCCACATGGTAATCTTAAGGTCTTTGGTCTGACCGATGAAATATTGATCGATCGTTGGGCTGTATATGATATAAACCGTATGCATGCGATTAGGGGACTATTGTCAAATCTACGCAATTGATCACATAAAACAAACATTACACTTATAGAGAACAAGGTTGGTTTACGATAAGGAAAAAATTAAGTCGTGGTTTGGCTGTATTAATTTTTTCCTCATCTTTGCACCCACAAAAATGGGGGATTAGCTCAGTTGGCTAGAGCGCTTGCATGGCATGCAAGAGGTCATCGGTTCGAATCCGATATTCTCCACAGGGTTACATTATTCTAATATGAAAGGCCGTTTCCGCGCAGGAAACGGCCTTTTTTGTTTAATTATTACAAGAGATAAAATCTTTGGAAAATGAAGATTTTATGGACAACCCATATAATGATCGACTTCCTAAAACCACTTTTCTGTAAAACAGCTGGTAGTAAAAAAATCTTTGAAAATGTGGGCGTTGCTCAATCTAATTTCAAGATTGTAGCCACCCGTGTTCGGGAAGGTAAACGTCCTGAAAACTATATGCTCGATGATCCAGATAAACTACCTTTACTGGTCGAGAAATGGAGGTTCGAACCGGGAGATAAAGTAGGCAGATGTGGGTACGATTATCAAATCCTTTTTACGAATGGAGAAGTGTTCATTCCAATTTCAGTTTGCTTTGTCTGTAATGCCTTGGTTATCAATGGTACAGATAATTACAGAACCTCAAAAGGTCAAATAATGGCATTACTAAGGGAGGATTTTACACTGATGTAAACAGAGTGTTCCAGCTTTCCGGAATATTTGCTATGGCTTCTCTATTAGAGATACGGACAGCTTCCAGATTGGTCAGTTTTTTCAAACTATCAGGTAAATGTGTCAACTGCGGATTTTCATTCAGGCACAGTTCTTTGAGTTTTGTCAGATTTCCCAAACTTTCCGGCAAGGTGCGCAACGACGGGTTTTCGCTGATAGTCAGAAACGTTAGATTGGCTAATGCTCCCACCGAATCCGGCAGTTGCTCAAAATCCGATTCATGAAATGCCAATTCCTCTAGTCCCGACAGGTGGCCTATTGCCGACGGGATTTTGTCAAAATAAGCTCTGTGGAAAAGCAGAGTTTTGAGTTGTTGCAAGTCAACTAATTCGTCTGGAAGTTGCAACGGAATTTGGGGGTCAATGCCGGGCCAAAGGGTCAACTTCTCGATTTGGGTACAAAGGCCAATTTCTTTGGGAATCGGATTTACACTCAACTCGAGTTCCTTCAAATTGGGCATTTGCGCAAGTACAGATACTATTTGCGAATAATCTCGTTCCTCAGGACTATCGAAATATATTGTCTTCACCTGAGTCATTCCGGCCATTTCTTCCGGTACGTGGGTGAAGCGGCAATTGGAAAAATCAAGTAGTTGTAGCCTGGAAAGTTGGTAAAATTTTGACGGCAGTTGCCAACTTTTCGCTCGAATAGTTAATTCCTCTAGATTGGCTAAATCAGCAAACGATTCTGGCAATATCACATCAGATTCACTCATGAGCCGCAATTCGGTTAGATTTTTTAGTTGCCCGATGCTCTCTGGTAGTATTTGTGGGGAGATGAAGCCTGTCAAATTCAATGACTTCAGAGCACTAAGCTGGCCAATATTTTCTGGTACCGCCTGTTCAGTTGTGAAGGTCAATTCCTTGATCGCTGGCAGTTTGGCCAAAACCTCGCACACGGCATGGGAATCCAATTTAGGATTTCGCGCCAGTTTCGCCGTTTCCAGCGAAGTCATCTCCTGAACATAATCGGGGAGCGTCTTGAGATTTTTTCCTTCCAGATTCAGGTATTTTACTTTGCTATACTCTGGAGTTGGCGGTGCATTCTTCCGAATGCTCGTTTTTTTTATGATGAGTTGATCGCCAAAAATGATAGACAAACGCGCTGAAAGTTGGGTGAACTCATCCTCCGAAATAGCAAGCGCAACGACAAAATCCGAGATCCCCAGGTGTTTTGCGGCTTCTGGTAACAAATGAATCTGTAATTGCTGCCCGGAAAGTTGAATCGTTTTAACCGCATTGGTATATGCATTGGACTGGTCATTCCATTCCAGATAGTGGTCAGACGTACCAGGGAAATTCGACACCAAAAGAGCTAATTCTTTTTCTTCGTGGCCGAAAAAAACGGTTTCTACTCCGTTCTCGCTCCAATAGTCTATACTGTCTGCTTTAAACTTCATGGAATAGCTCGTTGATTTCTAGTGGAGCAAAGGTTCGCTCATTTATTCAGCTACACCAGCCGGAATGTATAACGAGCCGGTTTGACGGTATCTCTGGTATTTATTGGCAATTGCCTTACGACTCAGATCGGCAGGTTGACCCGTAATTTTTTCAGCTTCGACTGGTTTTGGTGCTGAAACCAAATGCGGCTGATTATCTTGGAAGATGAACGTTCGGTTATCATGGCGGCAGATTGCGGGTGTTGCATCGCTGCTCGTATCCATCCTAGTCAACCTGCCATTATTGCGATTAACGACGCGATCGCGGTTGGCGTTTTTGCCAGGTGCGCCCGATATGGAACCAGGACTGGCGCTAAGTCGCTTACTATTCCATTTTGCGTTTACTTTTTTCGTTATCGAACTAAATCGGTACGTACTAACAACTAAATCGTACCCTTTCCGAACAGGTTTAGTCGGTTGGTACGGAGTTAATTTTCTGCTATTCATGCTGCTAAACGGAGCATTTGCCGGACTCATACTACTGTGGTTTCCCGAACGCCCTGTTCTGGTGGTTCTCACCACGTATTTTCGTGGTTTTTTTGTCTGGATAACGGCTCTGCTGATTGGCAATTTTTTGAAAGTGCTTCAGGAAAATCGGATGATCCAGGCTGAAAATGAGCAATTGAAACGAGAGAGTTTACAGGCCCAACTTGATACGCTCAGAGCGCAGTTGAATCCGCATTTCCTGTTCAATTCTCTCAACGCGCTGAGCGCACTCATTCGCGAGGGAGGGCCTAAAAGTGGGCAATACCTGACCCGACTCTCGCAGGTGTTGCGGTATTCCCTGCAAGTTCAGCAACAGACATTGGTGCCGTTTGCCGAAGAAATGAAGTTTATGTCGGACTATTCATATTTATTAACCATTCGATTCGGGGAGAACTTACGTATTGACAATCAGTTGCCTACAAATGCTCCCTGGCAGATTCCGCCCATGTCGCTACAGTTGTTAATTGAAAATGCGGTCAAGCACAATGTTGTTTCAAAAACTCGGCCCTTAACGATCTATCTGGCTGTAGATGCTGCGAACGAATTTATAACCGTGAGTAATATTCATCAGCCGAAAGCTGAACCCGTCGATGGCCTGGGGAATGGATTACCAAATTTGGACAGCCGGTTCCGTTTGCTGACCGGTAAGTCGATTCAGATTAGGCAATCGGATGGCGTGTTCAGTGTTCATTTGCCAATTATTCCCATGCTAGTGGACCAATCGAAAACTACAAACGGAATCTCGTAAAATCATACTAGCCAATGCGTGTGCTGATTATTGAAGACGAGCAAGTAGCCGCCAGCCATATTACGGCGTTGCTTCAGGAAATCGAACCATCCATTGCCCTATTGGGCGTAATCGACAGTGTTGAGGATGGGCTGGCGCAATGGCCGAATCTTCCCAAACCAGACCTGATTTTTTCAGATATTCAACTGGCAGATGGATTGTCTTTTTCCCTGCTGGAACGAGTGGCTGTACCTTGCCCTATTGTTTTTACGACGGCCTACGATGAGTATGCGATTCGGGCGTTTAAACTGAATAGCATCGACTATCTGCTAAAACCCATCGATCGTGAATCGCTCGAAGCGAGTTTGTCTAAATTTCGTTCCTTAAATCGACCCGCTACCGACGAACTGATGCAGCAGATGCAAACGCTGTTGAGTCGACATGCTTTTCAATCGCAGACATACAGGCAAACGTTTCTGGTCCAGTTTCGGGATAAATTGATACCGATCAAAGTAACGGATATCGCTTATTTTTCGATTGACGGTGGCGTTGTAGCCGCCACTTTATTCGCTCAATCTACTGACCGCCGAACGCTGGATTATGGCATCAGCTACCCTATTGATCTGACGATGGAAGAATTGGACGCGCAACTTGATCCGCACCAGTTCTTTCGGGCAAATCGTCAGTTTATTGTCGCCCGCAACGGCATTCAGGAAGCCGAACTCTATTTCAATGGTCGATTACAACTTAAGCTGCAGCCAACCGCCAATGGTCCGGTATTGATCAGTAAAGATAGGGTTACGCTATTCAAGAAATGGATGGAAGCGTTTTGATAGTTCACGGTAACCAATGGCGATTTAACGGGCGAATCTGTCGTCTTCACATTGGTTTTTCAGCAATCGCTATTCTGGATAGCTAGGTTTGTTTCATCAATATTTTTTCTCAATTGTATGAATATAGGCGCTGTTTTGATTGGCTTCGTTTTACTAACGGGTCGATGTGGGGATCTGTTGGCATCAGGCTCGATACAGACTACTCTTGAATCCGATATTCGGGGAACGCTGGAGCATGGTGGCATTACACGAAGTTATTTAATGCATTTGCCTGCTAACTATAGCTCACAATCGAAAGCGCTGCCGCTGGTTATTGCACTGCATGGGGGAGGGGGAAGCGGACAACAATTTGCCACTCAGTCGAAATGGAGCGAAAAAGCTGATCAGGAAGGCTTTATTGTGGTCTATCCTGACGGTGTGCAAAACCCAGGCGTATTGCGATTACGAACCTGGAACGCAGGTGCCTGTTGTGGGCAAGCCGCTTCGACACAACATATCGATGATGTCGGTTTTATTAGACAACTAATTGATAACCTGGTCAAAACGTACCCAATCGACGCGAAGAAAGTATATGCAACTGGCCATTCAAACGGTGCGATGCTCTGCTACCGATTGGCGTGTGAATTGTCGGAAAAACTGACTGCCGTAGCCGCCAATGCCGGAACCATGCAAGTACAATCGCCCTGCAACCCGAAGCGACTCATTCCTATTCTGCACGTCCATTCTACACGGGATAACAACGTGCCATACACAGGTGGAATTGGTTCAAGGAGCCTGAACGGACAGTGGAATGCGCCCGTTGACAGCACCTTATTGGTTTTTGCTAAACTAGCCCAATGTAAATCAGCAAAACCGACGGTTAAACAGGAGGATAAATACACGTTTTCCCAATGGGATTTCTGTAACGAAAACGTAGTCATTCAATACTATTTAACTTCAGACGGTGGCCACTCCTGGCCGGGTGGGAATAAAGGCGCCCGGCGAATTGGTGATCCGCCTTCGGAAGCGTTCGTCAACAATGATATCATTTGGAATTTCTTTAAAAAGTCGATTCGTCCCTGACGAATGTGCGAACATTGAATCAATAATTAAACCTGTATTACTATGAAAACCAACTTCTTGAAATTCACTCTAAGCATTTGTCTGATAGTCATCTCGATTGCCGCAATGGCGCAGCGCGACCAACTCGGAACGCCGGAAGAACGGGCAACCCGCCAGACAGCACGTTTGAAAGAAGTCCTGAAACTATCCCCAGAACAGGAAACGTCCGTAGCCGAAATCAATCTTAAGTATGCCAAGCAGGCTCAACCGCTGATTGAAACGGGCGGACGGAATCTGCGTACGCTTCGGGATGCCAAATCCATTGCGAAGAATAAGGACAGGGAGATGAAAGAAGTGCTGAATAAAGACCAGTATAAGCAATACCAGACGATCAAGGAAGAAATGAGGACCGCTCTGAGAGAACACCGTAAACAATGATTTTCTATAAATATCTGACCCTGAAGGGATATACCTAATTGTATAATTAATCGTTTTTTGTCATTCTGAACGTAGTGAAGAATCCCAAAGTCTTCACTACGTTCAGAATGACAAAAAAACATCTAATCTTCCCGACCTTCTTTCCGGTTCGCGTCGGCCATCCGGACGATTTTAGGGGTGAATTTCGCCAGTACGGATACCAGATTACGCTGTGCACCGATAACCGTTTCGATGTTTTTGTAGACCATCGGTGCTTCGTCCAGGTCACCACCAATCAGCTGGATGTCTGCTTCCTGTAAGGCCTTATTCAATTGCGATTTAGTAATGTTGTTGAACGCCTGCGTCCGCGACATTAATCGACCAGCACCGTGCGAGGCAGAATTAATCGAATCAGCAAAACCGCGTCCGCGCACCACAAACCCCGGATTGGTCATCGATCCCGGAATAATTCCCAATACATCAGCTCCGGCTGGCGTAGCGCCTTTGCGGTGAACCATGACATCACGACCATCCGCCAATTTTTCTTTCCAGGCAAAGTTGTGGTGATTTTCGATCATCCGTAGCGGTTTTTCCCCCAACGCTTTTGCCAATTTGTTATGAATTTCGTGGTGATTGGCCGACGCATATTCTCCCGCCAGATTCATCGCAATCCAGTATTCCTGACCTTCTTCCGTAGTCAAATCGAGCCAGGCCAGGTGAGCGGCTTGTTTGGGAAGCTTCGTTTTCTGCATCGCCAGTTTGGAGTAATAATTGGCCACGTTTCCCCCAAAACCGCGCGAACCCGAATGCGAAAGCAAAGACAGATACTCGCCAGGAGGCAAGTTCAACTGGGTGTCATATTCGTACACCTCCACGATTCCCCATTCGACAAAATGATTGCCGGTTCCGGAGCTTCCTAGCTGGCGATAGGCTTTATCCTTAAGATCACGAATAATTTTAGTGGCCTGCCATTCTGGTAAATCCATCACTGATTCGTCGAACTTATCACGGGTTTCACCTCCCATTCCGAACTTGGTTTTCTCGACCAGCGATTTTTTTAGCAAATGTGGTTCGCGCTTTAAAAAGGCGGGTGGCAAATCGAACACGGACAAACACATCCGGCAGGCAATATCGACCCCAACGGCAAA
Source organism: Spirosoma harenae (assembly GCF_054776975.1). Taxonomy (NCBI): domain Bacteria; kingdom Pseudomonadati; phylum Bacteroidota; class Cytophagia; order Cytophagales; family Cytophagaceae; genus Spirosoma; species Spirosoma harenae. Next base: position 228,597 of record NZ_BAAHBD010000014.1, on the reverse strand, counting down.
CGGAATAATCGTATTCGCTTCCGTTGCCAGAACTCCGCCAATCGGTAATCCGTAACCCTGGTGAGCATCAGGCATCAAAGCCCCGGCTACTGAAATAGGTAGGCTCGCGGCCGTTTCCATTTGCTTCAGTGCCCCTTCCTCAATATGCTCACGGCCAAAAATAGCATAGGGTAATACATCGGTTCGTAGCTCGAAGCTGTTCGCAACCTGATTACCCGTTGCGTCCAGTACGTAAGGAGCGGGCTCGGCCGGCAAATAAGAAGCTCCGGTTTCGCTAAGCGGAACGGCAATTCCTTGTTTGTTCAGGTCGTAAATCGACCGCGCCAGATTCGTGACTTTGTTTTTAGAATAGGCAAATTTCTTCGGGTTCTGGAGCATCTGCGCCAACAAACCCATCGCCTTTTCTTTCGGATAATCAGCCCGTTGAACTAAGCCGTTCGCTACCCGCAGGAAAGAAATATGTAATGACTCCGGGATAGCTCCCAGCGTCAAAATATCGTCAAGTGAAATAAGGGTTTCCATAAAAGTAAAATGTTTCCGTTATGACAAAGGTTCGTAGCTTCTGCGCAAGGTTTTTGCGTAGTTGGAAAAATTTTCACATTTTTCACAAAGAACAATCGTAAATCGTACTTCACTGTGCCTGCTAATCGGAATGCTTTGGTGCGCTACAAAACGCTGGATGCCTGTTTGCGTAATCGACAACGAAAATGGACGCTAGATGACCTGATCGAAAAAGTATCGGAAGCCTTGTATGAATACGAAGGCATTGATAAAGGTATCAGCCGACGTACGGTTCAGGCTGATCTTCAGCTTATGCGTAGTGATAAGTTAGGCTATTTTGCTCCTATCCTTGTTGTCGATAAAAAGTATTATACGTACGAAGATCCAACATACAGCATTACGAACATTCCGCTTTCGGATGGCGACCTGTCGCGCATGAACGAAGCGGTGGAAGTGCTAAAACAGTTTAAGGGTTTTTCGCATTTTACAGCGCTGAACGAAGTAGTGCAGAAGTTAGAAGACTATGTGTACTCAACGGCACAAAAATCGATTCCGGTGATTGATTTTGAGAAGAATGAAAACCTGAAAGGGCTCCATTTACTGGATGAACTTTATCAGGCTATCGTTCAAAAACAGCCGCTCAACATTCTGTACCAATCGTTTTCTGCACGACAACCGCAAACGTTTCTTTTTCATGTATGGTGGCTGAAGGAATTTAAAAATCGCTGGTTTGCCGTAGGAATTTGCGAAGGGAAAGAGCAAATTCTGAACCTCGCTCTGGATCGGATGATAAAGCTTACGCCCGCCACTGACCTCGACTATACGCCCAGTCGCACTGATCCAGATACGTATTATCGTGATGTGATTGGGGTGTCGGTTGGGGAAACGATGCGAGTTGTCAAAGTGAAATTGTTCGTGAATGGACATCACGCTCCTTATGTGGAAACCAAACCCTTACATCATTCGCAGCAGGTTCTGGAACGTACTTCGGACGGAATTATCATTCAACTGCGTGTACAACACAATTTTGAGCTGGAACGTGAAATTCTGGGCTTTGCTGATGGCATGGTCGTGCTCGAACCCGAACGGCTTCGACGCGTGATTCAGAAACGATTGCAGGAAGGGTTGGGGGCGTACCAAAGCATAGAAAATGAATCTTTTATTCAACCAGATCGTGAATAACAACTAATTGATTTTGTCATCCAGACAAAAAAGGGTAGGGGTGTTACACCAGAATACCGTTCACTACTTTACCTTCGACGTCTGTAAGCCGGAAGCGACGCCCTTGAAATTCAAACGTTAATTTCTCGTGGTCGATACCCATCAGATGGAGGAGAGTAGCCTGAAAATCATGAACATGCACCGGATTTTGGGCAATGTTGTAGCCAAATTCATCCGTTTCGCCGTATGTAATTCCCGGTTTTACACCACCACCTGCCATCCAGATCGTAAAGCAGCGCGGATGATGGTCCCGCCCGTAATTATCCTTCGTTAGCTTGCCCTGCGAATAATTTGTTCGACCAAATTCACCACCCCAAATGACAATCGTATCATCCAACAATCCGCGTTGTTTTAAGTCTTGTACAAGGGCCGCCGAAGGTTGATCAGTCGCCTTGCATTGTCGACTAAGCCCCTTCGGTAGATCGCCATGCTGGTCCCAACCCTGATGATAGAGTTGGACAAACTTCACGTCGCGCTCTACTAATCGTCGCGCCATCAGGCAATTAGCGGCAAACGTGCCTGGATTACGTGCTTCCGGGCCGTATAGATCAAATACCCAGTCAGGCTCGTTGGATAGGTCGTTTACTTCGGGAACGGACGTTTGCATGCGGAATGCCATTTCATATTGGGCAATATGGTTGGCTACCTCCGGATCACCGTAAATTTCTTCCTGAACCTGATTGAGATCTTTCAGCGCATCGAGCATATACCGACGATCTGACGTGGTATAACCATTGGGGTTATTGAGATAAAGAACCGGATCGGCGCCCGAGCGGAATTGTACGCCCTGATGTTTGGAGGGCAGAAATCCGTTACCCCACAATCGGGCGTAAAGGGGCTGATCCTGCGGGGCATCTTTTGAGACGAGAACGATAAATGCGGGCAGATTTTCATTGGCAGCCCCCAATCCATAGCTGATCCAGGAACCAATGCTGGGCCGCCCCGCGAGTTGATTCCCTGTCTGGAAAAACGTCAGCGCCGGATCGTGGTTAATCTGCTCGGTGAACATGGATTTCACAAAGCACAGATCGTCAGCAACTTTGCTAGTGTGCGGCATTAATTCACTGACCCAGGCACCACTCTTTCCATATTGAGCAAACTGATACGGTGATTTTACCAGTGGCAACGATGATTGTTGGGCGCTCATGCCTGTTAACCGCTGCCCTTTCCGAACCGACTCTGGTAAATCCTTTCCATGCATTTTTTCCAGGAACGGTTTATAATCGAATAGTTCTAATTGAGAAGGCCCACCACTCTGACACAAATACACAATTCGTTTGGCTTTGGGAGGCCGGTGCGGCACCAATGGGGTAGTGGTTGGGGCCGGGGTGGAAAAGAGATTTTTCGGCAACAAGGCTCCTAAAGCCAGGGAGCCCAGGCCAATTGATGTTTTGGCCAGGAACGACCGCCGATTAAATGTATCAGCCAGAGTTTGTGTCAGTTTCTCGTTCATTGGTTTGTCGACTTTCCAAGGCCTGTGTCCTCACAGACCTTTCTTTGGATGGACTGTATTAGCTGACGCATAACTGGTCTGTGAGGACACAGACCTTGGAATTGTTTCAATGCTCAATGTTTGGTCACGAACGCTTCTGAGTTCATGACGGTGCTGGCAACGACGGCACCGGCAGCTAGTGCCGCCTTATCTGTCGTATTTTTTAACGCATAGTCACCCGCCTGTAACCAACCCTGCATTTTGGTTGGTTTTTTCGTAAACTGCTGATATTCCTGGTTGTATAATCGAGTCAAAATGGTCAATTCCTTCTGCGTTGGTTTGCGGCTAGCTAGCAATCGAAATAGGTTCGTCAACCCATCTGGTAAGGATTGGTGTTGGAGTGACGACCGTTCCGCAACCACTTTCGCGGCCTCGACAAACTGCGGATCGTTGAGCAAAACCAGCGCTTGAAGTGGTGTACTTGTTTTTTGACGCTGTACGACGCAATAGCTACGCGAAGGCGCATCAAATGTGTTCATCGAAGGAGGTGGATTCGTTCGACGCCAGAACGTATACAAACTTCGACGGTATAAACTCTCTCCTTTATCCTGCTCGTAAACGGCATTGTTTACGGCCCATAAACCATCTGGCTGGTATGGCTTTACACTTGGCCCACCAATTTTTTTTGACAGCAACCCACTAGCCGCCAGCGCATTGTCGCGAATCATTTCAGCCGTTAACCGTGACAATGGACCGCGAGACAACCAGGTATTTTCGGGGTCTTGCTGAATACTTACATTCGTTGCTCGGGAAGATTGCCGATACGTAGCTGACATAACAATCAGTTTCTGCATAGCTTTTATATTCCATCCCGATTCCCGGAACGTAATCGCCAACCAATCCAGAAGTTCGGGATGGGTAGGTAATCCACCCTGATTACCGAAATTATTAGACGATTTTTGGAGGCCCATTCCGAAGTAGGTTTGCCAGTAGCGATTGACGACGACGCGGGCCGTTAGCGGATTGTCGGGATGGAGAAGCCATTGGGCAAGTCCTAGTCGATTACGGGGGAATTCGGGTGAGAAAGGTAGTATGCTGGCCGGAACGTTGGGCTGAACACGCTCGCTATGGGCATCGTAGACACCGCGCTTGAGCAAAAAAGTAGGGCGCGGTTTTTTCATTTCCTCCATCACCATAATCTCCGGAATCGTATCCGCAGCCCGATTGCGTTCCGTTCGCAATTTTTCCAATGCTTCCAATTGGTGTCGATACGGAACTGATGTTGTAGCCAGGTAATACTGATACAGCGATTTCGAATCAGTAACAGGTATTGATGTTGGCGTATTATTTCCATCCGTCTGCGCCAGCAAAGCTACTTCTGGAGCGGTGAGTTCGCGGTTGTAAACGACCAATTCATCGACTAATCCATTTTTGATACCAGTTCCACGCATGTCGGCACCGACCTGTAAACCAGGCTGATCTTTACCTAGATGTCGGCCTTTAGGGAAAATAATATCCTTGTAAAGATTGTCTTTTTCGGTGATCATGGCTGCTTCCCGGCCATCGATGTAGAGCTTCAGTCCACTCGCTTTGCTCGACCCGTCGTAGGTCATGGTCAACTGAACCCATTTTTGTTTTGGTAGCGGCTGCTGACTGATCCTGACTATGTTGTTATAAGGCCAGGTGTGAGCCATCAGGAGTTCGGCTTTACCATCGCGAATGTTCAGGAAATAGCCGCGGAAATTGTAGAGAATATCGCCCTGTCCTTTATGCAGAATGACTCCTTTGTTGAGGTCTTTGGGGATATTGATCCAAACACCAATGGAGAATGGCTGCGCCCGATGAAAAATCCCCGCTTTACCCAGGCTAAGAATATCATCGCCGTTGGAGCGAAACGCCTGCCCGAACTTTCCGACTGTTACTATGGGATCGACAACTGTGCCTTTATCGTTGGCTGAGACCTCACTGATGAATTTCCCGTCTACTAATTTATCGAATGTAAAACGTGCTTGGAGACCTTTTTTAGGGTCGAACGTAGCTGTGTTTCCGACTTTGGTTCGCCATTGGGAAAAGGGTTGATGTCCCGCCTTTATTATTTGGGCGATTGATTGATTCGCGTTTTTTATTTGCGTATCAAAAAAGGCCAGCAGACTATCTTCTTTCTGTGAAGTCAGGAGCATGGTTGGCACAGGTGGCGCGTCATCCCACGAAATCTGACCCGCTTCATCAATGTTGTTGAAGAACGCAAACAGGCTGTAATAGTCCTTCTGCGAAATCGGGTCAAATTTATGGTCGTGGCAACGAGCGCACTCTACCGTAAGGCCTAACATGGCCGTACCCAGCGTGTTAGTCCGATCCGCGACGTATTCCACCCGAAATTCCTCATTGATGATTCCTCCCTCCATATTTTGGGAGTGATTCCGGTTGAAACCCGTAGCCAGCCGTTGGGTGCGGGTTGGATTAGGAAGCAAATCGCCTGCCAGCTGCCAGGTCAGAAATTGGCTAAACGGCTGGTTCTGGTTAAAGGATTCGATCACCCAATCGCGCCAGGGCCACATGGGCCGGTATCTGTCAACTGTGTATCCATGCGTATCAGCATAGCGAGCCAAATCCAGCCAATCAACCGCCATTTTTTCGCCGTAATGCGGTGATTTTAAGAGTCTGTTCACGACTTTTTCGTAGGCTTTAGGAGAATTGTCAGCCAGAAAGGCATCGATTTCGGCGAGAGTTGGTGGAAGACCCGTCAGGTCGAGTGATACGCGCCGGAGAAGCGTTTCTTTGTCGGCTTCGGGCGATGGTTTTAAACCCTTTTCTTCCAGTTTATGCAGTACGAAATAGTCAATTGAGTTCTTGGGCCATTGCGTATTGGCTACCTTCGGTAAAGCTGATTTCTGCGGTTTGATAAGCGCCCAGTGCGGTTTGTATTCCGCGCCCTGCTCAATCCACTTAATCAGAATCGCTTTCTCATAATCCGTCAGCACTCGATTCGAAGCTTTGGGTGGCATCATCTCCTGTTCGTCGGTGGTGATAATGCGATGATATACTTCGCTGTCGGCTAAATCGCCGGGAACAATGGCGTGTTTACCTTTTGCTTTTTTCAACGCAGCCAATGCACCTTCGCGGGTTGCTAACTCCAACCCCGCTTTCTGGCTGTTTTTGTCAGGGCCGTGGCAGAAAAAGCATTTATCGGAAAGTATAGGTTTGACGTGCAGATTATAGTCGATTGTTTCAGGAAGTTTATCTTCCAATTTGGCAATCGACGCGGGTTTCTCTACGTGCTGGCAGCTTTGAAGTAATACCAACCCAATGACGTAAATAAGGAAGAAAAATAGGGAATTGAAGGACCGGAACGACCTTTTTTCGCTTTTCTTTCGTCTATTCGCTATGCATGAAGTACTCCCCATAGTTTCAACCTTACCACGCCGATTTTACTATCTGAATGTAAAAGCTACTTTAGGCAGTTGTCTAATTAGGGTGTAAATCAGCTTTTCTCAAATCGAGTGAACCAACGTGTTTTTGTCAGCATAACAGAAATCTTACATCGGCGTGTGAATACGAGATTTCATGGTTCCCAAAGCTCGGTACAGAAAATTAGCAACGGTCTGTCGGTCAACTTTCATGAGCTGGGCGATGGTTTCATTTGAGTAGCCTTCGTAAAATTTAAGCACAATAGCTTCTTTCTGTCGGGCGGGGAGTTTGTCGATGAGCTGTTGCAATCGGTATTCGTTTTCCCAGACGACTTCGGAGCCGATCAGATCGGTTTCCCGAGTTCTTCCGTCGGTGAGTAGTGCCCCTTTAGATTCCCACTCATCTAGAATAACTTCCCGATTCGTTTCTTTTTTGATGAGCCGAAACAGATTATTTCGTAACGCTTTCATCAGGTAGACAGTCACATACGGCGTGTCAACTACATTTGCGCGACGGTGCCATAATTCCAGCATCAATTCCTGAAGGCAATCTTTAATCAATTCCCGATTTTTGGTGAAACGACTTGCTTCACTGTATAAAGCTCGGTAGCGCATTCGTACTAATTGCTCGAAAGCCTGCTCATCACCCGCTTTAAACCGTGTCCAGAGCTTTGCCAATTTTATTTCATCCAGCGTAGATAGCTTGTAAATAGCCATGTTAATTAATAAAGATGGGGAATAAAATAGGGGAATCGACACGCGAGGCAGGTAAGACTATAGCTGTACTTAATTTTGCCTGTTAGCGAAAAAGTACAAATTGTCTTACTTGCTATGGTTTATTCGCCAAAATTCCTATTCGTGGGTTTAAGACTGATTTTCTGTTTATTTTCTACTAATATATTTCCTTAGTACAAGTTAGCAAGATATTATACCACAGGAAATTGCCAATTTTTACGCAAACGATACCGGAAACGTTGCCGGAAACGTTTGCATTAATCGAACTATCCTTGAAAAGATTAAATTTTTATTCGTATAATTGAGTTGAGCCGTGGGCTCAAACTTTATCAATACTTTGTACGATCAACAAGCTATCTTATAAAAGTTATAATTGCCGTTTAGGCTGTAATCGATATGAAGAATACACCGGTTACGATTAAAGACATAGCGCGTTCGTTGAATGTTTCGATTTCTACTGTTTCGCGGGCACTGCGTGGTATGCCCGAAATTCATCCCGATACGCGAAACGCCGTGGTCAAACTGGCCGAAGAACTCGATTATCAGCCAAATCAACTGGCGAAAAATCTGGCGAAAAGCCGGACGAAAACTATTGGAGTGATTGTTCCAAACCTGAGTTATCATTATTTCTCTGCCATGCTCAACAGCATCGAAGAGGCTGCCTTGCAGGCTGGTTATAGCGTATTGGTATGTCAGACGAATGAATCATATCTGCGCGAAATCACGAATATTCAGAACCTATTACGGAGTCAGGTTGAAGGATTTATAATTTCCTTATCCCGCGATACGGATAATTACGAACATGTAGAACGGCTGGTCCGTAAGAATATTCCGCTTGTACTATTCGATCGATATGCCGAGAGTATCAATGTCTCGAAAGTGATTGTCGATAACCACGCTGCGGCCTTTAAAGCGACTGAACATCTCATTGAAAATGGGTGCCGACGAATTGGGTTTTTGGCTGGACCAACGCAACTGGTGTTAAGTAATCAGCGAATAGCAGGCTATCGGGCCGCTCTCACAAAGCACGGTCTTTCAGTTGGCGAGCAGTATATATTTCATTGCGATTACACACAGGAAAATGCGGTTATGCAAACATTGGCTATGATGAGCCTGCCACAACCGCCGGATGGTATTGTTGCTATTAGTGACCGAATGGCTTTTTCAGCCATGTATGCCATTAAGCAAAAAGGGATTCGGATTCCGGAAGATGTAGCTATCGTGAGCTTTAATAACGAGCCGGTTTCGGCTTATTTTTCGCCGTCGCTCACGAGCATCAGCCAACCCATTCAGGAGATGGGAGTCGAAACGGTACGATTGCTTTTGCGCGAATTAGATGCCAAAGAAGAACATGTACCGAAAGAGACTAAAGTGATGGAAACACAATTGATTGTGCGAGCATCATCGCTGCGTAGCTAGTTTACTAGTGGGGGCAGGTTTAAGTACCCGCCCCCACTAGTAAATTAATTAGCCACCCCTGCTTCGGCTAGCAGCACAAGCAGAATCCGCTCCATACCTAATACCCCTTTGTCGTTTAACCACCATTCGTTCAGGGCGTGAGCGTTACCGCCTGTACCACCGCTGCCGATAGTAATGGAAGGAATGCCTTTAGAAATCGGGCCGTTGGCGTTGGTTGAGCTGACGCTCAGTTTTGGGGTTGCCTGAAAGTATTTGGAAGCCGCCATCGCGCGTTGTACAATTGGTGTCGTTGATTCGGTACGACCTGATGGACGGTCGCCTACCAGTTTGACATCCACTGTTAGATCGGCCCCCCGGCGTTTCATCGCATTTTCTTCTTTGACGGCTTTCTGAACAGCGGCTTGTAGCAATGCATCGATACCTTTTAGTTTCTCTGGACTTTCGGAGCGCATATCCACCTCCATCCACGACTCGTACGGAATGGCATTCACCGATGTACCACCGCCAACCACACTAACGCTGTAGGTTGTTTTGACACCTTCTTTGGTAAATTTATCGGCTTCGGTTGTGAAATAATAGATCGCTTTACCCAATGCACCGTGTGGATTGACAATGCCAAACGCGCCGTATGAGTGTCCACCTGGCCCTTTGAAGGTAATCCGATACCGGTGAGAGCCTAACCCCCGGTGCGTAATGTTACTGATGTCATGCCCATCCACTACAATGTATGAGTCGATTTTAGGACCGCCGGGACGTAATAGGTATTTTACTCCGCGCAAATCACCAAGTCCTTCTTCGCCAACGGCTCCTACGAATAGTACATCGGCGTCAGTTTGGATATTGGCCTGTTTCATACCCTTTAAAACAGTCATTACCGCGGTAAGTCCACGCGTGTTATCGCCTACACCGGGTGCATACAGCGTATCACCTTTTTGCTTCACTTTGACGTCTGTTCCCGCTGGGAAAACCGTATCCAGATGCGCTTCAACAACAACCGTTTTTTTGCCGGAACGGCCTTTCTTTTTCGCCAGCACATTATTAACCTCGTCGATCCAGACGGAATCGGCACCAGCTTCTTTCATCAGCGCAGCAAAAGCTTTTGATCGTTCGGCTTCCTTGAATGGCGGTGAGGGAATTTCAGTAAGCGTGATCAGCGTTTTTTTTGTCTGTGGCTCCCAATCCGTAAACAGTTTGAAAGCAGATTGAACGGCGGGTTTCTTAGCGATAGCGCTGATTTCGGTCTCGTACTTCTTATCGATAGGGACGACTTTTTTTGATTCTTCGTCATCGGCTTCTTCCTGTGCAAACAGATATGGGGCTGATCCGCCTAGAAATACGGCGGTGAAAAAAGCGACTTTAACAAGTTGATTCATTGATAAGAAATAGATTAAGTTGATGAAATGAAAAATCAGGGAAACAGATAGTCGAGTAATGATCTATCTATTTCCCTGATTGTATCATGGTGATATGTGTTTTCGCTATTCGGTCACATGGTCGGAAGCTTGATGACCTGAATTGCCCAGGTTATACAACTGATTGAACAGGAGTTTAAACGTACCATGCGACTGCGCCCGGAAAGTGATTTCAGGGCCGAAGGCATAAAGTTTGCCCGAACCAACCGGTGCCATGAATGCCGCTACTCCATCCTGCAAATACGCCTGACCCCACGCCCAACCACTGCGCAGGGGCTTGTTGGTAGCAAACCAGGCCAATGGCGTTACTGTCCCTTTGGCAATGGCTTCTGGTGCTAACTTGAAAACCGGACTCGCATCGAAATACACATCCGTCTGGCTCGATAAGCCATACGTTGCTTGCTGAGTAGAGTCTACACTTACTTGCAGTACGCTACCCGGAATGTAATATTTCTCACCGGGAAGCGGTCGTTCCTGACCCGCGTTGGTCATTTCAGTCAGCGCATTTTTAACCGGCAATCCGAGGTGGTAGGCCAGATTGGTGCTCGATCCGATGGTGACCACGTTGCCGCCGGCTTCCAGGAAGGCTTTGAGTTGAGGAATCGACTTGGCTGCCGTGATCCGGCCTAATCTTGGGCGATATTCAGCAGGGGTGCTTTCCTCTTTTGGTTCACGGTCATTGAAAGCACTGAAGATATCGGCTTCCTGACCACGTAAGGCTGGAATCGCCCGGGTTACGAAGACAATTACATCGTACTTTTTCCGTAGATCACCCGCGTCAATATCTTGCGGATAAATGACTTTCATCGGGAAATGATACTGCTCCATCAGCCAACGCACCCAACCCGAAGGCATCGAACCGCCATAGGTATCCCACAGGGCAATCCGCATGGGCGACATTTTGATCATCGAGGTGGTAGGCCGTTTGGCGATTCCGGTGATTTCCAGCGAGAGGTCTTTGGCCGATTTATCCAGAATGGTTTTGGCTTTAGCCGATGCTGGTACGAAGAAAGTACCCGCTTCAGCGCCTGGCTTGCTGCCAGTGCCGTTAGGCAAACGATACACATCGATACCCGAAGCTAACAAATCGTTAACGGCGATAAAGGCGTTATTCGCTTTTGGACTTAGCAGATAGCCACCACCCGCAGCGCCAGCAATGTGTCCTTCCGGCGATTGAAGTTCACCGTATGGCAATTTCTTAAAGGGACCATCAAATCCTTCCAGAATACGGTCGAACTTAACATTCATCAGATAGGAAGGTGTCCAGCCAGCGGCATCATACGGGCGGATTGGAGGACCGCCTGGGTACCGGAAATCATTTGGGTGATCCTGTGGCTCGAACATATCCAATACGTGCGGACGGAACGATTGATCAGTTTTAACCACATACGAACCCGCTGGGTATTTTTTGTTCGCGACTGTAAAGTCTGACGTAGCGACCTGAACCTGAATACCAGTCCGGATGAGGGCGTTCATAAACTTAACGGCTGTTGCAAAATCAGGCTGGTTGGCCGTGATAATGTACCCTCGTGGATCGCGCAGAGCCGGATTGGTCATGATCGTATCGTAGTACTTAACGGGCATACCGCCACCGCGTGGAAGCAAACCAAATTCTGACAGCGCAGCCGCACTAGCAGCGGCCGAAGTAGACATTGGCTTTTTGGGTGCGCTCTGAAAAGCATGATTAATCGCTTCGATCTTTTTCGGAGAAAGGCCCCAGGTATCCGCACTGCCGCGCTCGATGGAGTTTTTACCCATCCGATAGATGTTGAACAATAATTGATCACGGTAACGAGCTGCATAATCCAGTACAGCGTAGTTCAGCGATACCGAGTAATCAATCGATTGCTGGAAGTGCCATTTCTGCGGCTTTACTGGCAGTGGAGTGTTCCCGTTTGGAATCAGACGATCCGGAACCAGCGGAATATCTTCAGGCGTTGGCCCACCGATGATTTCGGTCAACAGACCAATCATGTTGTGGAAGTGCGTTGTGGTGCGCAGACCACCGTTATACCAGGTCGAGAAAACCGATCCGCCCAGACGTGTGTAGCCAGGTTTGTTTTCGGTATTCATCCGGTTGATCATTGCAGCGCCTACGGCATCGATACCCGTAATCATTAGCGGATCGAATACGTAGTTGAATGGATCGCGGTAGGGAGGACCCGCCAACACCGAACCCGCCGGACCGCGTTGGTGGTGATTGTACATAATTTGCGGAATCCACTCGACAAAGAGTTGACGGCCAATATTTTGGGTTTCTTTCAGGTTCAGCATGAAGAAATCCCGGTTGTTATCGTGACCAGCGTATTTCTCATACAGCCGGGGCAGATTATCCAGCGAACGTTTCTCTGGCTTAGCCTCGCGCATATACCAGTTGGTCACCAACTCCTGACCATCGGGATTGGCGTGTGTGAGTAGGATAATATTGTTATCTAAGATCCGCATGGTTTCGGGGTCTTTTCGGCTCACCAGCTGCCAGATGGTTTCGATAAGCTGGTGCGTACCAACGACTTCCGTAGCGTGCAGTCCACCGTCGATCCAGACTACGGCTTTTCCTTCGTTGGCCATTGCACGAGCCTGTTCTTCGGAAAGGCCTTCGGCGCGGGCAAGTTTCGTCGAAATCTCTTTGTAGCGATCCAGTTTTTTAAGGTTTTCTGGCGACGATACGATCAGCATGAACTGATGGCGGCCTTCTTCGGTAAGACCTATATCGACTAGTTTAGTCCGGTCAGAACCTGCTGCCAATTTTTTTACGTATGCTTCCGTCTGGGTATACGTAGCCAGTTGGTAATCGTCGCCGATGTTGAACCCAAAATGTTCTTTGGGTGAGGGGAGTGCCTGCGCCAGCGCAGTACGAGCGCCAACTGCGAGCAGTGCAAAAACTAAGTAAAAGGAAATCCGCATTTGTTGAGGAATTGATTTGGAGTTTATACGAGTTAGTTTAGGGTATTCAATTCGAGAGATAGAAAAGAGCGGTATGAATATGAAGACGTATGAATCAAAGACGATTTAAATATACTTTATACTCTTGTATGGACTGCCAGGTGAAACGAATAAAATTTTAAATAAACCATAAATTGAAATAGAATCTTTCTTAGGTTCTATTTCAATTTATGGTTTATCCCACCTTTGATCGTTATTGGACAAATAGGTGAATTAGAATCTATCCCTCAGAATATCGGTTAGATACTATTACTAGCGTCGCTAACATAAGAAGGAATTCCAACTCGTTCGTAGAGTTTGGCTAGCCGGTGAGCGTGTTCGTCGTAAGCACTTTCGAATAAAGAGACGGCTCGTTCTGCCCCAACTACGTTCGCTGCTGACAAGACTTTGGGGGGATAACCTGCTTGTGTTAACAGGCCTGCTACTTCGGCTTTAATGCAATTAACGATGACTGCTCCGCCAACGGTCGAGCCGGGAGCTACGGGTGTATCTAATCCCGGTACTGTGACCATTGCATCACCTGTAGGTGCTCCTGTGTCCAGAACCAGATCGGCAAAATCGCTTAATTTCTTACCATCCTGTCGTTTGCTGGTACTTTTTTCAGCGTGTTGTTTCGTAATCAGTGCAACGACTTTAATACCCTGCTTTTGGAATAATTCAGCCATATCGATTGGAACAACGTTGCTGCCGCTGGATGAAATTATCAAAGCCGAATCCTGATTCGAAAGGTCATAATTCCGTAAAATACGGTCGGCCAAACCCGGTACGTTTTCCAGAAACATCGCCTGTCGCTGGCCATTTGCACCGACGACCAGATTATGAAAGGAAAGCGATAACTCGACAATAGGGTTGAAACCCGCAAACGATCCATACCGGGGCCACATTTCCTCGACCATAATCCGGCTATGGCCGCTACCAAACAGGTGAACCATCCGTCCGGCTAGTATACTTTGACTAAACCATTGAGCCGCCTGCTGAATAGCTTCGGTCTGTTGTTCTGCCACTTCCAGAATCGCTCTGGTTTTTTGTATGTATTGAGATGTTAGAGACATGCGTGTTAGGGGTTATGCTACTCGAAACAAGCTGCAGCGCCGATCGCTCCGGCCCAATCTTCAAAATGTGCTTTGCAAAGGGTTGTTTTCTTGCCACCCGGACGCCATTCGAACAAGTCCATAAAGGTTTGCAAGGGGGTAAATAAGGCTTCATTTGCCTGGGTAATACCACCCCCTAGCACCACAATTTCTGGAGAGAATAAATTGGCAATTGAAGCAATCCCCGAAGCTAACCGACGCACGGAAGTCAACCAGACGAGCGTTGCCAACGGTTCGCCCGCTGCGTAACCATCTACTAACTCTTGAGTCGTCTGATAGCGTCCATACGACCGGCGACTAACCGTTGCATTGCCAATAGCATCCTCTAAACTACCGGGCATGTTGGTGATGTCGAGTTGTTCGGCATCGCCCGCAACAGTTATGTGTCCAATGTGACCTGCCATCTGGAAAAAACCCTGGTACAGTTTCCCATCGACCAGAAGGCCACCGCCCACGCCAGTACCTAGTGTAATCATAGCCGCATTGGCGCTGTTTCGGGCTGCTCCGAAACGCGCTTCGGCCATCATCGCGGCATGGGCGTCGTTAAGCACCCAGACTCGTTCACCTAAAAAACTGGCCCAGTCGAAATGTTCCAAGCCTGGTAATCGACCCGGCATACAGACAATAGCCGTATTCTGTGCATTGGGCAGGCCTGGAGCCGCAAGTCCGACTCCCTGAATAGGCTCAGTTGCAGTCACTTTAAGTTCCTGAACAAGTTGGGCAATGACGGCTTTCCAACTGTTGGTTTCGCTGTCGTTGGTTGGGACAATTCGTTTTTGTAAGACCTCGCCGGTGAGCGTATTAATCAATACTCCCTTAATACGTGTTCCACCCAGATCAATACCAATTGATAGATTCATGGGAAGGGCGCTAATTAAGGAAGGGCAAAGGCTACATAACTATCACCTTTAGGTGCACCAAGTTTAGTACCTCCGCAGGCGAAAGCGATGTATTGCTTACCACCAACTTCATAGGTACTAGGTGTCGAAAAAGACGCGGCTGGAAGTTGGGTTTGCCAGAGAAGCTTACCTGTTTTTCGATTGTATACTCGCAAAAAAGCATCTTTGGTACCAGCCATGAAGAGTAAGCCACCGGCCGTAATAACGGGTCCACCATAACTTTCCGAACCCGTTGGTTCTTTGGTTTTCAACTCTGGATAATTTCCCAGAACTGTTGTCCAGACATAATCGCCAGTATTCAGGTTGATGGCATTCAGCGTACCCCAGGGTTGACGGATAGCCGGGTAGCCGTTTTTATCCAGAAACTTACTGTACCCAGAAATCTGATAAGACGCTTTCGGTTGAGTTTGCCCGGCTTTTTTGGGTTCGAGCGACCGATTCATACCGACTTCCTGCTTTTCCTCGCCAAATAAATAAGCCATTAAGGCCTGTTTTTGCTCATTCGATAGCCCCGTGAAAGCAGGCATCATGCCTTTCCCATGCGAAACAATATTGTCGACATAAGCTCGGTTTCGGCGTTTATTGATATCCACTAATGATGGATAACCGCTGGCAGGATTTCCTTTTCGCTCAGCACCGTGACAGGATGAACAAGTCGTGGTATAGACGCGCTGACCCGGGCTGAGTTGAGCCAATTGATCATTCGACATCTTTTTATTCAATGAAATCAGCCAGGCCATTTCATTGCTGTTGACGTACATTATGCCATCCGGATCGACGGCGGCACCACCATATTCAGCACCTCCATCCAGACCCGGATAAATAATCGTACCCTGTTTGCTGAGTGGCGTGAAAGCCCCTTCGTATCGACTTTTACGGAAACTTTCCAGCAACTCCTGCCGATTTTCGGCCAAGGGATTTATATCGGCCTCGGTAATCGTATGGCGGGCGTAGGGGGCTGGTTTTGTTGGAACGGGTTGAGTAGGCCACGCTTTTTCACCTTCGATATCAGAAGCGGGAACCGGCACTTCTTTGATGGGAAACAATGGTTTACCCGTTACTCGGTCGAATAAGAATATATAGCCCTGTTTGGTTGTCTGAGCAACCGCATCGACTCGTTTTCCGTTTTTAGTGACCGTTACTAAATTTGGCGGAGCGGGTGCATCGCGGTCGAGAATGTCGTGGTGGACGAACTGAAAATGCCAGATGCGTTTGCCCGTTTTGGCATCGAGAGCTAATAGACAATTGGCAAACAGGTTCTGGCCGTGTCGATTCGCCCCATAAAAATCAAAAGCCGCCGAACCTGTGGGTACATACACGATTCCTCGCTGGCGGTCGATGGACATGCCTGACCAGTTATTAGCGGCCCCTACGTCAGTATTTTTATACGTGTCTTTGGGCCAGGTTTCGTAGCCAAACTCACCGGGATACGGGATCGTATGGAATACCCACGCCAATTGGCCGGTTTTGATATTAAATGCCTGAATATGACCAAGCGCTGCATCGGCCCCTTCCGAAAGACGCATCGGCATGATAATCAGATCGCCATATACGGTACCGGGTGTATTGGAAATCACAAACTTGTCTTTTGCCGTTGGCCCTAATCCGGCTTTCAGACTAGCTCGACCCTGTTCACCAAACGACGTAACGGGTTTGCCAGTAGTTGCTTCCAGGGCATATAACCAGGAACCGTTCGTATAGAGAATTCGATGATCTGAACCACTTTCCCAGTAAACCACTCCGCGACTGGTGCTGGTAGAACGGGCGGCACCTTTCAATTGGGTTGTATCCTGCCGTTTCCAGATTTGTTCGCCCGTGGCCGCGTTGATCGCAAAAGGCTGAGCGATACTGCTCATGCCGTACAGAACGCCATTTTTAACAATGGGGTTGCACTGAATTTGCCCCGAATCTAAGGTGTGGTACTGCCAGACCATTTTAAGCTTACTCACATTAGTGGTGTCAATCTGTGTGAGCGTCGAATAATGGTTCCGGTCGGGGCCGCCTAAGTATTCGGGCCAGTCACTGGCGGTACCTGGTGGATCAATGGAAGTCGTGAATCTGGCGGCCATAAATAGCGTAACCGACAGAACAGCAAGGGAAAACAGAATCAGTTTCATAGGGTAGGAATAAATCACGGCGTAAATATACGGTCGTGTTCATCCACTCAGACAATCTTGAAAATAAATGCGGATGAGGTCATGTGTTTACCACCCTGAACCGCCGTAAACAGATACTTGGGTTTGCCATGTTGAAGTAGTAATTGGGGACGCTCCAGTCGACCATACTGGCTTACTTGTTTAGAGGCAGCTGACTCTTCGACGTATTCACTCAACGGGCCTGTAGCAACAGCAGGATCATTCCAGTGGATGCCATCATGTGATTCGAAGTATAAATCCCCTTCGCGATTATAAAATCCCATATCGTGGGCCAGCATATTGAAACGGCCGTGCTGCAACCAGACAAATGCATCTTCAAACTGGGCATTGGCACCTCGTTTCGAGAAGTCGATAATCGGTTTTTTACTATATCGCTTGTAAGGCCCCGTTATCGAATTGGAAACAGCCAGACCATATTGACTATATCCTCGATTATCGGCATCTAGCGATTTTCGGGATGCATAATAAAGCCAATATTGTCCGTTCGGGTGCTGAATAAACGCTGGATTTGTGGTACAGTGGTCGTCCCAGGCACCTGTAGGACCTGGTTCGAGGAGAGGAGCATCGAGTCGTTTCCAGGGCCCTTTTAGGGATTTGGCCGTAGCCAGTCCGATCCGTTTAGTATCCGTTTGTCCGTTGGAATTTCCCACATAAAATAAGCAGTATCGACCATCGACATAGTGAATATGCGGACTATGGCAGGTCGTAGCATCCCAGTGCCCTGATCCACGCGGAGCCAGTATCGTTTCTACATATTCAAAGGGAGATTCGGGCGTTTTCGCAACAGCGTGGGCTATTTCGGAGCCATTAAGCCATCCGTCCATTTTCTTGCCGGCAGGCCATCGGGAATAAAATAAATGCACTTTGCCATCAGGGCCGTAGATTGGACTATTGCCCCAGACGTACCAATCGGGCGATTCCAACGCACGTCCAATCGGTTTCAGATGCTTACGGAAGGGTAACCGATCATCGCCAAAAAGCGATTCGCCCAGCGAGTCAGCGAATAGATCGGTAATTGGCAGCAGCGTTAGTCCGGTAAGGAAGTTGCGTCGTGTCAGCATCGATTTTATGTGCGTTCGAAGTTTGAGATTTTCGTTTACCTTTTATAACGAACTAACCGGCGTCAGCATTATCGGGCCGAGCAGTCCAGATGGCATGGCGTCCCATTTGGTGGCATCAAAAGGGCGATAACGAATATCTACAATGTTGATGTCGTAGAACTTCTTCCAGCCTGGATTTTGTCGATCATAAAGGCGCATATAGTTGGCGGATAGATTCGTTACGTCAACTTCCAGTTTATTCCCACTCGCTTTCAGTTTAGTAGCAGGTATGGTTATACGAAACGGAATGCACCAGGCTGTGCCGACAGATTCACCATTCAATCGAACGTCAGCCACTTCCCGTACATCGCCCAGATCAAGCTGGTAAGATGTGGGTTTTGGGCCATCAGGCATGTCGAATGTGGTGGTATAACGAGCTGTACCCCAGTAATAACTCGCTGAATCCGATAAGGTTGTCCAGGAAGACAGATTAGGCAGCGTAGTCGAAGTTGCAAGGGCAGGACGGCCATTAAGAAATTGGAATTGCCAGGGATTTTGTAAGGCAATCGGCTTGTTATCCGGGTTTACTGCTTTTTGCAGGGACAGAGCATCGTCTGATGCGGGTTTTCCGGGGACAATATTAATAAAGCACGATTGACCTGGTTCGAGCTGTAAAAATGTTTCGGTTCGTGAAGTGGCTGCTTTGCGAATGGGCAATACGGTCGTTTGATTCGTCAATGGATCATAGCGACTTGTACGGCCTGTAGCTGAAAATACCACCCAATTCTGATGAAACTGATTGCTAAGATTGGTAATAAAATACTGTGTCGTATCGCCATGTTGCTTTCGGATAAATGATAGCCCTTGTGCTGCCCACGATTCCTCACGAATCCCGGATTGACTAAGCGTATTGAAAACGTTTGTACTGACAGTTACCGTTTTTAGTTGCTGGAGTTTTTTGCCAACCTGCTGCACCTCCGTCGACCGAGCCTGATGGCGATAAAAACCGGGTGCCTGTTGGGGTAATGCGGTATCGAAAATAAGTCGGGCGCCTTGTTGGGCGAGTCGTTCGAGTTGGCGCAGCGACGACTCAGGAATGTACTTCACAGATGGAACCAGAATCGTCTGGTAGGTGGCACCACCCGAACTGCGAACGCCTTGTTTGTTGACTGTCAGCGTTTTGAGTAAATCGTCAGAAACGTAGTCGAAGGAGTAGCCGTGCTGACTGAGTTGTTCACATAAGCGCCCAAAAGGTTGGGGGAGCAGCCAGCGCTCTACGTGGTGAACTTCTAATTGATGAATACCACCGGCTGATTTAGCAGGTGTGGTCCATAAATCATGAATCGGGAAATAAACCAATATATCATTGTCGGGTTTGCTGGCTTGTAAACGGGTTTGGCACTGTTCGATGTATCGATTTAGCAAGGGCAAATGGGGCCAGAAATGCGACGAAGGACCAAAATTGGTGGATGCATAAAAGTTCCAGCCCGGCCACGCTTCTGACGGTGGCGAGTAGGGGATACCATGAAAGAAAATGTGATTTATCCCAGCGGCCAACAACTCATCAACCTGTGGTTTTACCTGCGACAATGATACCTGAAAATGATTGGCCAGCCAGGTACACGTTTCCGAACTGACCAGCGGTTTACCCAACAGATTTGCTGCTGACGACGCAAATTTCATCGCCAGCGGATTAGGCGTCCCGAACCGATCCACTTCGTAATTGGCATCTACTCGCAATCCGGGAATTGGAAATCGGCTGGAACCGAACGATTCGGTTTCAGGAATATCAGCCTTCGCATAAAGATCAATCAAATTGCCAGGCGACCCATGCGCCTGATTACGAGATAGGTACCCAGCTTTGGTGGCCCAACTGCCCCAGGTTGTGGCAAAGCCATCGTGCAGCAGTTCGGATAGCGTTTGGTGATAATCCAGATGGACCAGGATACCGTTTTCGGACTGAGTCGTATCTAAAAAAGCAGCCAATTGTGTCGTCAGGTCGTATCCGCGACGCGCTTTGAATTCAGCTAGAAAGTTATCGGTCCAGTTGGCTCCATAGACTTCATACGAATCGTTGTAGATCGCTCTTGGGCGTTCGGGTAATCGGACTAAAGTAGAATCGAATCGGGTTAGGTATTGCCGGACGGCCTGTGGATTGAAATAGTCAACTACCAAACCCTGACCACCTGGTGCAGGACGTTTCACCTGCTGCTTAGTTGGAACAGTAATCAGTTTACCATCGTCAACTTTCCAGGCTTTGGCAGCTATGTCGTTCGACACGTTTGGCCCTCCGAAAGGCCAGCCTGTTCCAGTGGTCAAGTCCACACCCAATCCCAACCGTTTCCCTTCGCGAACCGTATGCGAAAAGACTGCTAACCACCGATCGCTTAGAAAGGGGATAAACTGCTTTTCATAGCCTTTCACGCCATAAATCGGAATGATGTGTACTCCTCCAAGCCCTGCTTTGGTAAATTTTTCCAAAAGTTGGGTTATGTCCGATTCATTGGCCGCATCGCCCATCCACCACCAGTACGTCCAGGGTTTAGCCGTTTGAGCGTTAATGGCTGGTTTCTGCTGGGCAAACGAAGGAGTTAGGGTTAGGAATAGCCCCGTTATTAGAATAGCGATAAACGATTTTTTCATGAAGGGTAAAACAAACTAAAGATGATAATAAACCTTCACTACGAAATTCTCTCCCTACTTGGGCGTGTTTTTTACGTCGAAGAGAACTCGTTGGCTACCAGAAAGGCCGTCGCGAGTCAGACCGTTGACTTCAACGACATAGGTGCCTGTTTGGTCGGAAGTGAAAAAATCAACCTGTGCTTTCCCCTGTGCATTAGTCTTCAATGTGGGGTTCCAGTACAACAACGTTCGGCCATCTGGTAGGCGGCTGGTTTGCGAATTGGCTGGTCGGTCGTAGCGGGGCGAGTAAAATTCCCGTTGTAGCTGAAGCCCTTCGTAGTCCAGTTTTAGAAGTCGGGCATCGAGCGGAAAACCTGCCAGATCACCTTTGTAGGTCATAAAGCTAACGACGCCACTGAATACCGCCGGACTCATGAAATAGAAGTTTGTGACGACATCCAACTGCTTTATTTTCAGAGGACTAAACTCAATTACTTTGTCCATATCAAACACGGGAACGCCGTCGATCAATACCAGAGGTGTGTTTTCAAATACGGACCTGTACGGTTCATTCAATACGTTGAAGACGAAATGCCCCTGTCGTTTACGAGGCATAACGCCTAACACATACTCCCGTAAAACCTCTTCCATACGCGGAAAACGTGTATACGCATCCAGCAAATAAGACTCACGTGGGCGGCCGTAGAAAGCCGCACTGTCGATTGGCGGATAGGTGTATCGGATGGTTTGGTCACCCCAAAACGTAGACTGCACTTGCATCGCTACACTTCGATTAAGCAACGCCCCGGTCTGTGATTCAGTAACTCGATATTCAGGCCATTTAACCGTTGAAGGGGCGTCAATAAACGGGCTATTGATTGTCAGTTTGGCAAGACTGTCATTGGGATGTGTTTGCGCAATCAGGCTTTTCGACCCATAAAAATCCTGCAATTCAAATTTAAGTTTACCGTCTGAATCACTCTGAGATACATTAAGCCGAATGGGTTTACCGGGACTTGACAAGTAGACCAATTTGCCTGGCATCGGTTGGCCCGTAGATGGATCTGTTAAACTTCCCTGAACAATTGGGCCATTGTATTCGGGAATATATTGGAAGGGAGGGCGTTGGGCGGGATTTAACACATCATTCCATTTGAATCGTCGCCAGCCGTGAGTGAGCATCAGATGATCGGTGGCTTGAGCGATTTCCGGTGTTTCCGATTGAGCGTAATAGGCTGGTGATTCAATGGTACCCTGCAAATCGGACGTCATCAGCAGGTAATTCTGTATGTTGTCCGAACCTGAAACACCCAATGAATCGACTCGATAAACAGCTACAGATAAAGCTGTCTGAAGGGTTTTATTGGCTGGAGCTTGTACTGATGCGTCTAAGGTCACTTTTGTACGGGACGCGTACTGAGCTTGATCGGATTTGAGACTTACTGATAATTGTTGCGTTGGGCGTTTGAAATACAATCGTTCACAAACGGGCTTCGGCGATGGATCCGTCAGATCGGCACTGAAGATAGTCAGGTGAGAAATTCCATCACCCAGAATTTTTTTATCGAGTAGGAAGGTCGTTTCGCGCTGAATAGATTTTGCTTCAACGGCCTTGATTTCCTGGCGGGTATGAGCAAACAGATATACCGTTGATGGCGTCTCGATGTTCGTGCTGACCGTCACTTTCAATTGATCCGTTGATGCCTCTTCCAGATGCATGACATACCCTTTTGACTGAATAGCGGGAAGTGGTCGAGTAAATTGCTTTCCCTTTGCATCTCGGACGACAACCCGGTAAGCGGCTTCTTTCGATGACGTTATGGTAAATGCGCCTAGCCCAAATTTGTGCGACGAAAATTGAGTGAGGGTATCATTCTGCCCTGATACTACCCAGCCGCGTATGGATTGCCCTTGCCCCGACGCGTTGGCGACCCGGAAGGCGATTTTACTGGATAAACCCTGTACCAGATTTCCGCCTTCTGGAAAAAACTGGATGTCGGGATCGACCGTTTCGGTGGGTTGCGACGAACCTAATGGTTTAAATGAATTGACGATTGAAATTGCCTTTTCGAAGAAATAGCCCGCATCGAAATTCTTCATCCAGTTCGTGTATGCCCGCATCATGTACGTGCCTGAATTGAGCGAAGCTGGTAGAAAAAGCGTACCGTTTCCACCATCGGCTGTCAGAGGAATTTTACCCTGTACAACCGACCGACCTTCTTTATCCAGCAGTTCTACATAAGCTACTTTGCTTAAATCGAGTGGTTTATGGAATGTTCCGTCGACATAATATACCTTGAGCCACATCGTCTCGCCAGTGAGGTAGAAAGTTTGGTCGGTATGAACGAAGAGCTTTTCCTGAAGTGTCTGACGGCGATATTTATCAAAAGACTGAACCAGTACAGTATTCGAATTAACCGTCTGTCCTAAACTTTGTAATTCATTCAGTAACAGCAAATTGCCTAACAAAATGAACGTATAGAATCGGCTTGCCGACCGTGTGGACAGATCTGATATAAACGTGGCCGACAAAAGTTGAAAAGGTTGTGGCATCCTTACTAGATGGTCGTTAAGTTGGATCTTACTCAGATAATTTGCTACCAGAAATCAGGTCGTTTCAGCACACCGCCCCGTAAACGGCAATCAATGCAATCCTCCGTTGTAGTCAGAAATTCACCATCAAACGGTGCAATAATACCGGGCTTATCGCGTAGTACATCGCCCCCTGGCAATGTGTCGACTCTGCAACTCCCTGTACCTGAATACGTATACCAGTTTGGTAACTGATATTTCGTAATGAAAATCCGCTTGGTTTGAGTTGTTCCAACGCGGAAGAACCCCATCACTAAATCACTGGGATTGGTTAGGGAGCGGATATTTCCGGTAATCTGTGAAGGCTGTGGATCGAAAATGGAGCCAATGTTCTGCGTTATTTTGGCTAACTGATCATAATAGTTGAAGCCATCCTGCGTGAGGGCAATTTGCCGCACCAGCATGCTATATCGAACTCCAAGTCGAATGGATGTGCCGGGAATGAACGTAAGTGGAAAATGACTGACAACATCCTGACTAAGTCGGGTTGTGGAGGTTGTCATGATACTCGTCGATGTTTCGCTGCCCCAGCATTGATACACAGGTACAGCACGATCAACAATTCGATTGTTTACTATTTCCTTCGTTGACGTATATGCCGAGTAATACTCCCATGTCGCATCGTAGTCCCAGCGATAATAATGTGTATTATTTTTCGGATCGTGCGTATTGACGCTGATCTGTACGCCATCATTTTCTACGCGCCAACTCACGCTGTCGATGGGTGGCGTGGAAACTAAGGGTACAAAATCCGAATAATAATCAAGGCCTTTGGCAGTCTTGATGTGCAATCGATAAGTATCATTGGAAACCGGAGTTACGCCCGTAAGTGAGTACGAACCCGGCGTTCCTTCTCGGAGCGTATACACCGATTTGCTCTGGCTTTCGATGGTGACCTGCGCTTTGGTTTCGGCAGTCGGCGCTTTCGGATCGGTCAAATTCTGGGTACGCGATAACTGGATGACTGTCGTTGTTCCGGGATCACTGTTGAAAAAACCACTCACGACCAGATAACTATCGGGTGAAGCAATTTCGGGTGGACGGTATGGATCAACGCAACTGGCGACCAGCAAAAGCAATACCCATCCGAGTAGTTGTTTAGAATAATTGCGGTTCATCTTAAAACCTGAAATTATAGGTAACGGATGGAATGGGTTGACCAAAAATGGACAACTGATAACCATTGATCCGGGTACCTTCCGTTTTGAAATAGACAGAATAGGGATTATGCCGCCCAAGCAAATTGTAAACGGCAATGGTCCAGGAGCTGTGCGCCAGCTTTTTAACCTTGTGATTTCCTTCGATATTCATCGCAAAATCCGTTCGGTAATAATCAGGAATTCGGTACTGATTCCGATCGGAATAAAGTAATCGGGGAACACCATCGAGAACGTATTTCGAGACAGGCAACGTGATCGGACGTCCCGTGCTGTAGGTGAAATTCAACGACAGGCTAAACCGGCGATTGATCTTGTAATTGCCGATCATCGTAATATCGTGCGGCTTATCGTAATTGCTTGGGTACCAGCTGCCTTTATTTATGATTTCGTTGCTATTGACATCCGACGTCCGTAAGAGTGTTCGGGCGTAGGTATAGCTGATCCAGCCATTTAGTTTGCCCGTCATTTTTTTCACCAGAAACTCAATACCATACGCTTCCCCTTCGGCATCGACTACATCGGTTTCGATATGGTGATTCAGAATCAGCGATGCGCCACTCCGAAAATCCAGCCGATTTTGCATGGTTTTGTAATACGCTTCCACCGACATTTCGATGGTATTGTTGCGGTTGTTTTTATACAAACCGATCGCGTATTGATCGCCTATCTGCGGTTTGATGTGCGAATCACTCAGCTTCCAGATGTCGGTTGGAGAAATGGCCGTCGTGTTCGACAGCATCTGAATGTATTGCCGGGTTCGGTTGAAACTCAATTTGAGCGATGCTGTTGATGACAGCCCGTAGCGCAACGCAATTCGATATTCGGGGCCGTGGTACGAGGTGATGGATTTGTTGTTACCATACGTCAACGTATCGATAATTGTATTTTGTGTTTTTGGAACACCCGGCGCGTACTGGTACACATCATGAGGCCCTAAATAATTGTAAAGCGAGTAACGAATTCCCCCACTGATCGACAGTTTTGGACTAATGTTGAACTGATCGCCAATGTAAATGGCACTTTCCAACCCCTGTTCATCGGGTACTACATCGGGTCTGATTAGTGATTCGGCACCGCGTGGCTGGAAATTGCCGGGCGAAAGTTTGTAGTAGGTGCTACTAATACCGAAATCAACCGTATGCTGGTTGCTGGGGAAAAAGTTAAAGTCGGCCTTAACCTGCGATTGATGAATACCAAAGTTTAGATCATAGGCATTTACCGGATTTTTATCGCTTGATACGGTGTAGTTATAGCCACTGTAAGTTCCCGTAAAAACGCTGTAGAGTTTGTTGTTGATAATGTGTTTCCACTTTAGCGTCGCCGTTTTATTCTGGTATTGATACGTCGTATCGCTATTGAGCCGGAATCTATCCTTACTTAAATAGCCTGTGAAATAGAACGTATTTCGCTCGTTCGCATCATGCGTAACATGAAGGTTAAGATCATAAAAAGAAGCCGTGCTGTTGTTGAAAGACGAATTTTTGAGTTGCTTCAGCAGCCAGTCAGAATAGGTCGAACGGATACCTGCAATGAACGACGTTTTGTCTTTAAAAATAGGTCCTTCTACCGTCAGACGGCCAGTTAGTAGCCCAATCCCTCCCGATCCAACAAACTTCTTTTTATTCCCATCACGCGTCTGCACGTCCAGTACCGATGCTAATCTACCCCCAAACCGCGACGGAATGGCGCTTTTGTAGAGTTCCGCACTTTTGATCATGTCGGGGTTGAACGCTGAGAAAAAACCGAACAGGTGGGCTGTATTATAGATCGTGGCGTCATTATACAGAATCAGGTTCTGATCGGTAGCACCCCCGCGTACATTGAGGCCGGTTGAACTTTCGCCGACCGTTTTTACCCCTGGTAACGTCTGAATAACACGCAGCAAATCAGCTTCTCCAAGGGCAGTAGGTACCTGTTTGATACTCTTAATATCGACTCGTTCCTGACCCATCTGAAGCCCGGAAATGTTTTTGTCCTTTTCGGCTTCAATCACAACTTCTTTTAGGGCGATTACATCGTCTTCCATCTCGATGTCAAATTTGCCATCTCCGTAAAGAATGATGCGTCGGCGAGTATCTTTCAGACCGATACTTCGCAGTTTCAGATCGTGCCGTCCTCGGGGGAGCGTAATCGAGTAATACCCAAACTGATCGCTGACCGTACCGAGACGAGGGTTTTCAATAAAAATAGCCGCGCCGACGATGGGTTCTCCTGAAGAAACATTGCGCACAAGACCGGCAATCGTTGCGCGACCGGGCCGGATTGGATTCGTCCGTTTGCCAATTTCATACAGCTTGCCTTCTGGTTCAGCCTGTTGTTTTCGCTGATTTTGAGTTAAGTAGGCATTCATCGTTGAATCGTTTCCAGGAGTGGCACCTCCCTGGAAAAAACCGATGGGTAAGTCGGTGCGAATCACTCGCCCAATGGTGATATAAACTCGCTGCTGCTGGTCGATAGCGTAATTATATTTTGTTCCATTGAACAACTGCTGAAGTACCGATCGTACGGGCTGATTGCTGACGCGCATATCAACAATGAGGCTATCGACATCCGTAGGATTGAAGAAGAATCGATACGGCGTTTGCGATTCAATTTGCTCTACAAACGATGCGAATTTTACGTTGGTAAACTCACCGCTGATTGGCTTATCGGCGATTGCCTGAGCGCAGACATCCAAACTCAAACAGGCCAATAGGTACAGGAAAAATGTAATTCGGTACAGGTTGGTCATAGTCAGTGCGTTAATTCCTCGTATCGTTGAGCTATGCGAGTAATAGCGTCCTCGCGCATTTCATTTTTGAATTTGAGTCGATTGGTTCGGATAAACTTTCGAATTTCTTTCGCTTTTTCTTTATCCGGAAACAGACTCAGGACCGATCCTTTGGTTTTAACCTGATGGTAAGCACCATCTTTCAAGATGTAAAAGCGATCCTGCAAAAGATAGTCCGCTTTATAACTGCCACTCGAAATGTCTTCGTGAATCGTTTTGATACGTCGTGCCAGCACCTTGATCGTGCCATCGTGCAGAAGCTGGTAAAAACCGGTAGGTACGCCTTGAGCACTATCGCCCAGGATTTGAACAAATCGGCTCTTGCCCATCGCGAACGAACTGATTTTATTGGTGTGAAGCCGTACACGATAGCCTCCCTCGGGTGGCTGAATAGACACCTCATCCCGAACAACATCATACAGCATCGGTACATCGTGATACTGGAAACCATTGTAATAAACAGTACCTTTCTGCAAACTGTCGACCAAATAATAGGGGTGAATTTTGATGCGGTGATCGTGGGTAATGTACTCGTTGCCTTCGTACACATGCTCATGTCTGTACATTGCTTTTTCGTACTGACGAATAGCCTGTACCTTGGCATTTTGTACGAACAAACTATCAGATTGAGTTGATTGGCTCCAGCTACGGAAGGATAGCGATAAGGCAAAAAATAGGATTATCGACGTTCGGTGCATGAAGTGGTCAAGTAGAGTTCGGTCAATCGACAAATTTAAAAAGGATTTGATAGATGTGATATACTACTTTATTCAGAATCTGTCTAACTATAGAAAGTAATTGATTTTGTCATGCTGACGAAGGAAGCATGACAAAATTCTTATAGAAGCAATACGCTATTAAGTTAGTAGCGTATTGTGGCTGAATTAGGAAGTTGGTTCCAGCAAATCCCACAGATTGCCGTATAAATCCTCAAAAACCGCGACCGTTCCGTACGTTTCTTCGACTGGCTCCCGTACAAAATGGATTCCTCTGGTTAGCATTTGGTTGTAATCGCGCCAAAAGTCGTCGGTAAATAAGAACAGAAACACCCGCCCACCTGTCTGATTACCAACC
Source organism: Spirosoma harenae (assembly GCF_054776975.1). Taxonomy (NCBI): domain Bacteria; kingdom Pseudomonadati; phylum Bacteroidota; class Cytophagia; order Cytophagales; family Cytophagaceae; genus Spirosoma; species Spirosoma harenae. The sequence continues at coordinate 200,123 of NZ_BAAHBD010000014.1, read as the reverse complement.
CGGCTTCGTTGGCTATCATCGGCAGCTTTGGCTAATAACAGACTACATTCGGTGGAACCCGGCGGAGCTACTATTACCCATCGTTTCGTATCGGTCAGAACGGTATCTTCCAGAAGAATGAAGTTAAGTTTCTGTGTATAAAATTGAATTGCCTCGTCGTAATCCGCTACGACTAAGGCCATATGGGCGATTCGCTGTTTCATGCGTAGGTAAAAATGAAACAATATAGCAACCGGACGCAGAGTTTCAATTAAGTTTGCAACCCCTACGCTAAACGTATTATTGAATTACTGAACCTGGCAACCTTATGCAACCTGACGTAGCATCGCCCGAGAGTACATTCGCCCAACTGGGCCTTTCTTTACCTCCTGCACCAACCCCGTTGGGAGTTTACAAACCGTATTTAATTGACGGTAAATACCTTTACGTTTCCGGTCATGGCCCCGTCCAGGACGATAAAAGTCTAATTATTGGCCGTATCGGTGAAGATATGGACATCGAAGAAGGCAAATTAGCCGCTCGGCAAGTAGGCTTGACCATCTTATCGACGATTAAGACGCATCTAGGCAGTCTCGACCGGGTGAAGCGGGTTATTAAAGTGCTGGGAATGGTCAATTGTACGTCTGATTTTGGCCGTCACCCCTATGTTATCAACGGATGTAGCGAGCTGTTTGCGGCTGTCTGGGGAACGGAAAATGGCATTGGCGTACGGTCGGCAGTAGGTATGGGCACCTTGCCCGATAATATTCCGGTGGAGATTGAAGCACTGTTTGAGCTAGTTTGATATATGGAAGCAACGGCTTGGTATTCAATCGATGATATTGCCCAATTGGATACGCCCGCGCTGGTTGTATATCCGGATCGGGTAAAAAAGAATGTCGACCGATTCGTCAGCATGATTAGCGATGTAAATCGGTTGCGTCCGCATATCAAAACGAATAAGTCACGCGAAGCGGCTCAATTGATGCTGGACGCGGGTATTCGCAAATTCAAATGCGCGACCATCGCTGAAGCTGAGATGCTGGCCATGATTGGCGCACCCGATGTGTTGCTGGCGTATCAGCCGAATACCACTAAAATTCATCGGCTGATTGAGCTGATCAAAACTTATCCGGAAACGAAATTTTCCTGTCTGGTCGATAATTCCACGACGGCCCAGGCTTTATCAGAACAAGCTGTTGCTGCTGATGTGGTGATATCGGTATTCATCGACCTGAACGTGGGTATGAATCGAACCGGTATTGCTCCCGGTGGAGCTGTTCTGACCCTGTATGTCGAACTGGATCAGCTTCCAGGCGTAGAACCCATCGGCCTTCATGCGTATGATGGGCAACTACGCAATCCGGACATAACGATTCGTACGAACGAATGTGATGCCGCTTTCTGGCCTGTACAATTGCTGAGCGAAACCCTAACGGCACGAGGCTATAAAAAGCCCGTGTTAGTGATGGGAGGAAGCCCATCTTTTCCGATTCATGCTAAACGACCCAGTGTCGAATGTAGTCCCGGTACATTTATATATTGGGATAAAGGCTATCAGACGATTCTACCAGAGCAGCCCTTCGAGCCTGCGGCTTTGGTCGTTACGCGAGTAATTTCCTTGCCTACATCCACAAAAATATGTGTTGATCTTGGGCACAAATCGGTAGCTGCTGAGGGGGAATTAAGTCAACGCGTAACCTTCCTGAATGCCCCCGATTTAAAAGCCGTCGGGCAAAGCGAAGAACATCTGGTACTGGAAGCAGGAGAGGGGCACCCCTATAAAGTGGGCGACGTATTTTACGGACTGCCCAATCACATTTGTCCTACAGTCGCCCTTTATGAACGGGCTTACACGATCGAAAACGGCGCATTAACCGGCGAATGGCGAACTATCGCCAGAGATCGAGTAATCGCAGTATAAATTTCAAAATCCCATGTTCACTATAGATGCCCACCTCGACCTGAGTATGAACGCGATGGAGTGGAATCGTGACCTCCGGCAATCGGTGGCTCGACTCCGCGAACGCGAAAAAGGAATGACCGATAAACCTGATCGCGGGAAAGGTACGGTTTCGTTACCAGCACTCCGGCAAGGGAATATTGGCTTGGTCGTTGCTACACAGATTGCCCGGTTTGTTGCCCCTGGAAATCCATTACCAGGTTGGCAATCGCCCGAGCAGGCCTGGGCACAGACGCAGGGGCAACAGATTTGGTATAAAACGATGGAAGAAGCGGGCGAAATGGTGCAAATCTGCGATCTGAACGGCCTTGAAAAACACCTGGCCCTTTGGACAGATGGAAGCCCGAATGACCAGAAACCTGTTGGCTATATTCTGAGCCTGGAAGGGGCTGATTCAATCGTAACGCCGGCTTATGTTGAGCGAGCTTATCAGTACGGACTTCGGGCTATTGGCCCAGCGCATTACGGCCCCGGTCGTTACGCACAGGGAACTGATGCAACCGGATTTATTGGGCTGGCTGGTCGCGAATTATTGCGCGAAATGCAACAATTGAATATTATTCTGGATGCCACGCACCTTTGCGACGATAGTTTCTGGGAAGCGCTAGACTATTTTTCTGGTCCGGTTTGGGCGAGCCATAACAATTGTCGGGCACTGGTCAATCATAATCGCCAGTTTAGCGACGAGCAGATTAAGGAACTTATTGCCCGTGACGCCGTGATTGGCGGAGCCTTAGATGCCTGGATGATGGTACCGGGCTGGGTTCGTGGCCAATCGACGCCCGAAGAAACAAACTGTACCCTCTCAGTAATGATCGATCATCTGGATCATATTTGCCAGATTGCAGGAAATGCAAACCACATCGGGATCGGCTCCGATCTGGACGGCGCTTTCGGAAAAGAACAATGCCCCTACGATCTGGAAACGATTGCCGATCTACAAAAAATACCAGATTTGTTGCGTCAGCGCGGCTATACCGAAGAAGATGTCGCTAATGTGATGCACGGTAACTGTCTGCGGTTTTTGCGTCGGGTTTGGGGGTAATATTCCCACTTTCTAGGTCTGTGTCCTCACAGACGCCTGTGCGTCAGCCAGCAATGCTCTCCGGTAGGGGGTCTGTGTCCTCACAGACCTAGGAAGTGGTACTTGTTCTTTTCAGCCATTATTGACTGTAATTCAATAAACTTTGGGCTAATAATCAAGTTGGCTGCTGCCCTTCAACGGCTAACATATACACCGTCATTGATTCGCCAACGGTGGCAATCCAATTATCATAATCAGCTATAGCTAGCAAACGCTGGTCCTCAGTGATGTAACCTGACTGAACCAACTGCGGGCCACGTAGTTCGGCTACTTCGGACCATAATCGGCTGGTTGTCGCAAAATCAGAATTGCCTTTTCGAGAGATTTCAACGAGAGATTCCACTTGTATTGTCTCAAAGCCAATACGCTGCATCATCGCGTCCAGATGATCGGCAATGGCGTTGTCGAAGCCTGCATCCTGGCGCCATTTTAGAAACGCATCATAAAATAACCGCATGGATGCGGGCGGATCGGGCACCCAGCTAATCTTTTCGTGATTGTAGTCAAGTATCGCCAGATTGCCGCCCGGTTTCAGCAATCGTTTCATGTTGATCAAAGCCGCTTCCGGTTGAGCCAGCCATTGCAGCGTTCGGGCGCAGGTAATTAAATCAAATCGTTGCGGAGTATCGAATGTGTACACATCACCTTGTTCAAAGGTAATTCCTGGCAAATCACCTACGTTCTGACGGGCTTGCACCATTAAACTTTCGCTTGGATCGATGCCTAACACCCAACCCGTTGGCCCCGCTTTTTCAGCAATACTGCGCGTAATCGCTCCTGATCCGCAGCCTACGTCGAGCACCCTTAAACCTGGCTTCAAATACTTGAGCAGATTCCGATTCGCGTTTTCTACAGTTCGGCGTTCCAGTACGGGATTGTACGCTTTGGGCATATCCGCCCGATCTGAAAGGGTTTGTTCTGGCATAATTTGTCGTTTCGTGTTCTTGTTGATTAATTAACGAGGTTAGAACCTGTTTGAATTTTTAGTCGAAAGTGGTTTTTGTCCTTCTGACCGGTCCGCCGGTGCGGCAGGAAGAATCTTATCGTATTATCACTCACAAATAAGGATATCTCCAGATTCTTCCTGCCGCACCGGCGGACCGGTCAGAAGGACAAAAACAAGCTAATCTTTTCCGAAAAGGAAAATGGTTCAAGTCCCAAGTTTAACCTGAAATTTGAACCATTAAACCTGAAACAGCAATCAGATCATTTTTTCGTCGAAAACTGGTAAACCGTCGTGGTTTTGTAGGTTTGGCCAGGTCGTAGAACCGTTGATGGGAACGAGGCTTGGTTAGGCGAATCAGGATAATGCTCGGTTTCGAGGCAGAGTGCGTACCGTTTTTTATACGCGAATCCTTCCCGACCCATTACGGTACCATCCAGAAAATTCCCAGTATAAAATTGTATAGCAGGTTCGGTTGTCCGCACTTCCATTACACGTCCGCTGGTCGGTTCGTAAACCGTAGCTGCTAGTTTAAGTGAATCGCCGGAGCCGTTCAACACCCAGCCATGATCATAACCCAGGCCGTATTTGATTTGAGCATCAGTCGAATCGTTGATGCGTTTACCAATAACTGTTGGCTGAGTAAAATCGAAAGGTGTACCGGCAACAGGTTGTAATTTACCTGTCGGAATTAGGGTTTTATCGACTGGGATAAAGCGATCTGCATTGAGCGTCAGAACGTGATCGAGAACATCACGTTTCGCTCCGCCGGTTAGGTTAAAATACGTATGGTTTGTCAGGTTCACAACTGTGGGTTTATCCGTTGTGGCCTGGTAATCAATTTTTAAGGAATTGTCTTTCTGCAACGTGTACGTCACTTCAACCGAAAGATTGCCCGGATAACCTTCTTCGCCATCTTTTGACGTGTAGGCCAGTTTTAGCGCGGGTTCTTCGCCATCGACAGGCGTAGCTGTCCAGAGTACTTTATCGAACCCGACCGTACCGCCGTGCAGGTGATTGCCCATGTTGTTGGTAACCAGCGAATAAGTCTTTCCATCAAGCGTAAACTTCCCTTTCGCAATTCGGTTCCCGTACCGACCGACCAAGGCGCCAAAATAGGGCGTACCTTTCACGTAGCCTGACAGTGAATCTGCACCTAGTGTAACATCTTCGAATTTACCATCCTTGTCAGGAGCCGTTAAACTGACAATAATCCCTCCATAGTTGGTAATCTTGGCGGTCATACCGGCTGCATTGTGAAGCGTATAAAGGTCCGCTGTTTTTCCATCAGGCAGTTGGCCGTATGTCGTTTTGTCAATGCCGGGCTTTTGCGTTTCAGCCTCTTTTTCTTTTTTAGAGGTACAGGAATTCATAGTCACGAGGCTCGTAAGCAGAGCCAGAGATAGGAATTGATTTAGAAATTTCATGAATAACTAGATGTTTGACTTGGCAATTTCGGAAATTAATAAAGGGATATTGCGCTGTTTAATACTATAAAGCACAACTAACCAGGAATTATCCCTTTAGCATCCCTGACCGTAGTAGGCATCTTTTCCATGTTTCCGCTCATAATGCTTCAGCCGAAGCGTGTCTTTGATGCGGGGCGTATTCGGATTGATCTGCAACGTCAGATACGCCATGCGAGCCACTTCTTCGAGTACAGCTGAATTATATACCGCTTTTTCGGCCGTTTTTCCCCAGGTAAATGGACCGTGATTCTGGAGCAATACCATTTCCATTTCGGTGTATGACAGTCCTTTCTGGGCAAAGGCATCGAAAATCTGGTTGCCCGTTTCATACTCATAATCGCCTTGAATCATGGCGTCGGTCAGGGCGGGTGCGCAGGGGATATCCTGATGCGTATGATCGGCGTGGGTAGTTCCGAAAATAGGAATGTCCATTCCCGCTTGTGCCCAGGCGACTGAATACGTGCTATGCGTATGAGAGATACCGCCGATATTCTCCCACATTTTATATAGCAAGGCGTGTGTTTTCGTATCAGACGACGGACGCATTGTTCCTTCTACCACATTGGCATCGTAGTCACAAATTACAATATCGTAAGGCGTTAGCTGGTCGTAAGGAACACCACTTGGTTTGATCGCAAACACACCCCGCTCGCGATCTACGGCGCTCACATTCCCAAACGTAAACAACACCAGTCCCAACTTTGGGAGCTGCATGTTGGCTTCATAGCATTCTTCTTTTAAAGTCGTATACATGGCTTGAATGATTGATTTGTTGAATGATTGAGTGATTGACTTGTTGAATCAGAATAGCTAACGAAACCTGATTCAACAAGTCAATCACTCAATCATTCAACAATCTTTACCTATAGGCAGCTTCGCTCCAGCGTAACTCGTTCTTGAGTTGACGAAGAGTTGTGTTTCGGTCGATGACGACTAATTCGACACCGAAAATATCCGCGAAATCTTCGATGTGATCGGTTGTCAGGTTCTGGCTGTAGACTGTGTGGTGCGCTCCTCCGGCCAGAATCCAGGCAGCACAGCCGGTTTGCATATCGGGCAAAGGTTTCCAGATGGCGCGCGCTACGGGTAGTTTGGGTAGTGCTTCAGGAACCTCTACAGCTTCGACTTCATTGACTAGCAATCGGAACCGATTCCCCATATCGATCAGCGACACATTGATTGCTGGACCAGCGGGTGCATTGAACACCAGTCGAACCGGATCTGCTTTACCTCCAATTCCCAACGGATGAATCTCGCAAGATGGTTTTCCAGCCGCAATCGATGGGCAAATTTCGAGCATGTGCGAACCTAGCACAAGCGGATTCTCCGGATTGAAATGGTATGTATAGTCTTCCATGAACGAATTGCCACCAGGCAATCCGGCCGCCATTACTTTCATCGTACGTACCATCGCCGAGGTTTTCCAGTCACCTTCGCCCCCAAACCCATAGCCGTCGGCCATAAGCCGTTGCGAGGCAATGCCAGGCAGCTGAGTCATGCCATGCAGATCTTCGAACGTATCCGTGTAGGCCGAAAAATTACCGTCTTTCAGAAACGCACGCAGACCAATCTCAATTTTGGCAGCATCACGCAACGAACTGTGTTGAGCACCTCCTTTAAGGAGCGAATTCATTAATGTATAGCTATCGGCATACTCCGTCACTAATTGATCAATTTCGGCATCCGTTACCTGATTGATTACGGCCACCAGATCGCCAATTCCGTGCGTGTTCACCGACATTCCGAACGTCATTTCGGCGGCTACTTTATCGCCATCCGTTACCGCGACCTGGCGCATGTTATCGCCAAAGCGCACTACTTTCATGGTTTTCAGTCCGTAGGCCGCTACTGCCACGCGTGTCCAGGAGGCAATCTTATCAATAACATCCTGTTCCTGCCAGAAACCAACCACGACTTTTCGATTCAGCCGCATCCGCGACATGATGAAGCCAAACTCCCGGTCGCCGTGAGCCGACTGGTTGAGGTTCATGAAATCCATGTCGATTTCGCCCCAGGGAATATCACGGTTGAACTGCGTATGCAGATGGAGCATTGGTTTTTTCAGAACATTAAGCCCACGAATCCACATTTTAGCGGGTGAAAACGTATGCATCCAGGTAATGATACCCACGCAATTGGGCGCTACATTCGCTTCCTGACAAATGGCGTAAATTTCGTCGGGCGTTTTCACGACAGGTTTGAAAACGACCCGTACCGGAATTTGCCGTGCTTCGTTGAATGAGTCGGCAATAATTTTCGAGTGGGAATCAACTTGTTTGAGCGTTTCTTCCCCGTATAAATGTTGACTGCCCGTAATGAACCAAACTTCGTATTGTTTTAAATCAAGCATGTTTTTTGTGTCTTTTTTGCCAAGCTGAGGAAGGATGCATCTTAAGTTTTCCTAGCTTACTAATCAGGATAATTTAAGATGCTAAATCATTGGTTTTCAATATATGCTCCCAGCTTCAAATACTTCTGATAAAGCTTTTCATAAATGGCTACCGTTTCTGGGCGGGGATGGTATTCGGCATCGAAACCTGATCCCATTGCTTGTTGAGCGGCTTCCATTGTTGGATGAATGCCAGCGGCAACGGAAGCACACATAGCTGCCCCCAACGCGCAGGCCTGATCGGCGCTGGCGACCTGGATGGGCTTATTTAATACATCGGCAAGGGTTTGCATCACAAATGGTGATTTCTTGGCCACACCGCCAATGCCAATCACTTTCTTGATGGGAACGCCTTCTTCAATAAACCGGTCCACAATACTCCGGGAGCCAAATGCTGTGGCTTCAACAAGCGCCTTGAAAATCGTAGCGGCATTTGTACCGAGGTTAAGCCCAGCAATGGCTGCTTTGAGCGTGTGATTTGCGTCGGGTGTACGGCGTCCGTTGATCCAGTCGAGGGCGATAACATCGTTTTCAGTAACCGGTAGCTGCGATGCCTGAGTGGATAAATGCGGAATTAATTGACTGGCCAATTTATCCGCTGCCTCACTACCAAGTAGCTCTCGTACAGGGCCAGTAATTAATCGGGCAAACCACGCATATACATCACCAAACGCCGACTGACCCGCTTCAAGCCCAAGCATGCCTGGTGCAACTGAGCCATCTACCTGACCACAAATACCCCGAATGAGCCGATGGCCAATTTCATCATTAGGTGCCATGAGAATATCGCAGGTGGAGGTTCCGATAATTCGAACAAACGCATATGGTTCAATTTCAGCACCGATGGCACCCATATGTGCATCGAAAGCTCCCACACCAATTACTACATAAGTCGAAAGACCCAGTTTTTCCGCCCATTCTGGCGAAAGATTTCCCATTGACTGATCGGCCGTATAGGTATCCGTAAAAAGCCGATCTCGAAGGCCGCTCAACAAAGGATCTAATTTAGTTAGAAATTCATCGGATGGTAACCCGTTGAACTCGCTGTGCCAGAGTGCTTTGTGGCCTGCTGCACAACGTGATCGACGGAGTGTCAGCGGATTAGTATTTCCCGCCAGAACGGCCGATACCCAGTCGCAATGTTCGATCCATGAAAAAGCACGCTCACGAACCGCTTCATCGACACGGAGCGTACGTAGTATTTTTGCCCAGTACCACTCGGACGAATAAATTCCACCAACGTATTTGGTGTAATCCACATCCCAATGGTGAGCCAGCGTATTGATCTCTTCAGCTTCTTTATTAGCCGTATGATCTTTCCAGAGAATAAACATCCCATTGGGATTCTCCGCAAAATCAGGCCGTAGAGCCAGCGGTAATCCCGTTTCATCAACCGCACAAGGTGTTGATCCAGTTGTATCAATCGAAATGCCCGCCACTTGCTGCCGTACTCCATCTGGCGACTGAGCAAGGGCACCCTGAATGGCCGCTTCCAGCCCTTCGAGGTAATCGAGTGGATGTTGCCGAAACTGTGATGTGGCTGGATTGCAGTAGAGGCCCTGTTTCCAGCGAGCATATTCATGAACGTGCGTTCCGACGGCTTCGCCCGTGTGTGCATTTACAACTAACGCTCTGACCGAATCGGTACCAAAATCAACGCCAATAACGTATTGATGATTCATACTAAAATGTACCTGAGTAGGAATAAACGATTATCGATTTTTTAATCGTGTATATGTGACACAATATTACTGTGTCATTGTGTTATTTCCATGAAAAATAGAAATTATTTTTCCGGTTCGAAAAATCAGGCCAGGGTCAACTCTGGGAAGAAACTGACGTAATCGGTGAGGTATTTCTGATACTTCTCGGCGTTCAACTGAAATAGCTGCCCTTTTTTAGTGGCAGAGTTAGCATCTTTCTCACCCGTCGCGATCAGCAAATCGGTAGAAAGGATTTTTCGGCTGAAATTCCGGCGATCGAGTTGACGGTTATAAATGGCTTCGTATACCTTCTGGAGTTGCGGAATCGTGAATTTATCAGGCAATAATTCGAAGCCTATTGCATGAAGAGCGGCTTTGTAGCGTAACTGATGCAGTGCCTGTTCGACCATTTTATCATGATCGAAAATAAGCTTCGGCTTTTCGCTCAGACCAATCCAGGCGGCATTGTGCGCTCGAATTGCCTGAATATCCTGATCCTGAATATTGACCAGCGCATAATAGACAACTGAAATCGTTCGTTCCACAGGATCACGATTGACAGCGCCAAAGGTCTGAAGTTGTTCGAGATAATTATTCGTCAGCCCGGTAAGCGTGAAGAGAATGCGGTTGGCGGCTACTTCTAGATCTTCATTTTCATTCAGGAATCCACCCATCAGTGACCAGTTGCCTTGCTCTGGTTCAAAATTTCGCTTGATCAGTAGCAATTTAATCTCTTCACCATCGAAGCCGAAGATGATACAATCCAGCGCAACCAGAATTCGATTTGGGTGGGTATAGTGAATCATTGAAGCCTATTTTTTGACTAAACTACGTCAAAATTAATTACACCGCCGGATTACAGGTCCCACAATTCGGTTGGTGGTTGGTTGTCATGATGGATCACGTTGCTATCGGACTATAGTATTGAGATAGACTTCAACATTGGTGTACTGGTCATCTAGCTTAAACTGACTCGCATCGGCAGGATTCTTCAGATCTAATCCATGCGACGTTTCCCAATCATCAGGCATTCCATCTGCGTCAGAATCGGTAAGCGGGGAGAGCTGTTTCAAGGTTGGCCAGCCACCGACATCCGTTTGCGAGTCGATGATTCCCTTGTGCTCACGGCCAAATTGAGCGGTTCCATTTCTAACGTCGTTTACAATTCTACCATCAACAGCATCGCGTCGATAGCTGGCTCCGGCTGTTGCAAGTACTTGCTCATAACTCTGTTGAGCAGTTTGATCGGCAATGCTTTCGACCAGAAAAGGTTCAGTGACGAGGGCTGAATCAGGACGATCGCACTGAATACCGCCCGCCAGGTTGTTCTTACTAACCAATTCATCACCAGCCACGATATTGCCCGAAACGTAGAATTTTCCGTATGGCTTCGATGGATTAATGATCCGGCTACGAAGCTTTTCGGGCGTCACTGGACCCGATTTGTAATAATTATTGACCAGATTATGGTTGCCCTGTTCGCCACCGTAAGCACTGTTGATTTCCCAATTGTAAATGACATTATTTCGAAAGTCAACGATTTCGCGCGAGGGTTGCTTGTGGTACCGAGCACCGCAGAAACGGGGAGTTCGGCTATGCTGATGGGCAATGAGGTTATGGTGAAACGACGCGCCTAAGCCTCCCCAGATACCACCATATCCGTGAGCCCCTTTTTCGTGGACTGATTTATTTAAGCTCTCACCGATGATGCACCATTGCATCGTGAAATTTTCATTGTCATAAAACGATGCGCATTCGTCGGTGGCCCAGCTCATCGAACAATGATCAATGATGATTTTCTTTTGCCGAAGCCCCGTAATGGCATCGTCCTGCTGGTTGGCTTCGTCGCCGAGCCGAAAGCGCATATATCGAATAATCACATTGTTTGCTTCAATGCTAAGATTGTAATTCTTTAGGCAGATACCATCTCCCGGTGCCGATTGGCCCGCAATGGTCAGATTACCTTGCCGAATGAGAATTTTCGATTTGAGGGCAATCGTACCAGATACCGCAAAAACAACGATGCGCGGACCTCGTGTTTCAATTGCTTCCCGAAAACTCCCCGGCCCAGCATCGTCCAGATTTCGGACAATGATTACCTTGCCGCCCCGCCCGCCCGTTGTGTAGCGACCAAACCCTTCGGCACCCGGAAAGGCGAGAGGTTTGGAAAATGCTGACTGACCGTATGTTATCATCGATACAGACGAGCAAAGCAGTAAACCAAATGTTGTTTGCACCCAGCCAATTCTTAGCTGTTGAATGAGATTAGTTATGAAATGAAGCAATTCCATGCGTTGATTCTGAGAACAGAAGGGTTAAAGAAAAAGCCGGGTTGCCCCGGCTTTACTGCTTTACGAAAACATTCGAGAAGCGCACCTGGTATTACGACAGACTGGCTTCGACCGTAATTTTGGTATTAAACAGTTTGGAAATCGGGCAATTAGCTTCCGCATCATCGACCAGCGACTGGAACTTCTCAGCCTCAATGCCGGGCACACTAGCTTTAACAACCAGATGCGATTCAGTAATGCTACCGCTGGAAGGATCGAGCGTGATGGTGCATTGCGTATCAATCGAGTCGGCAGTAAAACCGGCTTCCTGAAGGTTAAATGCTAATTTCATCGAAAAGCAACCCGCATGCGCGGCAGCTACCAACTCCTCCGGATTTGTACCGACGCCATCTGCAAAACGTGTATTGAAAGAATACTGAGTTTTGTCGAGTACAGTACTTGCGGTCGTTACAGATCCTTTACCGTCTTTGCCTGAACCTTCCCAATGGGCAGAAGCATTCCGTTTGATTGCCATACAAAATAAATGTTAAGTGGTTATGAAAGGTGAGCTAGTCAATGCTCATTTAGTAAGACAAAAATAGGACAGCTTTGTTTGTTACCCACTTATCATGCAAGAGAGTTAACAGAGTCTTAATCTATAATTCTGATTTGCCTGATTAGCATCTGACAATTTTGTGGAACTTTTACTATAGGCAATGTAACTAACTACGTAGCCAATTTTCTTAAATTTGCTTAAACGATTAACTAATTGCATTGCTTATGCAACTATACTAATTAAATTGGCATCTTTATTGGCATAGTGATTATCGCAAGTATTGGAGATTATAAAAGAAGACTACAGAAATTTACGCAATAGATAGCGTCGGTGGCCAGTAAGAATACGCTGGCATCGAAAGGAAAATGAACCGGCCAATCCCTCCCCCAAGTGGGAGAGAGACGCCGTAGTTCAGATTAGGTTGGTTTGAAAAGCATAGCAGATATTCTGCTATGCTTTTTTGTTAAAGATTGCAACCGTTCCCATATACTGATGTATCAACATAAATTATTTAGTTAAGCTGATTAAATCTGTCCACAAGCGTACAGAAACTGTCCGTTTTTGGACAATGGCATCCCCTCATTTTTCGATCGAATAGGCTTTTTCTTGCTAAAAAACATCTTTTTTTACTTTGGCCGGGCATTTGATATACCGAAATAGATGAAATGATCGATCATCCCAATAGTTCAATAAATTACCTATGCGACGCAGCGATTTAGGTGAGTTTGAAGAAGTGGTATTGCTGGCCGTAGCCGCTTTATCGCCCAAAGCGTATTCAGTAATGATTGCTGAAGAGCTTGAGCACGAAACGGGTAATGCCGTCAGTACGGGAGCTGTACATGCGGCTCTACAACGACTGGAACAAAAAGGCTACCTACGTTCAGAAATGGGCGAGGCAACCGCTGAGCGTGGTGGCCGCCGGAAACGGCTATTTACGGTAACGGCGCTAGGCGGTCGTGTTCTGAGTGATGTACGGTCCGTTCGAAACCGACTCTGGGATCGCATTATTCCTAATATTCGACTGGAGTGGAGTTAATCTTAACGATAAGTGATAAGCGATGAGTTGGCTGACGCACTCTGTTTATTACTCATCACTTATCGTTCATCACTTATCACTTATCACTATGCCACCACCTCGCCTGGCTGATTACCTGCTGAATTGGTTCTGTGCTCCTCACTTGCGTGAGGAAGTGCTGGGTGATTTGCATGAACGATATGCTATACGAGTCGCGCGAGTAGGGGAGAGGAAAGCCCGACGACGCTATTGGCTCGAGCTACTAGCCTATTTGCGGCCTTCGATAATCAGACGACAACCTGAAAAATACCCGAATCCAACCAATACAACGATGTTACGGACTTATTTCAAAATCGCGTTTCGGAACCTGACCCGCCAAAAAGCGTATTCGATTATCAATATTGGGGGATTGGCTGTCGGGATGGCGGTGGCGATGCTGATCGGCTTGTGGATTTATGATGAATTGTCGTTCGATAAATACCATAAAAACTACGATCGGATTGCGCAGGTGATGCAAACCCAAACCATTAATGGGAATACATCCACGTTTGCCGCTATTCCTATCCCACTAGCAACAGAACTACGAACGAAGTATGGTGATCATTTCAAACACGTAGTACTATCGTCCTGGGCAGAAGGACACTTACTGTCGTTTGGTGATAAAAAATCATGGCGGGTTGGGAATTATATTGAGCCAGAAGCGCCCGATATGTTTTCTCTGAAGATGTTGAAAGGCACGAAATCAGGTTTGCAGGAACCCTTTTCCATCATGATTTCCGAATCGGTAGCCAAGTCGTTTTTTGGTACTGCCGACCCTTTAGGAAAACTGCTAAAGATTGATAATCAGACCGCTGTGAAAGTCACGGGTGTGTACGAAGATTTGCCGTATAATACTCGATTCAGTAATCTGGAATACATGGTTCCGTGGCAGGTAAATGTGGCCATTCGGGACTGGGTGAAAAACTCACAGCAAAAATGGGATAATAACTCGTTTCAAATCTATGTTCAGCTGGCTGACAAAGCGGATTTAGATCAGGTTTCGGCAACTATAAAGGATGCTAAACTGGCTAGTGCGGGGAAAGAACAAGCCAAATTCAAACCCGAAATTTTCCTGCAACCAATGCGCAATTGGCATCTGTATTCAGAATTTAAAAATGGTGTAAACGTTGGTGGTCAAATTCAATTCGTCTGGCTTTTCGGAATTATTGGCGTGTTTGTCTTGCTCCTGGCCTGCATCAATTTCATGAATTTGAGTACGGCGCGTTCCGAAAAACGCGCCAAAGAAGTAGGGATTCGGAAGGCCATTGGTTCGGTTCGTACGCAGTTGATTAGTCAGTTTTTAAGCGAATCCATGCTGGTCGTTTTTATTGCGTTTGGGCTGGCCTTATTGCTGGTGCAACTAATTCTGCCTTTCTTCAACGAGGTGGCAGCCAAGCAGATGACGATTCTTTGGTCGACGCCGGTTTTCTGGCTGTTAGGTATCGGCTTCACGTTACTGACCGGCCTAATTGCGGGTAGCTATCCCGCTCTGTACTTATCCGCTTTTCAACCAGTGAAAGTATTGAAAGGTACTTTTCGGGTTGGTCGATTTGCCTCGTTACCCCGGCAGGTATTGGTCGTCGTTCAGTTTACCGTTTCTGTTACGCTGATTATCGGGACAATCATTGTGTTTCGGCAGATTCAGTTTGCCAAAAATCGTCCGATTGGCTATAGTCGAAGTGGGTTACTTTATGTGCAGACAACCACTCCTGATATTCACAACCATTTTGATGCGTTCCGAGACGAGTTGATTCAATCTGGGGCTGTTTCGGAAATAGCGGAATCGGAAAGTCCGTTGACGGGCATCTGGACAGTGAATGGTGGGTTCGATTGGGATGGGAAAGACCCGAATCAACAGCCCGATTTTGCTGTCATCGGCGTAACCCACGACTTCGGGAAAACCATTGGCTGGCAGTTTAAAGAAGGTCGCGATTTTTCGAAAAAATTCAGCACCGACTCTGCCGCGATGGTCATTAACGAAGCGGCAGCCAAGTTTATGGGATTGAAAGATCCGGTTGGGAAAACCATTCGCGAAGGCAATTTGCGCTATAAAATAATCGGCGTCATTAAGGATATGGTGATGGAATCGCCGTATGAACCCGCTCGTCAGACGCTATTTTACATCAGTAATTTCCCCAGTAACTTTATTAATTTCCGGCTAAACCCCGATATGAGTGCCAGTGAGGCCGTAAGTAAAGTTGGTACGGTTTTCCAGAAGTACAATCCGACCGCACTCTTCGACTACAAATTCGCCGACGCAGAATACACCAAGAAATTTGCCACTGAAGAACGAATCGGTACGCTGGCTTCCTTCTTTGCCGTTCTCGCTATTTTCATCAGTTGCCTGGGCCTGTTTGGATTAGCTTCCTATGTAGCAGAGCAGCGTACTAAGGAAATCGGCGTCCGTAAAGTGCTGGGCGCATCGGTCCTGAATCTGTGGGGTTTATTGTCGAAAGACTTTATCCAATTAGTCATCATTTCCTTTTGTCTGGCAAGTCCTGTCGCTTATTATTTCCTGGGTAACTGGCTCCAGAATTATCAATATCGTACCGAGTTATCCTGGTGGATTTTTGCCGCCACTGGCGCAGGTGCCTTGCTCATTACATTACTGACTGTGAGTTTTCAAAGTATAAAAGCTGCGTTGGTTAACCCCGTAAAATCACTTCGTTCAGAGTGATGAGCGATGAGTGATGAGCGATGAATGGTCAAAACTCTGCTATGCTTTTTTCAACTCACTTATCACTCATCACTTATCATTCATCGCTATGACCCCCCGCCTGGCTGATCGTCTGCTGAACTGGTTCTGCGCTCCGCATTTGCGGGAAGAGGTGCTGGGTGATTTGCAGGAACGCTACGGCTTGCGGGTCCGGCAAATCGGAGAAAGGAAGGCCCGACGACGCTATTGGCTGGATGTACTGACGTATATGAGACCTGAATTTATTCGACGTAAACCGCAAGAATACCCCAATCCAAGCACTACTGATATGATACGTAATTATTTGAAAATCGCCTGGCGGAATTTGATGCTGAATAAAGCATTTACCGTCATCAATATTCTGGGGTTGGCCATTGGGCTGACAAGCTTTATGTTCATTGCGGTATTTGTATACAACGAATTGAGCTACGACAAATACTCGACCAAGGCCAACAACCTATATCGCGTGCAGCTTTCCGTGGTTGGCAATGGCAATGTGGAAGTTTATCCTAACGTCGATGTGGCTGTTGGTGAGGGTATTCAACGAGCGTTTCCCGAAGTAAAAGCATCGACACGATTTGGGCTTGCCACCGACTATATTCAATACCAGGAAAAGCAGTTCAAAGAAACTCACCTTGCTTTTGCAGATTCCAATTTCCTGCAATTGTTTTCTATTCCGCTCATCAAGGGCAATGCGGCAACGGCACTGGTAGCACCCAATAGTATCGTTCTTTCGAAAGAATTTGCCACAAAATATTTTGGCGACGAAGACCCAATTGGAAAATCTTTGATGGTTGGTACGCAACGCGAATCATTTACCATAACGGGCCTTATCGATAAAGTACCGGACAATTCGCACTTCCATGCAGATGCGTTTATGAGTTTATCGACGCGGCATATCACGAATCCAACCTGGAGTAACCTTGGCTTTTATACCTATCTGGAACTAGCTGATAAAGCCGATCCGAAAAAGCTGGAAGCGAAATTCCCACAACTCGTTGCCAAACACGTAGTGCCCGAAGTACAACGGGATATGGGGATTAGTTTGGCCGAAGCGCAGAAGTCGGTTGAGACATTTCGTTTCTTTTTAAAACCGCTTACGGACATCCATTTGTATTCGGATACCAAATACGAAATGGAGCCCAATGGCGATATTCAATACGTCTATATTTTCTCTGCATTAGCGTTTTTCATCCTGTTATTAGCCTGTATTAACTTCACTAATTTATCGACGGCGCAGGCAGCAAAACGTTCCAGAGAAGTTGGTATTCGGAAGGTGATGGGATCGGTTAAAAATCAATTGGTTTTCCAGTTTCTGACTGAATCGGTATTACTGACTTTTTTTGCAATGGTCTGCGCTTATGGATTGATAATCCTGTTGTTACCCTATTTTAATCAGGTTGCTAACAAAACGATCAGCTTCTCCTTCTTTCTGAACGTTCAGACAATACTTGCATTATTTCTGATTAGTCTTTTATCCGGAATAATTGCCGGCCTTTACCCCGCTTTTTTCCTGTCGTCATTCAGTATTATTAAAACCTTAAAAGGCTCCTTTTTCGGTAAAGGCTCACAGAAAAAATCATTACATAGCGGGCTGATTGTATTCCAGTTTTCCATTTCGACTATCCTGCTGATTGCTACGATTGTTGTCTATAAGCAACTGGATTACATGCAGAATAAAAAACTGGGCTATGAAAAAGACCAGGTGATTGCGCTGCCCGATACCCGGTTGCTAGCTGATCGACAACTGGCCTTTAAGGATCAGCTTTCACAGGATTCGCATGTGATATCGGCGAGTCTGTCAAGGTATGTACCGGGTGGCGTTATGATGGATGGAACGCAGATTTATCCGAAAAACGAAAAATCAAACGGCACTGAAATTCACACCAACATCTACCACGTTGACTATAATTACCTACAAACGCTAGGCATTCAAATCATACAGGGCCGGAATTTTTCAAGAGACTTTCCGACGGATTCGATTTCTGGCGTACTCATCAACGAATCGGCGGTTCGTGAACTGGGTTGGAAAGGAGTTAATCCAATCGGTAGATCCGTCGTGCGATCGGGGAATCATGAGTTCAAAGTCATTGGTGTAGTGAAGGATTTCAACTACACATCGGTGAAACAGAAAGTGGCCCCGCTCATGCTAATGATGGGCAGAAATGCTGGGGGTATCGTTGTTAAAATTAAACCGACGGATGTGGCTGGTTTTCTGGATAATCTGAAGCAGCAATGGGCGGCTTTCAATCCGGGCGGTCCGCTGGAATTCCATTTTCTGGATGATCAATTCGCAACGTTTTATGCCAGTGAGCAGCGTACGCAGCAGCTCTTTTCTGTGTTTGCCATACTCGCCATCATAATCGCCAGCCTTGGTCTGTTTGCGCTGTCGGCTTTCGTGATCGAGCAACGGACCAAAGAGATTGGTATACGTAAAGTGATGGGTGCTTCGGTACCAGGTATCGTGCAGTTACTAGCCAAAGACTTTGTTCGGTTGGTGCTGATTTCCGTGGTTATTGCCGCGCCAATTGCCTGGTATGCCATGCATAAATGGTTGCAGGATTTCGCCTACCGCATCGATGTCGAATGGTGGATGATCGCTCTTTCTGGATTACTGGCGCTCTCCATTGCCTTGCTGACGGTCAGTTTCCGCAGCATCAGAGCCGCGTTGGTGAATCCGGTTCACTCACTTCGTTCAGAGTGATGAACGATGAGTGATGAGCGATGAATGGTCAATATTCTGCTATGCTTTTTTCAACTCACTTATCACTCATCACTTATCATTCATCGCTATGACCCCCCGCCTGGCTGATCGTCTGCTGAACTGGTTCTGCGCTCCGCATTTGCGGGAAGAGGTGCTGGGTGATTTGCAGGAACGCTACGGTTTGCGGGTCCGGCAAATCGGGGAGAGGAAGGCCCGACGACGCTATTGGCTGGACGTACTGGCGTATATGAGACCTGAATTTATTCGACGTAAACCCGAGGAATACCCCAATCCAACAAATACTCTTATGCTACGAAATCATTTTAAAATTGCTTTTCGAAACCTGATTGGAGGGAAAAGTTATTCGGCCATTAACATTATCGGACTGGCAATTGGTATGGCTGGAGCCGCGCTTATTCTGGTCTGGCTTCAGAATGAAGTTAGCTTCGACAAGTTCCATGTGCATAAAGACCAGCTTCATCAGGTTTACGGGCTTACGAGCAATACAGATGGTGCCGCATTTGCGATTCCAGTAACCTCACAACCATTGGGACCTTCCTTAAAAGAAAACTATCCGGAAGTTGAAGCAGTAACGCGTGTTAAAGACATCGACAAATTTCTGCTACGGGTTGGTGATAAACGCTTTACAGGAATTGAAGGTGCTTTCGCTGATCCGCCGTTTCTGACTATGTTTAGTTTTCCACTGGTAGAAGGTGCTCAACAGAATCAGCTTGCCAATAGTTCATCCATTGTTATTACCGAAAAGCTGGCGAAGAAACTGTTTGGCGATGAAGACGCACTGAACAAAACGATTCGGCTGGATTCGGTCGATAATTTCGTTGTGACGGGTATTTTGAAAGACTTGCCGCCTAATACCCGGTTTTCTTTCGAGTATCTACTGCCCTGGGATTACCTGAAAAAACTGGGCACTGGCTGGAGCAATGAAAGCTGGCTCAGTAACAATACTGCAACGTTTATACGGCTTAAACCAGCTGCTAACAGCGCAGCATTCAGTGAAAAAATTAAAGATATAACCCGTGTTCATGCAGGCCGAAACGACGTCTGGACGCACTTTATTTATCCGCTGAGTCAATGGCATTTATACGGCAGTTTTGAGAACGGAAAACCAATTGGCGGACGTATTGAAACGGTTCGCGTATTTGGCATAATTGCCGCCTTTATCCTGCTGATTGCCTGCATTAATTTCATGAATCTGAGTACGGCCCGAAGTGAAAAACGAGCGAAGGAAATCGGGATTCGAAAAGTGGCTGGCGCGGGCCGTGGGTTACTAATTGGTCAATTTATTATCGAAGCCTTTCTAACGACTTGCCTATCGGGAGCCATTGCGCTGCTGATTGTTCAACTTTCGCTTCCTGCTTTTAATACGCTGATTGGTACGCAGCTTTTGATTCCCTATTACAACGTTCAATTCTGGCTGGTTGCCTTCGGATTTATTTTGTTTACCAGCCTTTTAGCGGGGAGTTATCCAGCCTTTTATTTATCGTCTTTTCAGCCCCTTGGCATTTTTACGAAACGATTCCGGCAAACGCAGCTTGGCGTATCGCCCCGAAAAATACTGGTTGTGTTACAATTCACGTTCGCGATTATTCTGGTCATTGCTACGATTATTGTCCGCGATCAGATCATCTATGCGCAGGAACGCGATAAAGGTTACGCGAACAATGACCTGATTCACGTAAACTTTGTCGGCGATATTGAGAAGAATTACCAACCCATAAAACAGGCGCTCCTGAATGAAGGTGTAGCCACATCCGTCACGAAAACGTTGACCAGTATGACCAGCGAAGGCTGGCATACGTGGGGACTTCGCTGGCCGGGAGAAGCGCCCAAAGACACTAATACAACCATTACCTTATTCAGTTCTGATGCCGATCTGATTAAAACAGCGGGGTTGAAATTGATCGAAGGACGGGATATTGATATAAATAAGTATCCGGCAGATAGCTTTTCGGTTGTTCTGAACGAAACGGCTGTCAAAACGATGGGCTTTAAACATCCGATTGGACAAATAATCAGCAATCGGGATGAGAAAATAAGCTGGCAGGTGGTTGGTGTTGTCAAAGATTACGTAGTGGGTTCACCTTACGACAAAGTTCCTCCGATTGTTATTCAGGGTCCTGGTTCATGGTTCAATACGATGCACATCAAATTCAACCCATCCCGTGCTACTGCCGACAATCTGGCCATGGCTGAAGAAGTTTTCAAAAAATACAACCCTGCCTACCCATTCGATTTTCAGTTTGTCGATCAGGAGTACGCGAAAAAATTCGATAACGAGCAACGGACCAAGACATTAGCGGGTCTTTTTGCTGCCTTAGCTGTGTTCATTTCGTGTATGGGCCTTTTTGGTTTAACCTCGTTTACGGTTGAGCAGGCTAGAAAGGAAATTGGCATTCGGAAAGTGTTGGGCGCTACAGTCGGCCAGATCGTTGCGTTACTCTCGAAAGACTTTCTCAAACTTGTGCTAACTGCCTTTTTCATTGCCATTCCGATAACCTGGTACGCTATGAATCAGTGGCTTCAATCGTATACATATCGCATCGGCATTTCCTGGTGGGTATTTGCAATAGCCGGTTTTCTGGCCGTATTCATTGCCTTATTGACGGTAAGTTTCCATACGATAAAAGCCGCGTTTGTTAACCCCGTGAAATCGTTGCGATCGGAATGAAATTAGTGATGAGTGATGAACGATGAATTATTTAAATTCTCTCATCGCCAACTCACTCATCGCTTATCGTTCATCACTCATCACTATGAAATACCCACCCCGCCTGGCTGATCGACTGCTGAACTGGTTCTGCGCCCCTCATCTACGAGAGGAGGTGCTGGGCGATTTGCATGAACGATTCGCCTTACGAGTTCGGCAAGTGGGAGAGACCCGCGCTCGACGACGTTATTGGCTGGATGTAGCAGCGTATGTACGACCTGAATTTATCAACCGAAAACCATCTGAATTTCCAAACCCTACCAATGCTGCCATGATACGTAACTATCTAAAAATCACATTCCGAACCCTGAGTCGGAACAAACTGTACACCACGCTGAACGTGGCCGGTCTGACGTTTGGCGTTACCTGCTTTTTGCTCATTGGCCTCTATATATTCGATGAGTTAACGTTCGATCAGCAGCATAGCCTGTCGAGTCGAATTTACCGGGCGATTCAGCACAAAAAGAGTTCGACGGAAGATCTTACGATTGCTGCATCGAGCTACAAGGTATCGGAAGAATCGCGGAAGAGTATTGGGGAAATCGAAAATACAACGCGCATTGTCCGAACCGGGCGCGCCAATCTGACAAATCCCGAAAACAAAAATACATTTCAGGAAACCGTGACATATGCGAATAGTGGGCTAATGGAAATGTTTGATTTCGAGACCGTTGATGGCAGCAGTAAGTTGGCACTGAAAGAACCTAATTCGATTGTTATTGTCGAAGAGTTTGCCCAGCGACTATTTAATGCAACTCAAGTGGCTGGCAAAACCCTCCGTCTGGAGTTTATGGATAAACCGTTGACGATAACGGCTGTTCTGAAAAACCATCCCCGCAATTCAAGCTTTGATTTCAACGCAATCATTTCAGAAGCAACGATTGCTCACGACGATGATTTTGCCGAATGGACATCCAGATGGACTTCCCAAAATTTCATGACCTTTTTTTTATTGAAAGAAAAGGTTAATCCAGATGTAACGGCTCAGAAAATCAGTCAGTTACTGAATGCGAATGCGAAACTAGATGTGGGTACGTCAATGAGCTACAGCCTGCAACCGTTGGCCGACATGCATTTGTATTCCGAAAACATTGTAGACGGGGCTCGCAACTCGAATGTAGCCGAGATGGGCAAAGGAGTTTTGCTGTATATCAAAGTGTTTGCAGTCGTTGCGCTTTTTGTATTGCTGATTGCCTGCATCAACTACATGAATCTGACGACGGCCAGAGCGTCGAATCGGTCGAAAGAAATTGGTGTACGGAAAGCTAACGGCGCATTTCAGAGCCATCTTGTCAAGCAATTTTTAACCGAATCAATGGTCGTCACAACGATCTCGTTCCTATTAGCCATTGTTGTCGTTAATTTATTCCTGCCGTTGTTCAATGAATTTACGGGTAAAGAACTGTCTCTCGGTTTCAGTACGGATTATCGACTCTGGCTTTATACATTACTGGCACTCTTAGTTGTTGGTTTATTGTCAGGTAGTTATCCTTCGTTTTTACTGTCGAGATTCAGTCTGCTATCTCTACTGAAAAATCTTAAACTTCAGAATAAAGGCGATCTGTCGCTGCGGAAAGGGCTGGTTGTATTTCAGTTTACCATTTCGGTGGTAATGATTATTGCGACCATTGTGCTGTTTCAGCAGATTCGATTCGCCAACAATAAAGACCTGGGTTTCAATAAAGAACTATTGCTGGTTGTCGACATCAATTCGGCGAAAATCAGAAGTGGGGCGGAAACCATTAAAACGGAGTTTAGCAAGATTCCGACTGTGAAAAACGTATCGACCACATCGAGAGTACCTGGCGAGTGGAAGGCCATTCCGACTGTTCATATACGACCAGAAGGAGCTTCGGAAGAGCATAAAGTATCGTATCTGCTGGGCGTTGATGAAAACTTTGCCAAGACGTTCGAAGTGCAGGTACTGAAAGGTCGCAACTTCACGAACGCGAGCGATTCAGCGTCTATTATTCTCAATGAAACAGCTGCCAAACTCTTGAATATTACAAATGTATCTGGACAACTCGTTGAAATTCCTGAACGCGCCATGGGCGGAAGTTATAGTCCACTTCCCAACAATCAGACGTTTCATGCGCGGGTTATTGGCATTGTCAAAGATTTTCATTTTCAGTCGTTACGGGAAAAAATAGGACCGATGGTGCTGGCCTACCAGAACAATCCAGTCCACAACATCGACTATTTTACCTCACGCGTAGAGGGCAAGGATATACCAGCAACGTTGGCGAAAATGAACGACGTATTGGTTAAAATTGATCCGACGCATTTGCTCGAATATCATTTTCTTGATGAACAGTTAGCCCGTTTTTACCTCGAAGATCGACGTCGCGAAACTCTGTTAATCTGGGTAGCGTTGGCTACTATTTTCATTGCCTGTATGGGACTCTTCGGATTAGCTACGTACGCAGCCGAGCAGCGTGTCAAGGAGATTGGCGTTCGGAAAGTGTTGGGAGCCAGTATTTTCAATTTGACGGCCTTACTCTCCAAAGATTTTCTAAAGTTGGTACTCATTGCCAATGGGATTGCTTTTCCGTTAGCCTGGTGGGCCACGAATCAATGGTTGAGCGAATTTGCCTACCATATTGACATTGAATGGTGGTTTTTCGTCGTGGCAGGTCTACTGGCTCTTGCTATCGCATTGGCTACCGTTAGCTATCAGGCTATCAAAGCGGCCTTGGTGAATCCGGTGAAATCCTTACGATCGGAATGAAAAGAAGTGATGAGTGATGAACGATGAATAGCGATTTGCCAAAATGCACCATTCAGCTTCTAACTCACTCATCACTTATCGTTCATCATTCATCACTTATTATGCAACCGCCCCGTCTCGCTGATCGGCTTTTAAATTGGTTCTGCGCCCCTCATCTACGGGAGGAGGTGCTGGGCGATTTGCATGAACGCTACGGCTTGCGCGTCCGGCAAATCGGGGAGAGGAAGGCCCGAAGGCGATACTGGCTGGACGTACTGGCGTATATGAGACCTGAATTTATTCGACGTAAACCTGAGGAATATCCCAATCCAACAAATACTCTTATGCTACGGAATTACATAAAAATCGCGTTTCGGAATCTGGCCAAGCATACGGCTTATTCCTTTATCAATATCGGTGGGCTGGCGGTTGGGATGGCCGTGGCGATGCTGATCGGGCTCTGGATTTTTGATGAATTTTCGTTCAATACATACCATGAGCATTACAGCCGAATTGCTCAGGTACAGAGCTTTGAATATGGAGAACATGGAGTTGGTACGAACAATTCTATACAATATCCATTAGCTACGGAACTGAAAACCAATTACAGATCCCATTTTAAGCATCTTGTCATGTCCTCGTGGAATGTCGATAACGTATTATCGGCGGGCGAGAATAAGGTATCCCGAAAAGGGTTATTTATGGAAGCCGAGGCACCTGACATGCTGACTTTAAAGATGGTCTATGGTTCGCGAGCGGGTCTGACCGATCTCCATTCTATCCTGCTTTCCGAATCAACGGCTCTCGCGTTGTTTGGCACGATCGATCCCATCAACAAGACATTGAAAATCAATAATAAATTTGATGTAAAGGTGACGGGTGTATACGAGGATTTGCCGTTGAATACGCAATTCAAAGACGTTAAGTTTTTGGCACCGTTTGATTTATGGGTGTCTGATAATCCGTGGATTAAAGAGAAAGCCATGACGGATTGGCAAAACCATTTTCTGAAAGTATACGCCGAAATAGCTCCGGATACCGATTTCGAAACCGTCTCAGCGGCTATCAAAAATGCCGAGATGAAGAATCTGACTAATTTCCCAGAGCAAGCTAAGCTTCGCCCAGAAGTATTCCTGCTACCCATGCGCGATTGGCATTTGCACAATTACAAACGTGGAGTAATTGACAATAGTCCAATGCAGTTACTTTACCTGATTGGCACGATTGGCGCTTTTGTGTTGCTGCTGGCCTGTATCAATTTTATGAATTTAAGCACCGCTCGCAGCGAGAAAAGGGCCAAAGAAGTTGCCGTTCGGAAAGCGGTGGGTTCAATACGTCGTCAGTTGGTGAATCAATTTTTTAGTGAGTCCTACCTTGTTGTTATACTGGCTTTTGCGTTGGCTCTGGTACTGGCAATCCTTGCTTTGCCGTGGTTCAATGAGGTAGCTGCCAAGCAAATAGCCATTCCCTGGATGAATCTTTGGTTTTGGCTGGCCTGTACCGGATTCATCAGTCTAACCGGTCTGCTGGCGGGTAGCTATCCGGCCTTGTATCTATCTTCCTTTCAGCCCGTAAAAGTACTGAAAGGCACCTTTCGGGTTGGTCGATTTGCGTCAGTACCTCGCAAAGTGTTAGTTGTCATTCAGTTCACAGTTTCCGTCACGCTGATTATCGGAACCATTATGGTTTATCGGCAAATACAATTTGCGAAAAATCGGCCAGTCGGTTATACGCGAGATGGGTTGTTGCTGGTCGCCATGAAATCCGGTGATTTTTATGGAAAGCACGATTTGATCCGAAGTGAACTTCAGCGGACTGGGATGGTGTCGGAAATGGCGGAGTCGATGGGGAGAGTTACGGAAGTTTGGTCGGGCAATGACGGGTTTACCTGGAAAGGCAAAGATCCTGCCTTTAAGGATAGTTTTGGTACGTTGGTTGTCAGTCCTGAATTTGGCAAAACGGTTGGCTGGCAATTTGTGAAAGGGCGCGACTTCTCCCGCGAATTCATATCTGATTCATCTGGAATGGTCATTAACGAAGCCGCTGCCAGGTACATGGGGTTAAAGAATCCGATCGGTGAAGCCGTTACCTGGCAATTTCGGGAACGTCCGCTGATGCATTATAAAATTCTGGGCGTCATCAAAAACATGGTCATGGAATCGCCCTACGACCCGATTACCCCTACCATTTTTATGATTCGTGCACATGGTGGTACGAATTACATCAATATAAAAATTAATCCAACTGTCAGTGCCAGCGAGGCTCTTCCCAAAATCGAAGCCGTTTTCAAAAAACTTATTCCATCCGCTCCTTTCGAATACCAATTCGCCGATCAGGAGTACGCACTGAAATTTGCCGCCGAAGAACGTATCGGGAAACTGGCTGGTTTCTTTGCCATTCTGGCCATTTTCATTAGCTGCCTGGGCCTGTTTGGGCTAGCTTCCTACGTAGCGGAACAACGCACGAAAGAGATTGGGGTACGTAAAGTGCTGGGCGCTTCAGTACTGAACCTGTGGAGTCTGCTCTCGAAAGAGTTTGTTTTATTGGTAGTGATTGCTTTTGCTATTTCTACGCCCATCGCCTGGTATTCTCTTGACAACTGGCTCCAGAAATACAACTACCGAACCGAGCTGTCCTGGTGGATTTTTGCGGCCTCGGGCATTGGCGCGTTACTTATTACATTGCTGACAGTCAGTTTTCAAAGTATCAAAGCAGCCTTGGTGAATCCGGTGAAATCGTTGCGATCGGAATAGCAGAGGGCATAGGCTGTAACTAATTTTTTGACTCCATGCCCAACGCCATATGCCCTCTGCCCTCTGCCTCTTAATACACCACTAGCTCGGGTCTGTCAGATTTTAATTTTTGATAAGGATTGTTCAGGAATTCCTGTGTCAAACGTCCCCAATCAGGCCCACCAACGCCATGCGAACGAAGTTTGAAGAGAATTCGCTGGCTATTAGGCATGTAATGATGAATCATGTCGATGTATAGCGGCCGGGTGGCATTGTCCATGGCTCCGTCTACTAACAAAGCTGGTTTCCTGGAATAGAAGGGTTTTTTGGTTTCCGGACTTATCGGTGGTACCTTCCAGCAGTCGCATAATGGCTGGTAGACATCATTAATGTGATAGCCTTTCAGATAAGGGTATGCATCGTAGAGTTGTTGCGCCACTTTTTCGCTGTGATAGGCAGCCTGATCGGCACAATAAACGGAAATACGCATTCCCGATGGACCAGCGTGACCGCTTAGTACGTACTCCAACGGCCCCTTTACATAGCGATGATTGCCCTGAATCATCTCTGTAATAACGTACGGGACGTCTTTTATCCGGGATGCGTTATAGATCATATTGACGAGGTAGCCTAAAAGCTCATTCCGCGTGTATTGAACTCGGAGCGTGTCTTTAGATTCCTTTTGAACGTATGGATAGGTAAACTTTTTGCCTTCAATGCTCGTAAAGTAGCGTTCGAATCGGGCTTTCAGATTGCCATAGCGAGCTTTGTCGGTGGAGTCTCGATCTACGTGATCGAACAAAATAGATAATGCTTCGGCGAAATTGGCCGGTTCATCTTCATCAATTGGCGTAAAGATGGGTAGGGGAGAGTCTAGTACCATCGATCGGATACGGGTAGGATCGCGCTGGAGGACGGCTGACATCAATCCTCCACTGTAGGAAATGCCAAATAAATTAACCGAATCGATTTTGAGCGTAGCCAGTAGATCATGAATATCGGACACGGTTTCATCGGTGTTGTAGCCTGAAAGGTCGATTCCTTTAGCTTCCAGTGCCTTTTTATAGCGTTTAACGCCGATCACTTCCATGCTGTCTTTATCCAGGTTTTTTCGGTAGGCTTCCTGTATAGCCTGACCCAATTCTGGCCCGTCCAGGTTAGGAACGGCGTATCGGGTACCTCGTTGTTCGAAAGCAATACAATCCCGATCATTGATAAGTTGGGACTTGGGTACCCCTTGCGCCCAACCGAGTGAGCTAACACCTGGGCCACCACCCGTAAAGAATATTGGATCTTTCTTCTTAGCTGGGTTTTTACTTTCGACCAGAATGAAGGGCACCTTGATGGTTTTTCCATTTTTCTTTTTCCGATTTTCAGGAACAATCATATACGCGCACCGAGTCTGAAAACTGCTGTCTATTTTGACCTGGCAAGGGCAGGATTCCAGCTGGCGAACAACACCCGGCTGGCTTCGAGCTGGCGAGAGAAATGAAACGAGAAGGATAGTCAGTACGGCAAGTGTTGGGAATCGGTTCATCGGTAGTTGCTTTTTTTGCAAAACAATCAGATTAACCGCACAGATTTTAGTAAAAAACGGACATTCCCAAGCTAGTTACTTACCATCCAGCCTACATCCACACGGTTGGCCAGGAAACTTACGATAACCGTTTGGGTTACAGATATTCTCGTAATTTTTTGCCCGTAAATTTTACGACATCTTTATAAAAATGGCTCATGTCGTAATAGCCAAAGTCGAATGGCGAGAACTGATCTTTATAAGCTACATAAGCAGAAAGCGCTGTTCGGGCTCTTATTATAGAAAGGTATTGTTTGGGAGGAGTGCCGATAACCCGATGAAAATACCGATTGATGGTTTTCGAGGTAGTGAACAGTTTATCAGCGAGTTGGCCTGTGTTTAACACCATCTCACTGTTATCAAACGCACCGATAGTAGTCGAAACGAATTGTCGGTAATGATCGGTCTTTTTCTGCTGGTGGTGCTGGCTTAGAAAATAGTGCTGAAGTAATTCGATACGTTCCTCGAATGTGTTCAGTTGCTTCAACTGCTGAATCAGCGTCACAGGTAAAATCGTCACCAGATTAACGACCCGATCAATGAACTGCACCTGATTGATTCCGAGAAGGGCTTCCAGTCCGCCCGGATAAAACTTGATTGTGAAGATGTAATCAGTGGGGAGATTATGTCGCTCCACAATGCTATTTCGCAGAATCAGCACGTCTGTATCTTTTTGAATTAGATGTTGCTTCCCACCAACAGAAAGATGGTACGATTCACCCAGATTGATATAGCACGTTGGTGTCCAGCTCGGAAACATCTTCACTGTGAACCGATTATCAGCCACATAGCGATACGTTTCCAGGGCTGACGATTCGGAGAAAAACTCGATGTATTCAGCCAGTTCGTTTGTCGGAACGTAGAAGCGATACAGTTTTCTGATATTGTCGAAAATCTCCGTCATCGACTTAAAATTAGCGAAAACTTCTAGCCTTTTCGTTTTAGCAGCGCTTGCGTTCGAACAATTAGTTTATTCATGTTCGCTTTGCTGTTCGTCAGGATGACGCAACCAATGGCTTGGTCTGGAAATCCGGAAATATGGGAAGTAAAACCGGGCGTACTGCCGTTGTGCTGGATGTCGCGATAATCACCTACACGGCGAACTCCCCAACCAAGCCCCGTATTATTTTGAGTGGGCTGATGGGTTAATTTGATGGTCGGGTCGGTTTCTGATAACTGTGCCTGCAGGTAACGTAGCATATCGGTTAGACTTGCGTGAATATCACCGGCTGGTCCAAGAATACTTTCGTCCTGGAAAGGGATTGGTTTACCGTTTTCGCTGTAGGGTGTTGCCATTTCTTTGACATCACTAGTGCCCGACTGATAGGTTGTATGAGCCATGCCCAACGGCTTTGTGATATACTGCTTGAGCAGAGTTGCAAACGACTGATGATAAACACGTTCCAGAATTTGCCCCAGAACAGCAATACCCCAGTTGGAATAGGTAAACTTATAGCCGGGTACGGTATCCAGTTTTATGTTTCGTAGTGCCTGATAAAATAATATGGAGTCATAATTTGCCTCTGGCATCACAGGATTAAAGTTTGCCTGTTCACCAACGTTAGGCGGCATGGGCGGTAAACGAGACGTATGATTAGCCAAATCCCGTAGTGTGATTGGTCGATCCGTATAACTCAGGTTCGGATACTTGCCCGGCAAATACCGTCGAATGTCATCGGATAAGGCGACCTTGCCGTCAAGTACAGCTCTGGCCAGTAAAGTTGCTGTAAATGTCTTTGTAATAGACCCAATCTCGTAAAGTGTGCTTGCGGTTGGTACTTGACCACTGCCTTTTCGAACTTCTCCATACTGATACGTATAGAGTTTTCCGTTCTTAATTAATCCCATCGACAGGCTAGTCGCACCGGGATCTCGAAAATAGTCGCGAGCCAGGCTATCTACCGATCGATCCAAATCCGTTTTCAAGGGATTGTTATTCTGAACGTCAGGTGCTTCTTCGCGTAGTACGACGGGCAAACTGGATAACCCAAAACTGCTGAATTTTCGTTCGGGAGTCACTTTTAGAAACAGGTTCATGTCTCTGACCTCAAATTCCAGATGATACGAGATACCGCCCTTCGTTTCTTCCTGCGAAACTACCTTGACGATATTGCCACTGTTGCGATTGCTTTTTAAATAATTAACTAGCCGATCTTCCGAAATTCCTTTTGTGAAAGATGTATCAGCCAGTTGGTAAATACCTCTGAAGTCATTCCGATTAAATCGAGCAACAATCGAATCTTTGACCTGATTGTGAGCTGTTTGATCAATTTGGGCTATGGCTGGTAGCAGCGACAACAAACCTAAACAAAATGTATTGAACAGGCGTAGCATAGAATTGGATAAACGTTGACGAAATGGAAATTCTATCCAAAGACCTGACTATTATTGCATTCGTTGCATTTGTTATGTAGCGCTATCTTCTCAAAAATCCCCGAAAACCTTTTTGCCGCCTGATGTTAACGTAATCCCCTTTACTGCCCCCGTTCCTCTAAATCCGTATGTAATACCTAAAATCTCTAGTTGTTTAGTTGGCAGTGGTGCTGAATAAACGATTTTATCATTGATTGTATAATAGATTTTCTGCCCATCACTGTAGCAGGTTACGTGTACCCAGTTCGCAAAATCAACGCCTAATCCAGACAGATCCGTTTTCTTTCCCGAAACGATTCGCGAGCCATCCATCAGCATCAGTTCAGATACGCAGCCTTTGTTGGAGAGGGGTACAGTAATCGGCATATCGTTGGTTATCAGCGCAATCCACGAGAACTGGCAGGTCGCTGACCCTTCGCCGTATTCATTTTTTACATCACAGCTAAAGGTAAACTCTCTTACCGGTACAGGATCGAAATTGCCCACGTTGAAATACTTCACTAAAGGGGCTTCCGGCTGCAAAGACACGTTTTTTGCCTGGATTTTCGCGACGGGTAATTGCAGTTCGTTCCGGGCTATAAAGTCGTTCTGCTTCAAATAGACTGGCACTAGCTTTGTGTTGATCATGCCGAGCCAGCCAGCCGTCGGAAGGAGTAGCGAATGTTCTTTCACAATCTCATGACCAACAACCAGTTTTGCACGGTAGAAACCAGGCTCGTAATACATAGACGTATGGGTGTGTCCATCTTTGGCTACCACCTCACGACGAGTTTTATCCCAGGATTGCTGAATATAAACTGAATCAGTTGGCGAGGCTGATGCATCGTAGGTAAAAACAACCGAATTCGGAATAGTTCGGGTGGTAGGCTTGCTGCTAAAACTGTATTGAACGGCGTTGATCTGAGGGCTTTTCTGCTCAAAGGCCACAATGCCGAGTAAGGCAATCACAACCACCAAACCGGCAATCCAGCCTAATCGTTGCCAGTTGATAGACCGATTGGCTGACTTTGAATGTATTGATTCAACTGGAGGTAGAGATGACGTAGGTAGGTCAACCTGAACCTCCTGCGACCTTACAAACTGCCGCCAGTCACCATAACCAGCAAATTGAGCTAGCGTATTCAATGTAGTACCGCTGGGCATATGCTGGTAATCGACCCGCCCCCAGATTCGTCGTAACGTACTCGCACTGAGCGAAACACCCGTTTCGTCGAGAATCCGTTGCTGGAGATTCTCGAAGTCGGCGCTGGTCCAGGTTTCACTCGATCCCCAGTCGAGTTTCTGTTCAATCAATTGCTTGCAGCGGAGCAAATCTGTCGATTCGGAAATCATTGTAAGTCAATGTGATATAACTTGAAAAATCTTGAACGATGAATGATTTTACGTGGATAGTCTTTCTCGATAGGTTTGCTGGCACATCGTCAATCAGCGGACGAGTTTACATTTTTTTACTGTCAATCTGAACCGCTTAAACACAAACCTTATGAACCGATTCCTTTTTCTTATGCTTTCCCTGCTGGCGCTTGCACGGCCTGCGGTGGCTCAGAAAACAACCGCTCGTAAAACGCAGGAACTACACATCCCCATGACAGCCCAACAGTGGACATATCAGCCAGGGC
Source organism: Spirosoma harenae (assembly GCF_054776975.1). NCBI lineage: Bacteria > Pseudomonadati > Bacteroidota > Cytophagia > Cytophagales > Cytophagaceae > Spirosoma > Spirosoma harenae. The sequence goes on along the minus strand of NZ_BAAHBD010000014.1, from coordinate 167,579 downwards.
AGGTCGAATTTATAACCGGCAAAGAAGCTGGTATCATGAAAATACTGAAAGGCCCGACGAGCATAATGCTAAAAGATGTCAATTTTAGCAATGGCACAATTGAATATGATATTGAACTCACTGGCCCCGGTTTTCCGGGCATTAATTTCAGAATGGACGCCGATCAGCAGAATGGGGAGAACTTTTACCTCCGTTCGTTTGGTAAAGTTACGCCCGACATACGAACTACGTTGCAATATGCGCCCATCGTGAAGGGGATGAGTATGTGGGATTTAACGGATGAATACCAGGCGGGAGCCACCATGTACGAGTCTGGTTGGAATCACGTAAAACTGGTCATTTCAGGTCGACAAATGAAAGCCTATGTGAACGACATGAGCAAACCTGCGCTGATTGTTCCTGAGTTGGAAAGTCCGGAAATGTCGGGCGCTATATCGCTGAGTGGAGGGATGAATTTTGCCAATTTGGTCATCAAGCCCGACGTTACCGAAGGCATTAACCCAGAGCCAGGGTATAACCTTGTTGCACACGACACCCGCTACCTGAGAAACTGGCTCGTCAGTGAGCCTATCCTGTTGCCATTCGGTAAAGAACCGATAACGGGTGTCCGCAGCACATACGGAAAAACGGGCCCGGCTGACCTTCCCGATAGTACGACAAAATGGTCGCCTATAAAAGCTGAAAGTCGAGGAATTGTCAACCTCAGTCGTCGTTATGCGCATAAAGCCGATGAGGCCCGTTTAATGGCGTGGCTCAAAACCAGTATACAATCTGATAAAGCTCAGGACCGGTTGCTGAATTTGGGTTTCAGCGATGAAGTATGGGTTTTTATCAATGGGCAACTTCTTTACGCTGATAAAAACTATTTCGGAACCCCTCAGCAGAAATACCCTTCTGGGCGGTGTACCATTGAGAATACAAGTATCAAACTGCCCTTGAAGGAGGGTAAAAATGAAATTGTGATTGGGCTTGCCAATTATTTCTATGGATGGGGAATTGTTGCCCGTCTGGATGATACCGTCGGGCTTCAACTTATGAAATAAATGTCATCTTTTATCTCTTCCGACCATGTTCAGAAACTATCTTCTTATTGCCTTACGCAATTTTCGTAGGCAGAAAGGCTTCTCACTGCTAAATATTGCTGGACTGGCGATTGGCCTGGCCAGCGTTACATTGATTTACCTCTTTATTATCGATGAACAAAGCTTTGACCGTTTCCACCCCGACTCTGATAATTTGTATATTCTAGGAACGCATTCGAAGGGGAATGGAAAAGAATACACCTCAGCCTATGCGCCGGGTGCCTGGTTGAAAGCTCTTCGTGCCCAATTTCCGCAGATAACCGGCGGAGCGCAGGTGATTTCGATGGGGTATCCTGCCTCATTTCGGGATAGGCAAAAGGATCGGATTCTGCTGTCGGAGAATGTATTCTGGGTTACTCCCGATTTCAAAGATGTGTTTCTGTTTCCGATTCTCTACGGTAATCCGAAAACGGTTTTTAGTAAACCCAATGGCATTGTTCTGAGCAAAACGATTTCTCAACAATTTTTCGGTGATCAGAATCCGGTTGGGAAATCATTGGAAATCAGCCATATCTATGCGACTGATAATAAGTACATACCGCTCACAATAACGGGCGTACTGGACGATTATCCCGAAAATTCGCACATCCAACCCGACTATTTGATTAGCACGGGTATGCTTCAGCAGGTGATGACAGCTACCGGCAAGAATTGGCTGGAAAACTGGGGTAACGGCCCAGGCTATTTCCTAACGTATCTGCACGCAAAAGAAGGAGCTGATGTTGAGACGATTACCAAAGCGTTTAACAAGGTAGTTCAGGCGAATCTGCCCAAAGATCCAGCGCAGACAATGGAACCCGCAATTCGACCGCTGAAGACTGTTCACTTCGATCAGGAATTGAAGTCGAGTTATAACAACAGCCGGGTAGGCGACATCAAATACCTCTACATTTTTGCCTGTACGGCCTTGCTCGTGATCATCATTGCCAGCATCAATTACATGAATCTGGCAACGGCAAGAGCCGTTCGACGAGCGAAAGAAATCGGGTTACGTAAAGTACTGGGTAGCAGTCGCTGGCAATTAATAGGGCAGTTTCTTGGTGAATCGCTGCTTACTGCGTTGGTGGCGTTACTGATTGCGCTCGTGCTGGTCATCGTGTTGCTGCCCTTGTTTAACGGCGTAGCGGGTAAGCATTTTACGCTCGCTCATCTGGTGCAGTGGAAACTGATTGGCATTACGTTGGGCACTACGCTGCTGGTTGGTTTGCTGGCCGGGAGCTATCCCGCACTCTATTTATCAGGTTTATTGCCGATTAGCGTCCTGAAAAATGCCCGATTCTCCAGTCGTAGTTCTGATCTATTGCGCAGAGGACTAGTTATTGGTCAATATATCATTACCATTCTTCTGATTGTCTCAACCGGCGTGATGATGAAGCAGATGAACTTTATCCAAAATTCAACCCTCAGCAAAAGTGGCAATCAATTGCTTTCGATACGTTGGTCGGGGATAGCGACGATGGATAACTATCGTTCGTTGAAACAACGTATTCTGGAAGACTCCGAAATCCAGGCCGTTACGATGGCGAACCATTTGCCGAATCAGGATTATTTTGGCTCGTTGGACCACGATGTTACGTTCCCTCAACTGGGCAACCAGGTACACCAATGGGCAGGCATGAACGGCGACTTCGACCTACCGAAAGCGTTTAATCTGGAATTAGTAGCTGGCCGAGTCTTCCGCAATGATAACCCTGCTGATTCAAGTGCGTATCTGCTCAACGAGAGTGCGGTGAAAGCCTTAGGCCTATCGTTGGATAAAGTGCTGGGTATGCAACTGACCATTAAGCGGCCTTTTCAGGAGACAAACCAAAAAAAGGAGGGAACCGTCGTTGGTATTGTGCGTGATTTTCCTTTTCGCTCGATCCACCATACGATTTCGCCGTTAGCTATCAGCGCCCGGCCTGACCCCGAAGACCTAATTGTCTATGTAAAATTACCTCAGGGAAAATATCAGGAGAAGATTGCTGAAGTGGAGGGGAAATGGAAACAGGTATTGCCTGATGTTGGGTTCGGCCACTGGTTCATGAGTGAGGAATTTGGCCGTATGTACGAAGGTGAAAACCGAATGTCAGGCTTATTTAAAGCATTTTCCTTGCTCTCCATTCTTATTGCCTGCATGGGTTTGTTCGGGTTATCTTCCTATCTGGCAGAACGGCGAACGAAAGAGATTGGGATTCGCAAAGTAATGGGGGCTTCTCTGACGCAGATACTTGGTCTTCTCTTTAAACCGTTTCTTACCTTGCTGACGGTGGCCTGCCTGTTCGCCATACCAATAGGCTGGGCCATGATGTATACATGGCTTCAGGATTTCACCTACCGCGTCGATATGGATATGGCTATTTTCCTGATCAGTATTAGTTTGGTTTTCCTGTTAACCGTTGTCGTCGTCAGTTATGAAACAGTACGGGCAGCCCTGGTCAATCCGATTAAAAGTTTGCGCGTGGAATAGCAAAGGGCGGAGGATTTAGGGCATAGGGTTAGTGTTATTTTACCCTACAATCTCTGCCAAAAAACAAAGCCAGACAACGCGAAGTTACCTGGCTTTTTGGTTCGCTTAGTAGAACAGTTGTTACTAAAAATCAGATGCCTTTCACAGCATCTCTGTCTATCAGCGACTCACGAATATAAAACATCGCAGGGTTATGGATTGTTTAGAGAATGAAAAACTGTTAAATAATTTTTCATTTTTATTCTGACTATACTTTAGGATAGTGTAGCAAAGTTGTCCAGGACCGTACAAAAAATGTCCGTTTCTGGACAAGTTCGTTTTTCTAGTTATTAATGAAAAAGGCCTTTGCTGCGTATAAAGGCCATTTTTTATTCATGGCAAGGCATTTGTTATACATTTACACAACTAATTCCTGACTATGAAAGGAACCTATTTAGGCGAGTTTGAGGAAGTTGTGCTATTAGCCGTAGCGATTCGGGCAGGCGATGCGTACGGAGCAGCGGTTGTCAACGAAATCGAGCAACAGATGGGGCGTTCCGTTAACCTCGGAGCGGTGCATTCGGCGCTGAACCGACTTCAGGAAAAAGGGTTGGTGAGTTCCGAAATGGGGGGAATGACTGCCGAACGAGGAGGGCGCCGGAAGCGACTTTACAGTGTAACAGCGTACGGTCGTAGGGCATTGGAAGAGATTCGCCAATTGCGTAATCAGATGTGGGATACCATTCCTCGAACGGCCTGGTCATGAATACCATCAAACCACCTCGCATGGCCACCCACCTACTGAAGTGGTTTTTGGCTCCGCACCGGGCTGAGGAAGCGGAGGGGGATTTAGAAGAATTGTTTCGGCAACGGATCAACGAGGGGAATTTGCAGGAGGCCCGATGGCGATACATTCAGGATGTAATGAGTCTGTTGCGTCCTTCTCTAATGAAACGACATGAACAAGAGTACCCTAGACCAACCAATACGACCATGATTCGCAATTATCTGACAATCGCGTTTCGTACGCTGATTAAAAACAAAGGCTACTCAGCTATAAACATCGGCGGTTTGGCCGTCGGTATGACAGTCGCCATATTAATTGGTCTGTGGGTATGGGATGAAGTGAGCTACAATCGCTCTTTCAAAAACTACGAACACATCGCGCTGGTACGGAATCGGTTTACGGAACCTCTGGAGCAGAAAACTAAAAGTTCCGATAATCTGCCGCAGCCGATCGCTAAGTTATTGAAAACCAAATATGCGCACCTGTTTAAGCATGTGTCGCTTTACATATGGGAAGGGCGATATTCCTTAAAAACGGGTACAAAGGATTTTAACAAGACGGGGCAATTTATCGAAAAAGGAACGATTGATATGTTTTCAATCAAGATGCTTCAGGGCGATACGGAAAGTCTCAATGATAATCAAGCCATTATTATTTCGGCCTCCACAGCGAATGCTCTTTTTGGGAATAAAAATCCGATCAATCAGGTCATTAAGCTCAACAACAAGATTGATGGAAAAATTACGGGCGTTTATGAAGACCTGCCCCGTAACAGCTTCTGGGGCGAAATCGAATTTTTTGGAAATTTTGAAAACCTGAGAGCCAATGACGAATGGCTTCGGTCGAATGAGGATAATTGGGGTAATTCCTCGCTCAGACTGCTGGTTCAAACGGCTGATAATGTGACCCTAGAGCAGGCAAGCGCTACGATCCGTGATCTATATCTGAAAGATTCACCTGCTGATTTACACGAACGGGCTCAAAAGTACAAAGCGGAACTTTGGTTGTTCCCGATGAGTCGATGGTATTTGTATTCGGAGTTTAAAAATGGGTATCCGGTGAGCGGCCGTATTACGTTTGTCTGGCTGTTTGCGGTGGTGGGCATCTTTGTCTTGCTGCTGGCCTGCATCAATTTTATGAATTTAAGTACCGCTCGTAGCGAGAAACGCGCTAAAGAAGTAGGTATCCGCAAAGCCATAGGCTCACAAAAATCACATTTGGTCAATCAGTTTTTGGGCGAATCGTTTCTAGTCGTTTTGCTGGCTCTGGTGATTGCCCTTGGAGCCACTTCGCTTTCGCTTCCGACGTTTAATGAATTGGCTGACAAACACATCGCTCTGCCTTTTTTAAACATTTATTTTTGGTTGTCAAGTTTTACCTTTCTAATCATAACGGCTTTATTGTCAGGACTATATCCGGCCTTTTATTTGTCATCTTTCCGCCCCGTAACGGTATTGAAAGGGACATTTCGAGTAGGGAGGTATGCTTCACTGCCACGCCAGATCTTAGTGGTTATACAGTTTACGGTCTCGGTGGTCTTAATCATTGGAACAGTCGTTGTGTATCAGCAAATTCAATACGCCCAGCAACGACCTGTAGGATACGGACGGGAAAGCCTGGTGCGGCTTTCAATGGACGACCCCAATTTCGCGACTAAAAAAGAAGCGATACGAAACGAATTGCAGGCAAGTGGAGCTGTTAGTGATGTGGCATTTTCGTCAATGCCAGTGACGGCTGTCTGGGACAATTGGGGGGGCTTCCTCTGGAAAGGCAAAAATCCTGAATCCGAATCTTCTTTTTCAGTCTCGAGGATTAACGAGGACTTTGGTAAAACGATCCAGTGGAAAATAAAACAGGGGAGAAATTTCTCAAAAGCGTTCAGCACCGACACCGCAGCCGTAATTATCAATGAATCAGCTGCGAAATACATCGGTTTGAAAAATCCGATAGGTGAATTTATTACGCATGAAGAAAGCGGAAAACGTCGGCAAATTATTGGTGTCGTCGATGATTTGGTAGCGGATTCACCTTACGAACCAGTAAAAATGGGTTTTTATTGGTTAGAACGAAATCTGGATAATCTAAGCCAGATTCAGTTGAAAATAGCCCCCAATATGCCAGCTAATGTGGCTTTGGCAAAAGTAGAGGCTATTCAGAAGAAACTGGTCCCTTCAGCTCCGTTTAACTACAGTTTTGTGGATGAGGAATATAGTCGCAAATTTTTTGCCGAGCAACGCATCGGAAGATTGGCTTCTTTGTTCACGGTTCTGGCCATTTTTATCTCCTGTCTGGGCCTGTTTGGTCTGGCGAGTTTTGTGGCCGAACAACGCACCAAGGAAATCGGCATTCGGAAAGTGTTGGGAGCCAGTGTCGGCAACCTTTGGCAAATGCTGTCCAAAGATTTTGTACTGCTGGTCATCATTGCCTGTATGATTGCGGCACCTATTGCCTGGTATTTTATGAACCAGTGGTTACTGAATTACAACTATCGTACAGAGTTGTCATGGTGGACTTTTGGTCTGGCAGCAATTGGAGCATTATTAATTACTTTATTGACAGTAAGTTATCAGGCAGTTAAAGCCGCTTTGGTCAATCCCATAAAATCGTTGCGATCTGAATAGCATGGGTCAGAGGGGTAAGGGCATAGGGTTTATACTGACTGCCTTTTTTAATTCCCCTTATCCCCATGCCCCGAACCCTATGCCCTATGCCAAATACACCACCTCGTTTCGCTACCCAACTACTGAAGTGGTTTCTGGCTCCGCATCGGGCAGAGGAAGCGGAGGGGGATTTAGAGGAATTGTTTCAGCAACGGATCGGAGAGGTGGGTTTGCAGGAAGCGCGCTGGCGATACGTCCGGGATGTAGTGAGTTTACTACGGCCTTCTTTGATCAAACGACAAGAACAAGATTACCCTAGACCAAAAAATACAACTATGCTACGTAATTATTTCAATGTTGCGTTCCGGAATCTGACCAAATACAAAGGGTATTCCGCTATCAATATTGCCGGTCTGGCAACGGGTATGGCCGTGGCTATTTTGATTGGCCTTTGGGTGATGAATGAGTTTGCTTACAACCAGAGTTATGCGAATTATGATCGTATCGCGACAGTGATGCAGAATCAGACATTCAATGATAAAATTGAAACCTGGACAGGTCAGGCGATGCAGCTTGCTCCTGAACTACGAAGCAACTACGGAAGCCATTTTAAATACGTGGTTACGGCCGAGTATCCCGGAAAACATCTGCTAACTCTCGGCAACAAAAAAATCACCAATGTTGGCAACTTCATGGAACCTGACATCGCTGATATGCTGGCACTGACCATGCTGAAAGGCGCACGGTCGGGACTACGTGATCCATCCTCAATTTTACTGGCTGAATCAACCGCGAAGTCGTTGTTTGGTGATGCCGACCCGTTGAATAAACTCATAAGCATCGACAATAAATATGATGTGAAAGTAACAGGCGTTTATGCTGATTTGCCGACGAATTCATCGTTTCAGAATCTGCTATTTATTGCGCCTTTTGAGCTGAAGAAGAAAGAGTTACCTGAATGGCTCGGCTGGGGGAATAGCTGGTTTCAGACGTTTGTGCAGATTGCCGATAATGCCAATATGGAAACTGTTTCGACCGCAATTAAAGATGCAAAATTCAATAGAGTGAGGAACAACGATGATGTTCGCTTTAAACCCGAACTATTTTTGCTGCCAATGCGAAAATGGCATTTGTATTCGGAGTTTAAAAGTGGCGTAAACGTTGGCGGTCAAATTCAATACGTTCGGCTATTCAGTATAATCGGCGTGTTTGTGCTACTGCTGGCCTGCATCAATTTCATGAATTTGAGTACGGCCCGTAGCGAAAAACGCGCCCGTGAAGTTGGTGTTCGAAAAGCAATCGGTTCGGTACGTCAGCAGATTATGCTGCAATTTTTTAGCGAATCGTTTCTGATTGTCATTATCGCTTTTGCCTTTGCTCTGCTGTTAGTCCTGATCGTTCTGCCTGCATTCAATGCAGTAGCCGACCGGCAAATCAGTATCCCGTGGACCAATCCATTATTCTGGACTTTGGGGCTTGGTTTTAGCTTGATTACTAGCTTAATCGCCGGTAGTTATCCCGCCATATACCTGTCGTCCTTTCAGCCGGTTAAGGTATTGAAAGGTACTTTTCGGGTTGGGCGATTGGCGGCTCTTCCGCGCAAGGTGCTGGTTGTTGTTCAGTTTACCGTTTCGGTCACGCTGATTGTGGGTACGTTGATTGTTTTCCAGCAGATTGAATTCGCCAAGAATCGACCTGTCGGCTATAGTCGTAGTAATCTGGTTTCATTCCCCATTCGGAATAAGGACATCATTACCCATTTTGCTACGTTTCGAGATGAGTTGCTGAATACAGGGGCTGTTGAAGAAGTATCTGCCACCGATTCGCCTATTACGAATACGGGTGTTACGAATAGCGGTTTCGATTGGAAAGGCAAAGCTCCAGGTATGGCCGATGAGTTTGTAACGCTTCGGATCACCCACGAATTCGGCAAAATGATTGACTGGAAAATAAAGGAAGGGCGGGATTTCTCGAAAGAGTTCGCTACCGATTCTACCGGATTTGTTTTGAACGAAGCAGCCGTTGCCTATATGGGATTAAAGAATCCAATTGGTGAAGTCATCAAATGGGGGGATGAGCCGTTTAAAGTGATTGGCGTGGTTAAAAACCTGGTTACCCAATCGCCGTATGAACCGGTTAAACAGACTATTTTCTTCATAAACTACAAACGTATCTCACTGGTAAATTTTAAAATTAAGCCAACAAAGAGTGCCTCCGAAGCACTGGCTAAGGTTGAAGCGATTTATAAAAAATACGATCCTGACAACGAATTCGATTACAAGTTTGCCGATCAGGAATACGCGAAAAAATTTGGCGAAGAAGAACGGATCGGCAAACTGGCCAGCTTCTTCGCTGGGCTCGCCATCTTTATTTCCTGCCTGGGACTGTTCGGTCTGGCGTCGTTTGTGATGGAGCAACGGACCAAAGAAATTGGCATCCGCAAAGTCATGGGTGCATCGATAGCCAATCTGTGGCAATTGCTTTCCAAAGATTTCGTGTTGCTGGTAGTTATTTCGCTCTTCATTGCGTTTCCGTTGACCTGGTACTTCATGCAGGGTTGGATTCAGCAGTACACGTATCATACCGACATCTCGTGGTGGGTTTTTGCCGCTTCTGGGGCAGGTGCGTTGCTCATTACGTTGCTGACGGTCAGCTTCCAAAGCGTCAAAGCAGCTTTGGTAAATCCGGTGAAATCGTTGCGATCGGAATAGCGTAGGGCATAGGGTAATAAACCTCCACCTGCACCTTTCGCCCTCTGCCCAAACCTCTCTGCCCTATGCCACATAACCCACCCCGTTTTGCCAACCGCTTATTACACTGGTTCTGTCCTGCACATCGGGCGGAGGAGATGGAAGGTGATCTGGATGAGTTGTTCCAGCAGCGGATTCGGGAAGTGGGGTTGCGGGAAGCCCGTTGGCGATACGTTCGGGACGTAGTGAGTTTGCTACGGCCTTCTTTAATGAAACAACAAACGAATACCTATACCAATCCAGCCCTTACGACGATGCTACGTAATTACATCAAAATTGCTTTCCGCAGTCTGGCCAAAAACCGGGTTTATTCGATTATCAATATTGCTGGACTGGCTTTGGGTATGGCTACGTTCGTGCTGATTGCTGAATATGTTTCTTTCGAGCGCAGTGTGGATGGCTTTCACCAAAACCTCCCCAATCTATATCGAATCCTGATCGACAATAACCAACAGACCTACCCGCAATTACCACCGGGTGTAGGTCCACTGGCAAAGGCTCAGTTCGGCGAAGTGCAGGATTTTTGCCGGATCGCCAATGGGGTCAGCGATGGCATTGTAACCGCTACTGGCGGAGCCGACCAGAAATCATTTCGGGAAACGAGCACAGCCTATGTCGATGGGAATTTCTTTTCGTTGTTCAGCTTTGCCCTGGCCGATGGCTCGGCTTCGTCACTAAAGCAACCTAATGTGGTAGCCATTTCAGAAACAGCGGCCCGGAAATATTTTGAAGATGGTCGGACAGTAGGTCAAGTACTGACACTAAATAATCAGTTTGGTCAGCAAGCCTTTACTGTTGGTGCCGTATTCAGGGATTTTCCGGCCAATTCGGATTTTCGGGTTGATATGCTCTTTTCGCTCCAGACGTTGGCGAATCCGGCTGGTTTAAACGGCAACGACTGGGCCCGACTGGATAATCTGGACAATAATTTTATCGACACCTATCTGTTAGTTCGCCCCCAAACTGACTACCTGTCTCTGGAAACGAAATTCAACAACCTGAAGAAAAAACTTAAGCCGGAAGATAAGGATCTCATTCGGTTACAACCCGTTAGAAATATGCACCTGGCCCGGTCGCTGGGTGACTATTACCAGACCAATGGTAGTTTGCGATTTGTTTATTTGCTGGCTGGAATTGGCCTGCTGATTTTAGTCATTGCCTGGTTCAACTACATCAATCTCTCAACGGCGGGAGCGCTTCAGCGAGCCAAAGAAGTTGGGGTTCGAAAAACGGTTGGGGCTGGTGTCGGCCAATTGATTACGCAGTTTCTGAGCGAGTCACTACTGTTAAACCTGCTGGGTTTAGGGCTGGCATTTGGTTTGGTTGCGTTGTTGCAGCAACCGTTTAACGAACTTACTGGAAGAGCTTTATCCGTTGATGTACTGCTACATGGTCAATCCTGGACATTTGCGATAGGTCTTCTGCTGGCTGGAACGTTACTGTCGGGAGGATACGTAGCATTTGTGCTGACGAAATTCCGACCCGTACAGGTGCTCAAAGGGGCTATCAGTCGTGTGGGGCAGGGCGTTCTGTTACGGCAATCGCTGGTCGTTTTTCAGTTTAGTGTGTCGATAGCGCTTGTGGTGGCAACGGTTGTCATGTTGCAGCAGCTGCATTACATGCAAACCCAGGATCTGAGCATGAAACTCGATCAATTGCTGGTTGTGCGTGGTCCGGATGTTGGGAAAGATAGTACGTTCAAAACCCGTAGTGTAGCCTTTCGTCAGTCGGTTGCACAACTGGCATCGGTTCAGGCGTTTTGTACGTCGGGGAGCGTACCGGGCAATTGGTATAATTTCAATGCCGATGGCATTACCCGACTCAATCCGCAACCGGCTGATGGGCAAAAATCCTACGCCATCGTTAATGCGGATCATCGTTTTCTGTCTACATATGGCATAAAACTGGTTGCTGGTCAAAACGTATCGGCAACCGAATGCGACAAGCGTTGGGAGAACGTCAGTCAGGTGATGATCAATGAGCGGGCTGTTGAGCAGTTAGGGTTTTTATCGCCAGACGCGGCTGTGGGGCAGAAAATCAAGTGGGGTCGTGAGCTGGAAATTGTTGGTGTGGTCAAAAACTACCATCATCAATCCTTGAAACAGGCCATAGAGCCGATCATTTTCATTCCGCAAACCAGTGTGTATTACACCACTGTCCGACTCACAACGGACCAATTGCCTGCCAAAATTGCGGAATTAGAGCGGCTATATAATCAGTATTTTCCCGGCAATCCATTCGATTATTTTTTCGTAGACGAGCGGTATAACGAACAGTATAAAAGCGAGCAGCAGTCCGAACGGATATTTACTATTGCTTCCATGCTGGCCATTTTTATCGCCTGTCTTGGCCTCTTCGGGCTTGCTACGTACATGACCGAGCAGCGTACCAAAGAGATTGGCGTTCGGAAAGTACTTGGCGCTTCGGTAGCCAGCATTGTTACGTTGCTCTCGAAAGATTTTCTCAAACCCGTCCTCATTGCCATTGTCATTGCCAGTCCGATTGCCTGGTGGGCGATGCACCAATGGCTACAGGATTTTGCCTATAAAATTGACATTGTCTGGTGGGTGTTCGGATTAGCCGGTTTGCTGGCGGTCGGCATCGCCTTAGCCACCGTCAGTTTCCAAAGTATACGAGCCGCCTTGATGAATCCAGTAAAATCGTTACGGAGTGAATAAAAATTAGTGATGAGCGATTAGTGATGAAAGATGAGTAAAGATTCATCAACGTGCTCACATTCAGTTTCTAACTTACTTATCGTTCATCACTTATGCAACCGCCCCGTTTCGCTACCTATCTCCTGCATCTGTTCTGTCCACCGCATCGGGCGGAAGAGATGAAAGGTGATCTGGATGAGTTGTTCCAGCAGCGCCTTGGGGAGGTGGGTTTGAGGCAGGCTCGCTGGCGCTACGTTCGGGATGTAGTGAGTTTGCTGCGTCCTTCGCTGATGAAACACGAAGAAAAATACTACCCAAGACCAACCAACACGACCATGCTACGCAACTATCTAAAAATCGCCTTTCGCAACCTGGCTAAGAATCGGGTTTATTCCTTCATCAATATCGGCGGATTGGCCGTAGGTATGGCCGTCGCGATGCTGATTGGCCTTTGGATGTATGACGAACTGTCGTTCAATAAACAGTTTAAAAACTATGACCGGCTGGCGAAAATCTGGCAGTTTGTGAAGTTCGACGTGGAGAAATCATCCTACGATGTGCTGCCAATTCCCTTGTCGCAGGAACTGCGGAGTAACTATCCTGATTTTGAATCAGTTGGATTGTCTGTAACGCGAAAAGTGATTTTGGCAGCTGGCGACAAGAAACTTCTGAAAGTGGGCAATTATGTCGAGCCTGATTTTATCAATATGCTGTCGCTGAATGTCGTATCTGGCACACGGTTTGGGGACAATGATCTTAATTCGATTCTCCTCTCTGAATCACTTGCCAGGGCGATGTTTGGTACCGAAAATCCACTCAACAAACGGATCAAACTAGACAATAAACAGACGGTAAACGTAGCGGGTGTTTACGAAGATTTCGCAGCTAATAATACCTTCAACGACGTAACATTTCTGGTTCCCTGGAAATTCTTTACGGCCAACGACGAGGGAGCCAAACGCGACCGAGATCAATGGGATTCCAATTCGTACCAGATTTTCGCCCAACTCAAACCGAGTGCTGATTTCGATCAAGTGTCGGCTAAGATCAAAGATATCCGGATGAAGCGGGACAATCCGCCGGGCTACAAACCCGAGTTTTTCCTGCATCCGATGACGAAATGGCACCTGTATTCCGATTTTACTAACGGCGTTAATACCGGTGGGACAATTACGTTTGTCTGGCTGTTTGGTAGCATTGGCGTAATTGTGTTGTTGCTGGCCTGTATCAATTTCATGAACCTGAGTACCGCCCGAAGCGAGAAACGGGCTAAGGAAGTCGGGATACGGAAGTCGATCGGATCGTTGCGGAGTCAGCTGGTTGCGCAATTTTTCAGCGAATCGCTGCTGATGGCGATGCTGGCGTTTAGTCTATCCATTTTGTTCGTACAGTTTACCCTGCCATTTTTTAATCAGGTAGCGGAGAAAAAGATGGTGATTCCCTGGTCAAATCCGTTCTTCTGGATCGCAGGGCTAGGTTTTAGTTTGCTGACGGGTTTGATTGCGGGAAGCTACCCAGCATTGTATTTGTCCTCGTTTCAGCCTATTAAAGTGCTGAAGGGCATCATGCGAACTAGCCGCTCAGCTACGATTCCACGTAGAGTACTGGTCGGTTTTCAGTTTACGGTTTCTGTTACACTCATTATCGGCACCATCATCGTATTCCGGCAGATCGAATATGCCAAAGATCGCCCAGTGGGGTATAGCCGTAATGGGCTGATTGAAATCGGGATGAATGCGCCTGAACTGTACGGTCATTACACGGCCCTACGGAATGATCTGCTCAATACAGGAGCTGTGGCTGATATGGCGGAATCATCGAATTCGATAACGGAGCAGGCTGGTGGCACAACCGATATTTCCTGGAAAGGCAAAAAGACCGATAGTAAGCCACTGGTGATGTCGAATTACATTACACATGACTATGGCAAAACGATTGGCTGGCAGCTAAAAGAAGGCCGGGATTTTTCGCGGGATTTCACGACGGATAGTTCTTCGATGATTATAAATGAAGCCGCCGTAAAACTGATGGGCTTCAGGCAACCAATTGGCGAAACTGTTCTGCAAAGCGGTCGCGAGTATAGGGTCATTGGAGTCATCAATGATATGGTGAAAGAAGATCCGTTTAAGCCGGTCAATCCGTCTTTTTTTGCGGTCAACTACCGGAATGTCAACACCATCACTCTGCGCTTAGCTCCGCAAGTATCGGCCAGCGAAGCATTAGCGAAAGTAGAGCAGGTATTCAAAATCTACAGTCCCGATTCGCCCTTCGATTACAAGTTCGTGGATGATAACTTCGCACGGAAATTTGGCAACGAAGAACGCATTGGCGGACTGGCTGGTGGATTTGCCATCCTGGCGATTTTAATTAGTTGTCTGGGATTGTTTGGGTTGGCATCGTTCATCGCCGAGCAACGAACTAAAGAAATCGGCATTCGGAAAGTGCTTGGTGCGTCGGTATTCAGCGTATGGGGTTTGCTTTCGAAAGAGTTCGTTATGCTGATTCTGGTGGCTTTCTGCATAGGCGCGCCCATCGCATACTATGTGTTGTCGGGATGGCTCCAGAATTATATATACCGTACAGAACTGTCTTGGTGGATTTTTGCCCTGGCAGGATTAGGTGCATTATCCGTTACGTTGCTAACCGTCAGTTATCAAAGTATACGAGCTGCGTTGGTGAATCCAGTAAAATCACTACGGAATGAATAGCATAGAGGTAAGGGGTTTGGGCAGGGGGTGATTACCCTCCGCTCATACCTTTCGCCCGCTGCTGAACCCCTCTGCCCCATGCCAAACACACCCCCTCGTTTCGCTACCTATCTCCTGCATCTGTTCTGTCCACCGCATCGGGCGGAAGAGATGAAAGGTGATCTGGATGAGTTGTTCCAGCAGCGCCTTGGGGAGGTGGGTTTGAGGCAGGCTCGCTGGCGCTACGTTCGGGATGTAGTGAGTTTGCTGCGTCCTTCGCTGATGAAACACGAAGAAAAATACTACCCAAGACCAACCAACACGACCATGCTACGCAACTATCTAAAAATCGCCTTTCGCAACCTGGCTAAGAATCGGGTTTATTCCTTCATCAATATCGGCGGATTGGCCGTAGGTATGGCCGTCGCGATGCTGATTGGCCTTTGGATATACGATGAACTGTCCTACGATCGATATTTTCAGAACTACGGCCGCATTGCCAAGGTCATGCAAAGTGGGCAGTTCAATGGGGAAGTGTTTAATGGTGAATACAACCCAGCGCCCATGGGGCCAGAACTTCGAACGGTATATGGCGATGATTTTACGCACGTCATCATGTCCTCCTGGACGCGTGACCATATTCTGGCGTATGGCGAAAAGAAATTTACCAAAACAGGTAATTACCTCAGTGCAGATGCACCGGATATGCTCACGCTGAAAATGCTCAGCGGTACGCGAGCCGGGTTAAAGGATCAAAATTCAATTTTGCTCTCGGAGTCGGTAGCGAAAGCCTTGTTTGGCGAGACTGATCCGGTAGGTAAACTCATGAAAATCGACAATAAGCTGGACGTAAAAGTGACGGGCGTTTATGAAGATTTCCCATACAATACTGAGTTCCGGGATATGAAATTTATGGCTCCCTGGAATTTGTACGTTTCCGACGAAGCCTGGGTAAAACGGGCGCAGGATAATGTTGAATGGGGTAATTTCTCGTGGCAGGTTCTGGCTCAGATTGCACCCAATGCTGATTTTGACGCTGTTTCGGCTAAGATCAAAGACATACGCATAAAACATAATCCGGAGGTGGCGTTCATCAAGCCCGTGGTTTACCTGCTGCCTATGAGCAAATGGCATCTATACTCAGGCTGGGATAAATCGGGAAATTTAGACGGGCGGATTCAATACGTCTGGTTATTTGGGATTATCGGCGTATTTGTGCTGCTGTTGGCTTGTATCAATTTCATGAATTTGAGTACCGCTCGGTCCGAAAAGCGCGCCAAAGAAGTAGGAATTCGGAAGGCGGTGGGTTCGGTACGTAGTCAATTGATCAGCCAGTTTTTTAGTGAATCGCTGCTGGTTGTCGCTTTCTCGTTCGTACTAGCCATTCTGCTGGTGTTGCTAATACTTCCTGTTTTCAATGAAGTGGCTGATAAACAGATTGGTATTTTGTGGACAAATCCGGTTTTCTGGCTTTGCGGTATTGGATTTAGTTTATTAACTGGGTTAGTTGCTGGTAGCTATCCAGCGCTGTATTTATCATCGTTCCAGGCGGTTAAGGTCTTGAAAGGAACATTCCGGGTAGGCCGGTTTGCGTCGATTCCGCGTCAGGTACTGGTCGTGATTCAGTTTACGGTTTCGGTGACGATGATCATCGGAACGATCATCGTGTTCCGGCAAATTCAGCACGCGAAAGATCGGCCAGTGGGGTATGAGCGAAGTGGATTGATTACGGTAGCGATGAACACGCCCGAATTGCATCAGCACTATAATGCCCTTCGGGACGCCCTGATACAAACCGGTGCTGTTGTCGATATGGCAACTTCGTCGGCTCCGGCAACGGATTTAAACTCGCAGAATAGTGGTTTCGATTGGGAGGGCAAAAATCCGGACTTCAAAGATAACTTTGGGACGATCGCCGTTACGCATGACTATGGCAAAACGGTAGGCTGGCAGTTTTCGCAGGGACGCGATTTTTCCCGGAAATTTGCCAGCGATTCATCTGGGATTGTATTGAATGAAACGGCTGTCCGGTATATGGATCTGAAAGATCCGGTTGGCAAACAGGTTAAATGGAATGGTAAGCCGTACCGGGTAGTTGGCATTATTAAAGATATGCTCATGGACTCGCCTTTCAAACCTATTTATCAGACAGTTTACGTAATGGATTATGGTTGGGCGAATTTTATCACTATTAAACTCAATCCGACCCAAAGCACCAGTGAATCACTGGCGAAAATCGATGGCGTTTTCCGGAAATTCAACCCTGGTAGCCCGTTCGATTATCGATTCACGGACCAGCAGTATGCCCTGAAATTTGCAGCCGAGGAGCGTATTGGTAAACTGGCTTCTGGCTTTGCTATTCTCGCCATTTTAATCAGTTGCCTGGGCTTATTTGGCCTGGCGTCTTTTGTAGCCGAACAGCGGACGAAAGAAATTGGTGTTCGAAAAGTACTCGGTGCATCGGTGTCTAACCTGTGGGTGCTGCTTTCCAAAGACTTTGTAGTGCTGGTCATTATCGCATTTGCCATCTCAATTCTTATCGCTTATTACTTCCTGAACAGTTGGCTCCAGAAATATGAATACCATACTGAATTGTCGTGGTGGATTTTCGCCGTCTCGGGTGCGGGTGCGTTGGCTATTACCTTACTGACCGTCAGTTATCAAAGTATTAAAGCCGCCTTGGTAAATCCGGTGAAATCGCTGCGATCGGAATAGTATAGGGGTTGGGGCATAGGGACAACATAAAAGTATCCTATGCCCTATGCTATTTACTCGCGACGGATGGCTTCAACGGGGTCGAGTCGGGCTGCGCGCATGGCTGGATACGTCCCGAAAATGATTCCAATTAGCATCGCGACGACTATAATGATGATGAATGTATTCCAGGTGTAGACGGCCTGAAAGGGTACTTCGGTGAAGGCTTTCACAATGGGCATAATCGCCATTGTACTGCCCAAACCCAGGCCGAGTCCCAGCAGACTACCAAACGTTGAAATGGTAATGGATTCAGACAGGAATTGCCATAAAATATCCCGTCTCTTGGCGCCGAGTGCTTTCCGCACACCGATTTCAACGGTACGTTCGGTTACTGAAATCAGCAATACATTCATTACGCCGATGCCACCCACCAGTACCGAAATACCAACGATCATACCCATCACAATCCGAAACAGCAAAAATCCTTTGGCAACCTGACTAACGCGCTGCTCGTTGGTAATAATCGTGAAATCCGTTTGCTTATTTTTCATGTTAGCACTCAGCCACTTTTCAATCTGATTTTTCAGTTCAGGGACTGCTTCTACGTCTTCGGCTTCAACCATTCCATACGGTGGATGGGCCTTTAGCGTACTATCCGAAAATAAGGTGATGGGAACAAACGCTTGCCCGATTTTCGTATCGGCACCATCGGCCGAGATTCCGACTATGGTTAACAGCTTGTCTTTGAATTGAATCTGCTGGCCGATGGCCGTTTGTTCGGGCTGTTTGCCCATGAACTGGCGAGCTAGTTTTTGATTGATAAACGCAACGGGTTGGCGGTTTTTTAGATCGGCATCGGTGAAAGCTTTCCCATGAATCAGTTGTACATCGTGATGAAGCGGTAGGCTGGTTCCTGTAATTAATGCGCCCGTTTTCTGGTGGTTCGACGTCAATTCAATTTCATCCGATTGCCTTGTATAGAGAAAGCCCGTTGCTGGTTTCGTCAGCGATGATTGCATTTTCTCAAAAGATTGGTAGGTAAACCAGTCGTAGTTTTTTTTGGGGACTCGTACTTCATTTACTACTTTGTCGGTGTTCGTATACAATAAAATCGCCTTCAGCGAAGTCGTTTTTGTGATTTGATCGCGGGCGTACTGTTCCATGCCATCAATTAACGACAAAATGGCGACCAGAGCGGCTACGCCTATAACGATACCCAGAATGGAAAGAACTGTATGAAAAAAACGAGTGCGGATATTTTGCAGCGCGTTCACGAATGAACTGAAGAGATGCTTCGTCATGAGCGTTCACCGGTTATAAATTGGCTAGCGCACAAGGTAATGCGATAAAGTGAACGAAGCCAATTCCTATTTGATGAACGGATCGCCAATTCAGGGAAGCGCGAACTGATTACTGCGATAATCGGACAATAAAATGGCCATTCCGAAACCGAAGTGTGGTAGGCGACTGCCCACTTTGGCCGAATACAAGAGCCAGGGTCAGATCAAATTTCCCCTCAATAGTTCGGGCAACAGGATCAACGCGCGTAATCTCTATCCTGCCGCTGTTCGAACTTGGTGTAGAATAAGTCGCAAAAATAGCATCGCCACCGACCAATAAACCGTAACTAACGCCATAGATCGGAGACGGAGAACAGGTAGTCAGGTTTGCTGCATCATAGGTGCCAACGGCTAGAGGAACTTTCCGAAAGCTTAGGTATTGTGTTGTATTACAAGGGCCAACACAGTCAGTGGGTGACGCTTTTCGCGCACCCTTCGGATACGGTAGCTCATTTCGGAAATACAGATTAACCCGATTCTGGGAACAACTATCGCCGGATATAGCCACTTCCTTACTGGCGTTTCCCTGCGCGTACCAGGTCGAATCATTTAGTAAAGCTGTTACATTTTTAAGACCATCGGGACCATCCGGATCAATCACCTGATCGTTGCTTGAGCGAGAGCAGGCAATCAGACAGGCTACAGCAACCAAAACATAAACGCAGCTTTTCATAGTCGTGAGATTTATTTTTTTCAACGACCCAGGAAAAGCTGCGTTGGTTCGAATTGTAACCTGGTTTTATTGCTTCACAAATTGAATCGCGCAGCCGCCCCCTTTAGCCAGATGAATGGGCAATTTGGTTTTGCTATTCACGGGCTTCTTTTCGATGACGTAGGCTTCTGGATTAGCTTGCCAGTCAGCGGTGAGAGCGTCGCGGTAAATGGTGGCCTGGTAGGTTTTGCCGGGTTCTAAAAAGTCCAGCCCAATGGCAATATCCCGGCTATTTTCGTCGGTGATAGCGCCCAGATACCAACTGTCTTTCCCTTTGGTTTTGCGGGCAATCGTGATGTAATCGCCCGGTTCGGCAGCAATGATTTTGGTATCGTCCCATTCGACGGGTACATCACGGATAAACTGAAAGGCGTCCAGGTGTTTTTCGTAGTTTTCGGGCAAATCAGCGGCCATTTGCAACGGGCTGTAGATGGTTATGTAAAGCGCTAATTGCTTTGCCAGTGTTGTCCGGACGCGCGTAGTACGGGTATTATCAAATTGGTCGAGTTTGAAACGAAACAGGCCCGGTGTGAAATCCATCGGTCCGCCAAGCATCCGGGTGAAGGGCAAAATGGTGGTATGTTCGGGCGTGATACCGAGCGTAGGTGCGTTGTTGAATTCACTACCTCGGGCAGCTTCGCTCGCCATCCAGTTCGGGTACGTCCGATGCAAGCCGGTCGGGTGTGAGGACTCGTGCGAATCGACCATGATTTTGTACTGAGCTGCTTTCTCGGCCACCCGCTGATAATGACCAACCATCCACTGACTGTCATGATGTTCACCGCGAGGGATAATTCGGCCAACGTAGCCCGTTTTCACTGTATTGATGCCTTCTTTCTGCATATACTGAAAAGCTGCATCCATCCGCCGTTCGTAATTGGTTACGGAGCCGGACGTTTCGTGGTGCATAATAATCCGAACGCCTTTTTGCTGGGCGTATGCCGTCAGCGAATCCAGATTGTAATCGGGGTAGGGGGTTACGAAATCAAATACGTTTTCTTTCCAGTTGCCGAACCAGTCTTCCCAACCCACGTTCCAGCCTTCGACCAACACCCCATCGAAACCGTATTTGGCCGCAAAGTCGATGTATTTCTTTACGTTCTGGGTGTTGGCGCCGTGTTTACCCCCCTTCTTTTCCCAGGTAGCTTTGCCGACGTGCATTTCCCACCACATCCCGACAAATTTCTGGGGTTTTATCCACGACGGATCAGCAATAGTCGAGGGTTCATTCAGGTTTAGAATCATCTTGGAAGCCAGCAAGTCCGTAGCTCTATCGCTGATAAGTATTGTGCGCCAGGGCGTTTGAGCGGGCGTTTGCAGATAGGCTTTATTTCCAACCGCATCGGGCGTCAACTGCGATGTGAACACCATTTTGCGCTTATCTACCTGCAAATGCATGACTGGATAATTAATCAGAGCCGCTTCGTAGATGCTGATGTATAGTCCATCGCCGGTTTTCATTAATAATGGCGACTGGACGAAGTTGGGACCAATGAAGGCTGTTAACGCAATGTCTTTTTCCTTGTCAAATGCTGTCTTTGCCTCGATTTCACTTATTCGGGTCGTGTTATAGAGATATTCATTTGTTTCGTAATCGCCCGGTATCCAGAACGTTTTATGATCGCCAGCCAGCGTGAATTGTGTTTTTTCATCGTCGACGATAAAGTGGGTCAGCGACTTCTGCTCTGGAAATTCGTAGCGAAAACCAATGCCATCATCGAACACCCGAAACCGAACAACGACTTTGATCGCCAACGTATCCTTACTGGTGAGCGTAAGAGCCAGTTCGTCGTAGTGATTTCTGATTTCGCGAACTTCACCCCAAACGGGTTTCCAGGTTTCATTTTTTGTGGATGAGTCGGCTGCGGAAATCGTAAACTGATTAAGTGCCACTTTAGGTTTGCTCAGCACAAAGCCGAGCCCCGATGGCTCGATCACTTTTTTGCCTTTATACGTCAGTTGATACGTTACTGTGCCAGCCAGGTTATTACTAACCGATAAATGGATGGCGTTATTAGGCGAATGGGTTGAAAAGGTTTGTTGGGCAAATACCAAAGAAGTAGACCAACTCAGAAAGAGGGGCAAAAGAATCGGTTTAAGAGAAAACATGTTGGCTAGGCTAAGACAAGTAGTAGCCAACAAGGTACTAGGTTTAGAACAATGCACAAAAGATGTGTGATTATTTTAACCCATGCCTATACTTTTTTAACTTATTTTCTTGTCAGGGATATCCGTTTACAAAGGCTAGTTCTGTAGCCAAACGTATGTAATTCAGCTTTTTGTCTATTCATCCAGGCGGATCGGCAAACGTCGGATACGTTTACTAGTAGCGGCAAAAATGGCGTTGGCTAATGCAGGAGCAATTGGCGCTACACCGGGTTCGCCAGCTCCTCCCATTTTTTCGGTGCTGGGCACGATGTGTACGTCGATGACGGGTGTATCGGCTATACGGAGCATTTGATAATCGTGGAAATTGCTTTGCTGAACCTGTCCGTCTTTTAAGGTGATCTCGCCATAAAGTGCGGCCGTAAGTCCGAAAACAATCCCGCTTTCCATCTGCGCCCGAACACCATCCGGATTGACCGCCAGTCCGCAATCAATCGCACACACGACCCGGTGAACACGTATCTTCTGATTGTCAACGGATAATTCCACGACTTGAGCAACGTAGCTACCCATCGCTTCGCAAACGGCAATGCCTCTGAATTGTCCTTTAGGTAGTAGGCTTGTCCATTCCGATTTTTCTGCCGCGAGAGTAAGGGCTGCCAGATGCCTTGGATGGTCTTTAAAAAATGCCCGACGATACTCAACTGGATCAATTTTGGCCAAAAAAGCCAGTTGGTCGATAAGCGTTTCCACTACGAAAGCCGTGTGGGTACTGCCAACAGATCGCCAGGGAAGCACCGGGACGCCCACCGACGTAGTATGCAATTCAAACGAATGATCAGGAACGGATTTGGAATACGGAGCACCGGTCGTGACCGAACTGTAATCGATGCCTTTATGCACAATCATATCGGCTAAAGGCGTATTAGTAAACAGCGATTGCCCCACAATTCGGTGTTGCCAGGCAGTCGGAAAACCATCGGCACCGATGCCAATTTGTACAGTATGTACGTAAATCGGTCGGTAATGGCCCCCTTTGATATCATCTTCGCGCGTCCAGACCAGTTTTATAGCCTTATTGCTCGTTTTGGCGATATGAACGGCTTCCATTACCCAGTCGGAACTAAAGGAACCACGTCGGCCGAAGCTTCCACCCAAGTACGGTGTATGGAACTGAACCTGCTCGGGTTCTAGCGCTAAAAATGCGGCCACTTCGGCCTGATGCAGCAAAGGCGATTGCGTACCCGTCCAAACGTCGCAGGAGTCTTTCCCGATTTTTACCGTACAATTCAGCGGCTCCATCGGTGCGTGAGCAAGGTAAGGGAAGCTATATGCTGCGTCGATGATACGTTCGGCTTTAGTCAACGCCGATGTAACGTCGCCTTTTTTTTGAATCGTTAATCCTTTCGTTTTGGCTAGTTTTCGATACGTATCTGTGAGTGTATGGGTATCCAGATGAGCATTCTCACCCATATTCCACTCAATTTTTAACGCATCGCGACCGCGTTTTGCTGCCCAGAAATTATCAGCCAGCACAGCCACGCCCGACGGAATTTTTACTACATCCCGAACGCCTTTTATCGCTTTGGTTTGCGTAGTATCCACTGTTTTTACGGTGGCACCGAAAACCGGTGGATGTGCTATTAATGCGGTCAATAAACCCGGAAACTGAATATCCAGACCGTAGCGGGCTCGGCCGTTAATCTTTTCGCGCGCATCCAGCCGTTTCTGAGATTTACCAATGTATTTCCAGTCCTTAGGGTCGCGAAGGGCAACTTTTGGGACTGGTAATTTGGCTGCTTCGGTTGCTACATCTCCGTAACTGATACGTTGATTTCCCGCAATAATGTAACTGTTTTCAGTCTGGCAATCTTCTGGTCGTACGCCGAGCCGTTTGGCTGCGGCTGATACCAGCATCATTCGGACGGTGGCTCCGGCCATACGATAGCGATCAAATTCCTGGATGGTCGTCTCTGAACCGCCGGTAGATTTATAAACTGGATTTTCCTGAAAATCGCCAGCCTTCCCCGGTGGACTGTGTGCTACGTGTATCTGACTCCAATCGCAGTCCAATTCTTCGGCAATGAGCATCGGTAAAGTTGTCCAGATACCTTGCCCCATTTCCACTTTCGAGAGAATGATGTGGATACTATTGTTAGTACCGATACGTAGGAACGCATTCATCACCGATACGTCCGTATCGGTTGGTTTGGACTGAGTAAGCGCAACTTTATCCGGCAGGGCAAATGCAACCAGCAGACCACCACTGGCAAACGTACCGATTCTCAGAAAATCACGTCGATTTATCCGATTGCTTTTGCTCATTAGATGACTTTTTTGCTTGCTGTCTGGGACAAACTTATGTATATCTATACCTCATCCAGTTTGAACGGTAATGTACGTATGCGCTTGCCCGTCAGATCGAAAATGGCGTTGCATAGGGCAGGGGCGAATGGAGGGAGGCCGGGTTCGCCAACACCTCCGGCAGGTTCGTCGTTTTCCATGATATGTACCTCAATATCAGGCGTATCGTTGATACGTGGCATGTCGTACGTATTGAAATTTTGCTCAACTGCTTTTCCATCGTTGAACGTAGTCGCGTGTATAATGGCGGCTCCCAGGCCCATAATGATACTGCCTTCTACCTGAGCCCGGATAATATCGGGATTGACGTACCAGCCACAATCCATCAGGGCAATCACTTTATTGATTCTGAGTTTGCCATCAGCTTTGCGCGCAACCTGCACAACGTGTCCGCAGATACCACCGAAGCAATCTGTAATGGCAACGCCCCATCCCGCATGTTTACCTCTTGATTTCCAGTTGCAAATTGCTTCTAATTGATCAAGGAGAGCCTGATAGCGTTTATCGGGCAAATGACTTCGACGAAAATCCATCGGATCCTGATTGGCGAGGTGAGCGAGTTCGTCTATGAAACTTTCGCCTGCAAAGCCAGCCGTATTAGCCCCTGGGGCGCGCCACCACATGGTTGGTACGGGTGACTGGACACCCACCCCGCCAAAACTGTAATGTGGAATGGCTTTAAAATAAGGTCTCAACATTCCGTCCAGACTACCTTTTTTATACTCCAGCGGTTTCGGATCCGGGTAGGGTTTGGGGTTCCATTCTTCCCAAAACCATTGACTGGTTGTTATCCCCTGGAAAGCCATTATTCGCCCATCGTTATCGATTCCTCCTTTGCAGGCATAAAAAGCACCCGGACGAAATGGTCCCGCGCTCATGTCATCTTCACGGGTCCACATGACCTGAACTGGCGCTTTCATCGCCCTGGAGATCAAGGCTGCTTCGTGCGGATAATCGGGAAACCCTTTACGGCCGAAACCACCACCCAGAAAAGTCATATTTACGCTGACGTTCTCTTTGGGAATACTCATTCGTTCACTCAAATCGGCCTGTATCCAGTTCGCTTCCTGAATGGGCCCCCAAATATCGATGCGATTTTCCTGTACGTGGGCAATGCAATTAAGCGGTTCCATGCAGCTATGCGATTGGTATGGCGTCTCATAAACGGCTTCCAGTTTTTTCGGTACGTTTTGAAACGCGGCTTCGAATTGGGGAGATGGCGCAGGCTTTTTAAGGTTTTTCCGCATTTGGGCAGCAAGTTGTTCTGAATCCAGGTGCTCAAAGCCCGAATCATCCCACTCAACCATCAGGACTTTTCGCCCTTGCATAGCGGCCCAAAGTGAATCGGCAACCACCGCGACTCCTTCCAGCAAGCTACCAAAAACAGCCCGTTGTACCGTGAAAACTCGTTTTACACCCGGTATGGCTTTTGTTTTGGAATCGTCGAACCCTTTTACTTTCCCTCGAAATCGCGGATTACGTTCAACTACGGCATAAAGCATGCCCGGCAGTTTTTTGTCGAGCCCGAACTGAGCGGTACCATTGATTTTTACCGGAATATCTTGCCGGGGCAGGGACTTCCCAATAATTTTATACGCCTTCCGACTTTTCAGCGGAACGTTCTGAGGAGGTGTTAACGTAGCCGCTTCTTGAACCAGCAGGCCATAATTAAGCTTGAGGCCGGATGGCTTATGAATCACCTGTCCGTTCTCAGCGTAACAGTCCGACGTAGCGACATTCCATTGTTTAGCCGCTACGCTGATGAGCATTTCCCGCGCCGACGCTCCAACCTGTAGCAATTGTTTGTACCAGCCACGTACCGAAAAACTGCCTTCCTGCGGTTGGGGGCCATATTTTTGGGGATGGGAGGGCGCAAACAAAATGGTCACCTGGTCCAGATTAACTTCCAGTTCTTCAGCAATCATCTGCGGAATAGCCTGGAATGTTCCTTGTCCCATTTCCGAACGGTGGTTCACAATTGTCACCTTTCCCGATTTGTCGATGGAAATCCAGGACATCAGTTCAGTACTGGTTTGATCCGTAATACTGATGATGTTTGGTGCTGCTTCTCCAGCGGCAGACCCGGAAATTCCAATGGTTAAGGCAAGGCCTGAAAGGCTGGTTTGCCGGATAAAATTTCGTCGTGAAAGCCCTTTTCTGCTTTTCATTGACCATTCGTTTTAGGAAGTGTACCCGCAGCTCGTTTGATGGCTTTTCGGATGCGTGGATATGTACCGCATCGGCAGATATTGCCCTGCATGGCGGCATCAATAGCCTCATCGGTTGGATGCGGGTTGTCTCTTAACAGTGCGACCGCCGACATAATCTGCCCACTTTGGCAATAGCCGCATTGCGGAACCTGCTCGTCAATCCACGCTTTTTGTACCGGATGAGAGTTGTCTTTCGAAATTCCTTCGATGGTGGTAATGGGTTGGTTCAATACGGCTGATACAGGAAACGAGCAGGAACGTATCGGAGCGCCTTTCAGATGCACGGTACAGGCACCACACTGAGCCATGCCACAGCCATATTTTGTGCCCGTAAGACCAACCAAATCTCGAATAACCCAGAGCAAAGGCATCTGAGCATCAGCATTAACCGTGTATTTTTGGCCGTTTATCGATAATTGAAACAAAGGCATAGCAACTGCATTTAGACCGATGTATCAAAGAAAAAACGGACTTGACTTATTCGGAAATTGAATTGACGACTGGTCTGATTTAGTTGATGAACGACCGAGAAATGATTGAACGTCAGTAATATCGTCTGTCGAACGGGTTGTCCTTTGGGCGGTGTAGTTGGTCAATTAGTTAAAGCCGTTCATGTATTGAGTCGGGATAAAATCGTCTAATTCACGTAACTTGTGACAATTGTTTAGCGAGCAATCGTGCTTTAGGCCAATGCGTGCGTCAACCTATAATCAATTGAGTCAGAGCTGGTTTTTCAGATACAAACTCCACCATCTGCCATTCTGGTTTCTTTATCATTATCTCTGGTGGGTTGTTACGTTAGGCAATCCGATCAAAGTATTTCAGAGCCTTGTCGTTTTACCCTATGCGCTGAAATACAGCTTCTACGTCATCTTTCAGGCACTGGCTGTTTACTTTAACTTGTATTTCCTGATTCCCCGGTATCTGGAAAAAAGCCGGTTTGTGCCGTACGTCCTTTATCTGCTGTTGACGGTATTATGCGCTACGTTCTGCATCGCGGGTGGATATTATTTCAGTGCCTTCGTTAGTGGACAAACCATTCGGGAATTGTTTGGTGAATCGGCCTGCTATTATCAGTTTCTGGGAAATGCACTGCCTTCAACGATGGCCAGTATGACGTTGGCCATGAGTATTAAACTGACCAAAAACTGGATTCAGACTCGCAATCGGCAGCAACTGCTGGAAAAAGAAAAACTGGAAACCGAACTGAAGTTTCTGAAAAATCAGTTCAACCCGCATTTTCTGTTCAACACCATCAATTCCATTTTTTTTCTGATTCACAAGAACCCCGATATGGCGTCGAATTCATTGGCTAAATTTTCGGAACTGCTTCGGTATCAGCTCTATGAATGCAACGATCAGGAGATACCGCTAGGCCGTGAGATTGTTTATCTGGAAAACTTCATTGAATTGGAGCGCCTTCGGCAGAATAACAACGTAACGGTTGCTACCACTATCAAAACGGGCTTTTCGGATCATTTAGGCATTGCTCCGTTCATTGTAATGACGTTTGTGGAAAATGCCTTCAAACACGTATCAAAAGATAACGAGACACCCAACTGGATACGTATCAACTTGTCGCTGGAAGGTTATCAATTGAATCTGGCTGTATCAAACAGTGCTACGTTGGGTAGAAGGCCGGAAGCAGTACATTACGGCGGTATTGGCCTGAAGAACGTACAGCGTCGATTGGATTTACTGTATCCCGGCAAATACAAGCTGGATGTTCATCAGGACAGTGCGAGTTTCAACGTAACACTACGTTTGGAATTGACTGAAATAGCCGAAAGTGCTACGTTGCAGATGGCTTGAGAACCAGGTTCTATCAGCGATTTATAAATATGCTTAACTGTGTTATTGTCGACGATGAACCGTTGGCGCGGGAAGGATTGTCCAGCTACGTCCGGGAGATAGATTTTCTGCAGTTGACAAGTACCTGCGCGAATCCGCTGGAACTTGTCAACGTGTTGGAAAAGAGTTCAGTAGATGTGATTTTTCTGGATATTCAGATGCCGAAAATGAGTGGTATCGATTTCCTGAAAATGGTGCCCAAACCGCCTATGGTTGTCATTACAACGGCATACCCAAGTTTTGCGCTGGAAGGTTTTCAGTTGAACGTACTGGACTATCTCCTGAAACCCATTACGTTCGAGCGATTTTTTAAGTCGGCCAATAAAGCCAGAGAATATCATAAACTCCTGAATCAATCGCCCGTACCGAGTTCGCCAAAATCAGAATCCGGCGACGAGTATTTCTTTGTTAAATGCGGTAATAAGTACGAGAAAATTTTCTTCGAGGATATTCTATTTGTGGAAGGGATGCAGAACTACGTAACGATTTTCACGAACAAAGGAAAATACGTTACACTACTGAACATGAAGAGTTTGGAACAGAATCTTGATGGGCATGCCTTCCTGCGCGTTCATAAATCGTACATGGTTTCGATCTCAAAAATAGAAGGCATTGAAGGTAATGAGATTTGTATTCAAAACCACCGCATTCCCATTAGCCGCAACTACCGCGACCAGGTTATGCATGAAGTAGTGACGGGTAAGTTGTGGAAGAAGTGAATTTGTCATGCTGACGGAGGAAGCATCTTGAGTTTTCCTTACCTGAGAATACCGGGACCTTAAGCCGCTTTCTTCGTCAGCATGACCAGATTGTCTATTACACCTGCGTTGCTGTGGGTAAAAACGTCGATTTATCCCGGAGAAACGCACTAATCCAGACTAGCGCGATGGGCGTGATGGCGTTGAACGGCGTTCCGTGCGAGAGTTCGGTAGCAATGGCCCCAGCAAAGTAGCAGGAGAGTAGAATAAAGCCAAGCTTCATCGTTTTGGGGTAGAGATAGAGTAGCGTAAAGGCAATCTCCATAATGCCCAGCAAAATAACGTACGGCCCGACGCCCACTTTGTTCAGACCTTCTATAACCTGCGCTGATTGCGTTAACTTCATAATACCACTAAGAATCACCATGCCGGCTGCCAATACCGTGACGATAATTGTGAGAATGCGTTTCGTTTTCGGATTCATCATTAGCGTGATTTAAGGCAGCTGTTTGTGCTGCGATTGACGAAGCAAACCTACGCAACCTAAGTATCCAATTGGTAGCAGTATCCCAAAGGATACCAGTATCGTTTAGGATACCCCATTATCAATTCGTTAGGGTATAGTATCTTTATTCTATGAGTACACTCATTGAAGAACCACCACTCCTGACGCGACTCCATAATCCGCATACGGACCGGGAATGTTCACAAAGTCTGATGGCAGTGCAGGACGCGCTGTACGTTCTGAATGGTAAATGGAAATTGCCGATCATCATTGGTCTAAGCACCGGCCCCAAGCGATTTCGCGAACTACAACGTACCGTTACGGGTATCACCGCCAAAGTACTGAGTAAAGAACTGAAGGAGCTGGAAATGAATCAGTTCGTGATACGTAACGTGTATACAACCACGCCTGTTACGGTTGAGTACGAACTGACGGAATATAGCAGTTCGCTGGATAACATCATTGAAGCTTTACGCAATTGGGGTATGCAGCACCGGGCGCGTATTCTAAAGAACAATGTATGACTGAAACTTCCCGAAAGTTTTGGGCTCTCGGGAAGCTGGTATGCCTATCTATTTCAGCATCCCTACCAGATTTTCGACCATTACCGGGGCTCCAATAAATAGCGGTGTACGCTGGTGTAGATTTCGAGGTTTTATATCTAAAATGGCCTGATGTCCTGAAGTGGCCAGACACCCCGATTTTTCAGCCAGGAACGCCAGTGGGAAGGCTTCGTACAGCAATCGTAATTTACCATCCGGTGATTTCCTGGTGGGAGGATACAGATAGATACCTCCTTTCAACAGGTTGCGGTGAAAATCAGCGACCAATGAACCAATATAGCGGGCCGTGAGTTGCTTTTTCCGGCAACAGTTGAGGTATTCTTGCACCCCTTCTTCGTAGCCTTCCACATTGCCGTCATTACAGGAATAAATCTGCCCATTAGCGGGACTGTGAATGTCAGGGTGGGAGAGAATATATTCACCCAGCGACGCATCGTAGGTGAATCCGTTCACGCTATGCCCTGTCGTGTAAACCATAATGGTTGATGAGCCATACAAAATATAGCCAGCCGCTACCTGCCGACGACCACCCTGTAGAAAATCGTCCAGCGTCGGTTCGGAGCCGATAGGAGTAATGCGTCGATAGATAGAAAAAATGGTTCCAATCGATACGTTTACATCAATATTCGATGAGCCATCCAGCGGGTCGATGGCAACGACGTATTTGCCGTTGTTGTTACCTGTATAAATAATATCTTCCTCTTCTTCCGAGATAATGGCACAGGCTTCTCCACCGTTTTTCAGGGCGCGACTAAAGCGAATATTGGCAATCATGTCCAGCTTCTGTTGGCTTTCTCCCTGTACATTCTGAACCCCCATACCGCCGGTCAGGTCGATGAGGCCAGCCCGATTCACTTCGCGGTGAATAATTTTGCCGGCTAGTGCAATGTCACGTAGGAGTTGCGACAATTCGCCGGTTGCATACGGGAAAGCCGTTTGGCGGTGCATAATGTACCGGTCGAGAGTAACCCCAACGGGTAAGGCCAGCGGGTGCGAAGCCGAGAGTTCCATTTGCTGGACATTCATAGTACGTATTGGATTTGATAATTGAATAGATAGTTTACAGATTTTATAGGATATTGGTTAGGGATGGAATTGAGTTATACGTTTTATTATATATAGGTTTTACAAGAATTGGATTTTGTCATGCTGACGAAGCCGGGCCACCGGAGCGGAAACATCTTTATACTTCCTTTGAGTGCTGAAGCGTTAAGATGCTTCGTTCTTCAGCATGACAAAATAATATTAAGCAACCGGCTCTGATTCAGGCTCTTCCAGAGTAACGGGTTGCATGGTTGGGGTTAGGAAGTGCATAACCGTCCAGGCTACCAGGTAAGCTGAACCGCAGATTAAAAAGATAATACCGTAGCCACTTTGGACGTCGCCCGCTTTCTTATAACTATCCAGAATACGCCCGACGATTTCCGGAAAAATGATGCCACCGAATGACCCGGCCATACTACCGATCCCAACGACGGAACTAACAGCCCGTTTCGGAAACATATCAGAAGCCGTAGTGAAGATGTTAGCGCTCCAGGCCTGGTGAGCAGCACCCGCCAGCCCAATTAGAGCCACCGCTCCCCAAATACCTGGACCAAATCGTACGGCAATAACAGGTACGACCAACAAGGCAAAAGCGAGCATAGAGGTTTTTCTCGCTTTCCAGACACTCCATCCCCGGCTAATGAGCCAGGAGGATAGGTAGCCCCCGCCGATACTACCGATACTGACCAGCGTATACAAAACCGCCAGATACAGGTTCGGCTTTTTGGTGTCGAGGTGGAACGTTGTGGCAAAGTAATCCTGTAGCCAGAAGAGGAAGAACCACCAGATAGGATCTGTCAGCATTTTGCCGAATACGAACGCATAGGTTTGACGCTTCCTGAGCAAAAGCCCCCATGATACAGGCTTGCCATGATCAGCTACAGCATCGGGTGTCGTTTCGTTATCACTGTGGATGTAATCGAATTCCTCTTTGGAAAGCTTTTTCTGCTTTGAAGGAATCTGATACCCAAAATGCCAGAAAATCAGCCATATGAATCCAACAGCACCTGTGGCAATGAACGCCATTTCCCAGCCGTAAATCCCCAGAATCCAGGGAACTACAATTGGAGCGATCACAGCACCGATATTCGCACCAGAGTTGAAAATACCTGTTGCCAGCGCCCGCTCTTTCTTGGGAAACCATTCCGCTACCGTTTTAATAGCGGCAGGAAAGTTACCCGCTTCGCCCAGACCAAGCCCGACACGAGCGAAAATAAACCCTACTGTGCTGGTTGCCAGAGCATGAGCCATGGCCGCGATACTCCAGAAAATAATAGCCAGTGAATAGCCATTCTTGGTACCAATGTAATCGATAAAACGACCAAACAGAAGTAAGCCGATGGCGTAAGCTGCTGAAAAACACTGCACTATACGGCTATAATCGATCTCCGACCAATTAAATTCTTTTTCCAGCGTGGGTTTCAACAGGCCAACTACCTGCCGGTCGAGGTAATTGATCGTTGTTGCAAAAAACAACAGGGCTACTATGGTCCAGCGGTAATTACCAACGGGTTTGGTCATGCGGGTTGAGGAATAAAGGGTGTAACAATCTGGACTAACGAAGCAATACGATCCCGTAAAGCCGCTGGATCGGCACTGTCGCCGGAAAATAACTGCGAACCAATACCTACCGCCGTGACTCCCGCTTTAAACCAGGCATTCAGGCTATCAGCGTTGGGTTCAACTCCGCCTGTTACCATCAGTTTTAGCCACGGCATTGGCCCTTTGATCGCTTTGATAAATCCTGGTCCGACGACGTTACCCGGAAACACTTTCACCAGCTTAGCACCCAGCACCGTAGCCTGATAAATTTCATTCAGTGTCGAACCTGCTGGCATCCAGGGGACGCCCTTCTCCCGGCAAACGTCGCCGACTGCGGGTGTCGTAACGGGTTGTACAACGAAGGCAGCGCCAGCATCAATGAACTGCGTGGCATCTTCCGGTGTAAGAATCGTTCCGATGCCTAAAGCCAGATCAGGGCAATTTTCGGCGACGTAATGGGCTAGTTGCGTGAAAACAGAAAGTGCTTTTTCACCCCGATTGGTGAACTCAAACACGCGTAAACCACCATCATAGCAAGCTTGTACGATCGACTGGGCATGGTCGATATCAGGGTGATAGAACACTGGTACGATCGGGTGTTGACTAACTAAGTCAAGAATTTTATCGGATGAAAATAGGGGCATAGTTTTAGATTAAGGAAGTTATCATTCGTTGACGTCTATTGATTTCATCAACGGTTTGGTTGGTGGCATCGCCTATTTCCTGCAACTTACCAAAAGCAGCTTCAGCAGCAAAATTGAGTACCTGTTGAGGGTCGTGTTGCTGGTAAAGTCCGTAAATCAATCCGGCCATAAAACAATCGCCACTACCTACCCGATCAACCACCGAATCCGTCACTAATTCCGGCGAAACAAATTGCTGACCCTCGGTATACAGCGTTGTATAATATCGAAGACCCATTGGGGCTACATCGAATCGGAACGTATTGGCGACGACTGTACACTTGGGAAAACGTGCCTGAATGGCTTTCGATGTTTCGAGTGCATGAGCAACGTAATCCGACTGTTGGCCTTTCGAATGAATCTCGTTGTCGATTGGAATACCCAATAAGGCGTTGGCTGCCCAAATATTACCCATCACGACATCACAATGTTGCAGAATCCCCGGCATAATATCGATAGGTGAAACACCATACTGCCAGAGACGAGCCCGATGATTTAAATCGATCGAAACGGTAATTCCCTTTGCTGAAGCTACTGTAACCAATTCCTGACAGGCAGCGGCTACGTCTGCACTCAACGCCGGACTAATAGCGCTGACATGCAGCCAGTTTGTGTTTTCCAGGACAATATCCCAGTCTACTTTGCCCGGAGCTAATTCAGAGAAGGCCGAATAGGCGCGATCGTAAATAACCCCGGCATTTTTTAGATCCGTTCCCTGCGGCAGATAATAGCAACCGACCCGCTGACCAAACCGAATAATACCCGATGGATCAATCTCTTTGGATGCTATATAACCAACAATGTCATCCGCCAGCGAATTTTCAGGAAGCACTGTACTGTATTTGACCGGAATCGCCCAATTGGCCAATGCTGTTGCTACGTTCAGTTCAGCTCCTCCCACAAATACAGGCATGGCCGTCTGCCGAATCCACTCACCAGCAGCAATCGGGGAAAACCTTAATAACAACTCGCCAAAACAACAGACCATGAACTAGTTACTTTCGATTTACGGTGTACGAATTACGATTATTTATATTTTGTTATCCCGTGTCTGTGTCCTCACAGACACCTATGCGTCAGCAAGCGCTACCATCCGGAAGGGTGTCTGTGAAGACACAGACACGGGGTAAGCATGACAAATATTCTCAAACAGCCATCGACATAGGCTTATTACTAAACCCAAAATAAGCTTTGGCATTGCCGTAACAGATGTTTTGCACGACTTGTCCCGTCCAGTCTTTATCGTCGGGGAGTTCGCCGTTTTCGATGTCGTTGCCGAGCATATTGCAAAGTATCCGGCGGAAGTATTCGTGACGTGGGTACGACAGAAAACTCCGCGAATCGGTCAGCATACCGACGAAACGGCTCAACAGGCCCATATTAGAAAGAGCGTTGATTTGTCGCTCCATACCCTCTTTCTGATCTAAAAACCACCAACCGGAGCCAAATTGTATTTTACCCGCTACTGAACCATCGTTGAAATTGCCAATCATCGTTGCGATTAGCTCATTGTCGGCTGGGTTCAGGTTGTAGATAATCGTCTTGGCTAATTTGTCGTTGGTGTCGAGTCGGTCTAGGAAACGGGCGATGGCGCGGGCTTGTGAAAAATCACCAATGCTATCCCAGCCAGTATCAGGGCCCAGAATACGAAGCATTCGGGAATTATTATTTCGTAGCGCACCGAGGTGGAATTGCTGCGTCCAGCCTTTTTCCCAATCCATCTCAGCCAGATACACGAGCATCGCCGATTTGAATTGCAAAACTTCTGCACTTGTTAATTCTGCGCCCGAACGAATCTTATCAAAAATGGCCTTGATTTCGGCTTCTGTATAATCCTCTGCGTAAATCTGCTCCAGGCCGTGATCGGAGAGTTTACAGCCCATAGCCGCAAAGAAATCGTGCCGCTGACGGAGCGCCGTTAGAAACTCATCAAAATTGCCAATCGATACGTTGCTGGCTGCCTCCAAACGACTGACGTATTGATTAAAAATGCTGGCATTTTCTACCGTCATGGCTTTATCAGGGCGAAAGGTCGGTAATACGCCAATTTCAAATCCTTCGTCGGCTAGTTTTTTGTGGTGTTCCAGCGAATCGACCGGATCATCGGTCGTGCAAACCGTTTCGACGTTCATCCGACGCAGCAGGTTTCGCACGGAATAATCCGGCGACTGTAACTGTTCGGTACAAACGTCGTAGACCTGACGAGCATTTTTGCCACTCAGCGGTGTCTTAATTCCGAAATACCGCTGCAATTCCAGATGCGTCCAGTGAAACAACGGATTGCGAAGCGTATAGGGAACCGTTTCGGCCCATTTTTGAAACTTGCTGAAATCGTCGGCGTTGCCCGTACAATAGCGTTCGTTCACGCCATTTGTCCGCATAGCCCGCCATTTGTAATGATCGCCATAAAGCCAGATCTGCGTCAGGTTTTCAAACTGCTTGTTTTCGGCAATCTGATCGGGCGGTAGATGGCAGTGATAATCGATGATCGGCATCGGCCGCGCAAATTCATGGTAAAGTTGCTGAGCCGTTTCGGTTTGCAGCAAAAAGTCTTCGTCAAGAAATGGCTTCTTCATGTACTTAATGATTGAATGATAGAGTGATTGAATGATTGAATAATCAAAAAGTTGAAAACGTTTTGCGTCAGCTATTCAACCATTCAATCATTCTATCATTCAATCAATTTAAAGTGAAACTCCCCGTTTCCAGGGTATAAAATCGTCTTGGCCGTGACGGACGGCGGCTACGTCGGATTGGCCGCTGGCGACCCGAATAATTTGGTCGAGAAGTCGTTCGCCAGCTTGGTCAATGGTTTCGTCGCCGTCAATAACGGTACCAGTGTTGACATCAATGATGTCGGGCATTCGATTAGCCAAAGCTGTATTTGACGCAATTTTAACCACAGGAGCAATAGGATTTCCGGTTGGCGTGCCTAAACCCGTCGTAAATAAAACGACTGTAGCGCCAGAACCAACCTCTGCCGTGGTGGATTCAACGTCGTTGCCGGGTGTACAAAGCAAATTCAAACCGGGTTTCGTAACGAGTTCGGGATAGTCTAGAACGGCGACTACGGGTGATGTACCCCCTTTTTTGGATGCGCCCGCTGATTTCATGGCGTCGGTAATTAACCCATCGCGAATGTTGCCCGGTGAAGGATTCATGTCAAAACCTGAACCGGCTTCTTTTGCCCGTAGAGCATAGACATTCATTAAATCCTTGAACCGATTAGCGGTTTCTTCATCTACACAACGGTCGCATAATTCCTGTTCAACACCGCATAGTTCGGGGAATTCCGAGAGAATTACGGTACCACCCAGAGCGACCAGCAAATCAGACGCATGGCCTACAGACGGATTCGCCGAAATGCCCGAAAAGCCATCCGACCCACCACATTCGAGGCCGACAACTAATTTGCTGAGTGGAGCCGGTTGTCGAACGAAGGTATTTGCCTGCATCAGTCCTGCGAACGTCTGCCGTAGTGCCTGACTAATCAGCGATTCTTCAGTGCCGATGGTTTGCTGTTCCAGGATAAAAAGTGGCTTATCGAAAGCCGGGCTGCGTTTCTGGATTTCTTCCTGTAACATGGCTACCTGGGCATTCTGACAGCCTAAACTCAGGATTGTTGCACCCGCTACGTTTGGGTGTGTTACGTAACCCGCCAATAATCCACAAAGGGCCTGCGCATCCTGACGAGTGCCTCCGCATCCAAGATCATGTGTCAGAAATTTTACGCCATCGACATTCGGAAATAGCTTCAACTGACCGCTCAGGGATTGTTCTGCAGATTGTAAATCGGCCTGTAGGATTTCTTCAACCGATCGGCCAGCCTGAACTAACGAAGCCAGCTCTTTCGCCTGTTGCTGATACGTATTCTTCCGGCCGTAGCCAAGGTCATGGACTAGGGCGTCTTCTAGTACCTGAATGTTACGATTCTCACAGAAAACAAGTGGAATAACAACCCAATAATTTGCCGTTCCCACGCGTCCGTCAGAGCGATGATACCCCATAAACGTTTGCCCCTGCCAACGCTCGACGGCTGGAGCAGTCCAGTGGTACGTTGAACTTTGCAGATCGTAGCTATTGGTTGCGTGCTGGACATTGAAAGTCGTCAATCGACCACCCATTGGAATTGCCTGCTTAGCCTTTCCCACCAGCACGCCGTACATCGTAATCGAATCGCCGGGAGCGAATGCCTGAATAGCTACTTTATGCTTAGCAGGAATATCTTCAGTGGTAATAATAGTTATATTTTCCCACTGTACACGTTCACCCGCTTCGAGATCGGTAAGGGCAACCAGTACGGAATCCGCAGGATGTATTTTTAAAACAGACTGTTTCATTTTGTTACAGTTTCAAGATGATCGAATTGTGCTGACAACGTCGCCAATACGCCGTTCTCGACCATGTGTGTCAAATAGGTACTGACCGCATCTGCAAACCCCGGCAACTGGCTCAAATCGTATCCCCAAAGAGTTGTATTTTTCAGTGCCGTTGCAACCAGTTCTGTTGGCGATAGGCGCGCCCATAAATCGGCAAAATAACCTGCTTGTGCATCGTAAATTGGGTATGCTTCGCCATCTCGTTCACCATACCAAACCTCGTCTTTCTGGTTGATTGCCTGCATGAATCGCAGATAAGCCGCGAAACCAAGTGTGATGTAGCGCGGGGTAACGCCTAATTGCTGATAATAATGGAGCAGGGTAGGGATATTACGCATCTGCATTTTGGCCGAATATTGCATCGTAATAGCTAGCCAGCGATGTTCAATAAATGGGTTTCGGAAGCGGTCAAGAACCTGAAAACCAAAGCGCTGTGCTACTTTCTCATCAACAGAATACGGTATGCCAGGAATCAATTCCCCCAGCATAACTCCACTAATAAAGGCCGACATAACTTCATCGTCCATTGCCTGGCGCACTGTATCGAAACCACTCAAATAAGCCAGTCCGCAGCTTAGGGTATGCGTACCGTTTAATAACCGAAGTTTCAGCTCGCGGAATTGATCAATGTTGGGGCGGATGAATATGTTTTCGTCGGCCTGATGGAAGGAAAGCACATCCTGTACATGCTCATTTCCTTCGATGGCCCACAGCCGATAGGCTTCCGAAATGGTCAGCAGATCGTCTTCATAGCCAAGCTGTTCTGTCAGGGCATGCTGCGATGCCGGGTCAGGGCGGCCAGGTACAATGCGGTCAACCAGTGAGTTACAGCACGTATTGGCCGTTTCGAGCCAGTCGATGAATGCCCCTTCCAGTGCGTTACGGTGTGCTAGTTCGAGCAGAATGGCTTCGAGTTTGGTGCCATTATCAGGTATAAGTTCGGTGGGTACGATAACTAAGCCTTTTGTCGGGTCGCCATTAAATGCTTGATAACGAGCATACAAAACGGCCAATAATTTACCCGGAAAGGATTCAGGTGGCGATTGTCGAATATCATCCTGTACGAGCTGTATGCCAATTTCGGTCGTATTGGAAATAACGATCTGTAAATCAGGGCTAGTCGCAACGGTCAAAATCTCATCCCAGCTTTGTTTGGCGGATAAAACCCGACTGATGGCCGAACATACGACGTTCTGCTCAACCAGTTGCCGGTTTTCGACACCCCGAATGCAAAGCGTGTACAGATTATCTTGCCGGGTAAACGCACGCATATCACCCCCATCGGTTGATTTGACAACCACAATTCGTCCATTGAAAATACCCTGCCGATTTGCTTTGTCGATGAGGTAATCGGGCAAGCCACGCAACAATACACCCGTACCGAACTGTAATACCCGTTCCGGTAATTGCTCGACGTTGGACAATGGTAAGTTTACTGCAAGGTTTGACGGAATGGCCAGAATCGACTGGAGGGACAGAGAATGCATATCGAGCTGTTGTTCTGAAGCTTTTAGAAATTTGGGAAAAATTGTCTTTTTTGTAGAATGGGCGGATGCAGGAAAATACGTCACTTCCTCATTTACCGAAGTAAGGTTAAGGAGCTAGTTTTTTATATTGAAACTTTTAAAGATATTTATTCACGCAAACGTTGTCGGGAACGTTGCCAGTTTCTGAATTAGTTAGCCACTAATTCGAAAAGAGTTGATAGTTGGACTAATTGTCTTGTTATTGGCCGACGGAAAATTATATAGTATATTTTTGTATTTTACTAATAAGTCGCTTTGGATACAGTAACCATAAAAGATATTGCACGGGCTTTAAATCTCTCAACATCGACCGTTTCGCGGGCGTTGCGGGATAGCTATGAAATCAATTCTGAAACCAAACGACTGGTCATTGAATACGCCGAACGGCTCAATTATCGCCCCAATCCCATTGCGCTCAGTCTGAAAGAAAACCGGAGTCGCGTTATTGGAGTGATCGTTCCGCAGATTGCTAACAACTTTTTTTCACAGGTCATCAACGGGATCGAAGCCATTGCGTATAATCGAGGTTATCACGTTATCATTTTTCAAAGCCACGAGTCATTTGAACGAGAGGTATTAACCGTACAACAGGCCGTTGCCCGGAAGGCTGATGGGCTTCTGATTTCATTATCAAGTAGTACATCGGATGTGTCGCAGATACGAGGGCTTCAGGAGAAAAAAATGCCGATTGTCCTGTTCGACCGGGTAGCGAATGAACTCGATATACCATGCGTTACCGCCGATAATTTTGGCGGGGCTTTTGCCGCTACCGAACACCTGATTCAGACGGGCCGTCGGCGCATCGCCCATATTACTATTCCCCCTTATATTTCCATTACACAGGAGCGGCTGGCTGGTTACAAGGCCGCCCTGGAGAAATACGGTATTCCCTACGAAGAAAGCCTGCTTCGTTATGCAGGTTTTGGACAGAACGAAGTAGAGCCAATTATTGACGAATTGCTAAGCCAGAATCCTGACGCTTTTTTTGCTGCCAGCGATCGCCTGGCGATTGGCTGTCTGGCCGCGCTGAAGAAACGGAATATTGCCATTCCCGGACAAGTATCGCTCATTGGTTTTACGAACATACCTGTTGCTGATTTATTGGCTCCGCCCATGAGTACAGTCGAGCAACCGGCCTTAGAAATTGGCCAGGTTGCCGCCGGACAACTCATTGATCTGATTGAAGGGAAACAAAAAGGTAGTCAGCCGAGCACCATTCGTATTCCCACCACGATGGTCGTTCGGGAATCGTCAGAGGTGGATGTATCGCTGCCGACCACACATTGAAAGGTAAGCTAGGATGATTTGTCGAGATAGGTTACCCGAGCGGAGCCTATTCATTCACCTGTATTGTGTAGGAAGTAATGGCCGCGAGTTTGCCGCTACTAAATTCATAAATATCACACGAAGCTACTGTGGTTGAATTCTGCTCACTATCAACATATTCGGCAGTGCTATCAATTACCACATAGTTATCTGTAGTAATCAGGACAAACTTATGAAAGGTTGTTGTGACCCCTGCCAAATAAGCGGCTGACTGCTGACAGGCATCAATTACATTCTGCTTGCCCTCAATGTGTTGACTGCCAACAACGTTCCAATGAATAGTATCCAGCAAATACGGGTAAGTCAAGTCAAATTTATGCCTTGAAAAGGCTTTTGCTAGTTCAGTTGTAGTCATATCTTCGGTTAATTAACGTCAAGTTGGCATTTGATACGGACCAACGCTACATAGTTTCGTTTGCGTTTTGATTCGACTTTAGGTTATTATCAGCCCATTTCCAGGCTCGTGTCAGTTCTGCCTGAGTTTGTTGAGCTTTATCAGTAAATCCCTGTCCTAGTTGAGCCTGACGTAGACCCGATAATGCCCAGCCATTGTGAGGGAATATCGTTAGGTCTTTCGTAAAAACGGCTTCGGCCTCGGCATAGTGTTTCCCTTTCAACAGAGTAGCACCTAATGTATGCCGTACTGGAAAAAACCAGTCGGGTGGCTCGTTGTAGCCTAGGGCATCTTCCAGTGCAACCGCTTCCCGTAAAAGAGTAATACTGCTATCCAATTGCCCTTCGTTTGCCAGAATGTCGGCCTGTAGCACCCGACGAGCGATTTCCAGGATGGAACGCATCGAATTGACTGGCCCAACCAACAACTTGCCCATGTCAGGATTCGCTGCTAGTTTATCAAGTTGTTGTAATTCCAGCTTTGCCTTGGCGAACTGCTGTTTGCTGACCAACGCCAATCCACGGGCGTAGTGACGGATAGCGGTGGGATAGGGTAACTTAACGGTGTCGGCATCGCACATCCGAAGGAGTTCATCCCACCGGGAAAATTTGATCGCTACGTGGTAGGGGATCGTATAATAATGCTGAAGAGCGCACCAGGCAGGCTCCGCCATCAATTTTTTATTCGTGTTCCCGGCTGTTTTTTGTGCTGAACGCATCGCCCAGCTATAGTTGCCTTCGAGTGTGGCTGTGGCAACCAGCAAGTGGTAGTTGTGCGGAAAATAGACCAGGGGAAACGCTCCCTCTGCGTGTCTGTTCATTAAGTAGATGCTATCAATACGTACGGCCTGCTGGTTGCGTATTGATCCTTCGTGATAATTACCCGTTCGGATGTATGTGTGCGACGGCATATGTACCAGATGGCTGGCTTTCGGTGCTAACTTACCCAGAATAGCCGCGCTTTTTAGCCCTCGTTCCGGTGTTTGAGAAGCTTCTACGGCATGGATATAATAATGATTCAGGGCAATGTGGTCAGGGTTTCGGGCCATCAATTTTTCCAGTACCGTCACGATGGCGGGAGTCCAGGGTTTCGGGCGGCCATCTTTTTCCCACAAATCCCACGGATGCAGGTCCATTAATGATTCTGCATAGAATCCGGCAATATCGGCGTCGTCGGGAAACTGTTCGTGGACTTGCTTGATTGCCGTCGCGTAGGCTACATCATACGGCCTTCGATCCTCGACGGGCGTGGCTGGATACCGTTTTGCCAAAGCCTTAATCAACGCTTTTTCTTTATCGGTGCAATTGCCTGATAACTTGATTGCTCGCTGAATAGCAATATAGGCACGTTCGTAGTTGTCAGGCTCCATGCCCGCATTGTAGTTTGGTCCTAGCACGTAACTGAAGCCCCAATAGGCCATAGCGCATGTTGAATCTAACCGGGTGGCTTCGTAAAACGAACGGGCTGCTTCGGCATGGTTGAAACCCACGGCTAGCATAAGACCCTGATTAAAATACCGTTGCGCTTCTTGGTTTCGGGTTGTAATGGGGAAGTGGATATTGCCTATACTATCGAAGAGCATGGCTTTTTCTTTAGTATTGTACCAAACTTTATCCGTTGGCGTGGTCCGACAAACGACTATCGAAGTCGGTGGATTGTCAGCCGGTTTCTGACGAGGATGGCAACCCAATAACTGGCTCAATCCCCAAAGTCCCCCACCCAACAAAATGAGTAATCGTACCATTGTCATTGTCAAGGTTTATAAGAGGATAAATATAGGAGAATTTTACTCTTACTGGTTGATTATCAACTATTTGTTCTTTTCTGGGGTTTTAAGAATAATCATTTCTTCCTTTTAACGACTCCGAGGGCAGGATGGAAGACAAAATAACTCAAGACAACAAACATGGCGTCAACCTTTACCCTCCTTGATAGTTGGGTTATTACCCAACTTCAGGACGTGCGGCCTGCCGCCCAAGACCACCCAGGCGAAGCGCACACAATGCTCAGTCGGCTATTTACAAACTCACGACTTTCAATTCTACTCGCCTGTTCGTCTTACGATTTTCGTTAGTATCGTTTGACACTCTGGGTTTAGAAGAGCCATAGCCAACAGTCTTTATTCGGGTACTGATATTGTCAACTTGATTAGCGATGTAATTCTTGCAGGCCACAACACGATCCTCAGACAATTTTAAATTCAAGGTTTCATCTTTTTCTTCGTTGGACGTGTGCCCAGAAAACTCAATGATGAGAGTCGGGTATTCTTTCATTAACTGAACAACTCTGTTTAACTCTGCCTTCCCTTCGGGCAGTAAATAACTTTTGCTTTGTTCAAACTGAATTGAATTTAGCGCGATGCTTTCACCCTTTTTCAACGTTTGGCCATTAACTACAATAGATTGAGGAAGAGGTGCAGTTGCTTCCTTGATTGGTGAATTGGTCCGTGTTGGGACAAGGAAAAAGTTTTTCGTCAAATTCGTATTATTTATTTTAAGTACTTCCCTTAATGGCTCATAGCCGTCTTCCCTAATCTCAATATCACTTATATCATTGATTGGTGCTTCGAATTTATAGTAACCATCATTGCGTGTCGGAATTGTTTGCATAGGAGATAGTCGCCTATGATTGAAAGAGTTGTTCTAACGGGTTTACGGGTTTGCTTATCAAAGACCCGTCCTTCGACTTCTGATTCAAGCGGAGCTGATGGTACTTGAGGTTTAGGAGGTAATGGTTGTGAAATTATGAATGTACCAGGGCGACAACTGCTGTTCATATAAGTTGAGTTTTCATACACTCTGCCACTTGTCCACATACCTTCTATAGTTCGTTTGTTTTGCGTCAGATTAGACTCAAGAGTGCCTTCCAGATTCTTCAAGCACCACCCCATATTCGTAGGTGAGTACTGTTGAACTACTTCATATTCATTCATAAAGACTCTATTCTCTTCAATTTTACCTGTAAATTTTTCGATAGCAAAACCATATTTGCTACTGATTTTGATCTGTCCAGTCAGATTATTCCCATTCTGATAAATACTAGCTTCCATCGTAATTATTGCATCTGATGGTGCGCCTTCCTGAGTGATTCTACCAACCCATTTTCCGGCTATACTTTGACCCAATGAAAAACAGGTGGAGGTCAAATACATAATGAACAAGCTTATAAAAAGCCTCATATAGCGCATTGTTTAAAGGCATTAGTCAATTTGCGAAACCCGGAATTTGCAGCTGACTGCCTGCCAAACTCAGGCATATTGGTTGTCAGGTGGAGCAGCCTAGCGGACTACCATTCCTCTTCTGATGCGCTGTCTGTCAGCCGTAAAACGGAACACGCACAAGCCTACACATGAACTGGAGCCAACCAACATACAAATGTGCGAAAACCCGCTAAAGACTTTTCGCTGAGGATCAATGAAAAGTACTTTAGCGGGTTAGCTTAAAGACAACAGAGCGTGTTTATACATATTCTTTATGTCACACGCTAGAAAGGATATGGAAGACTTTGTTTACTTCATCGTCAGTGCATTTGCTGGAACGTTGGCGTCGGTCGTTACTGCTTTTTTGGCTTTAGAGGTATCTGTATTCAGTAGCTTGATGTCTTTCGAACGATCTCCCGATATATGCATTAATAAGTCATTGTTGTTGGCGTAACGAATGTTGTCGAGGGTGATGGCGCGACTGTTTTGAAGCTGCATCAGGGTTTTGGCGGGCGACATCAGCGTTACGTTTTTCAGTCGAATATTTTCCGCTTCTATGCAGACGAATCCCTTCCGACTTTGCAGAACGGCGTTTTCGATCAGAATATCTTTTACAGCCATTTCAGGTAAACCGCGCACCAGAATCCCTGTTTCGGCACCTTTGCACGTCACATTTCGAATTTGAAATGACCGGAATTGGGGTGTTCCTTCCGAAAGCGGCTGGGCTGGAATGACAGGGAGTTCGTTGCTCTCGCCATGTTGCGGAACCGGGTCTTTAGCGGCATAATACATGTCGAACAGAATGGCTTCCCCGGCAATGTTCGTCATATCAACGCCATCCACGAAAATAT
Organism: Spirosoma harenae; assembly: GCF_054776975.1. Taxonomy (NCBI): domain Bacteria; kingdom Pseudomonadati; phylum Bacteroidota; class Cytophagia; order Cytophagales; family Cytophagaceae; genus Spirosoma; species Spirosoma harenae. Next base: position 122,598 of record NZ_BAAHBD010000014.1, on the reverse strand, counting down.
TCTCGACAATGCCCCCCCGACCACGAGCGGTCTTGAATCGCAGCCCGACGTCGGTACCCATAAACTGGCAGTTCGATACGTACAAATTGCGCACTCCGCCCGACATTTCGCTGCCAATGACAAACCCACCATGAGCATGATATACCCGGCAGTTACGGACGATGATATTTTCAGTCGGAATACCTCGTTTACGGCCTTGTTCATCACGACCCGATTTGATGCAAATGCCATCGTCGCCCACATCGAATGTACAATCTTCTACTAGTCCGTTTCGGCATGATTCCAGATCAAGACCATCTCCATTCTGCGCATACCAGGGATTTTTGGCCGTCACCTTACGTAGTGTAATGTGCTCACACAGCATTGGATGCAGGCACCAGGCCGGTGAGTTTTGAAATGTAACCCCTTCCAGCAAAATCCGTTTGCAACGGGTCAAACTGAGCATATTAGGTCGCAGGAAATCCTTGATACTTTCGTAATACGACATCGGCTGGCCGGATTTGGCAACCGACATATTCGCGCCTTTAAACGACTGCTCGGACGGATACCACATATCCTTTTTATCGTTTACCAGGCCCCCTGACGCCACGAGTTTCGCCCATTGATCGTCGGTCATTTTGCTGCGCTTCACCATCCGCCAGACATCGCCCGCGCCGTCCAGAATTCCTTTACCAGTGATGGCAATGTTTTCGAGGTTGGTGCCTGAAATCGGGGCTTGATTTCGAACAGCGTCTTCGCCTTCCCAGGTGGTCGTAACCAACGGATATGCACTGCGCTGATCCGTAAATTGAAGTAAAGCACCTTCGGCGAGGTGCAGATTGACATTGCTTTTCAACGTAATAGGACCAGTCAGCCAGAGCCCGCGTGGTATCAGCACAACACCTCCGCCTGATCGATTACACTGCTCAATCGCTGTATTGATGAACGCCGTATTGAGGGTTAATCCATCCGCTACGGCACCAAATTTGGTGATCCTGAGTGTGTCTTTTCGGAAGGTTGGCGTATGGATTTTGGGAAGTTCAGGGCCAATCATAGTACCTGATGAAAGGTCTGGTCGAAAGGCTGACGCTATAATAAGCAGGGAAAATGCAGAAAATAGTTTCATTGGGCTTTGAGGTAAGGCTACCTGATTACCGGCGTAATGGTACAGAATCGAAGTGACCTAAGATTGATTTTCACCTTAAAGTGACCCAAAAACTGAGACTGATTCAAGAATAGATTGCCCTTTTTTTACGCAATCGTTGCCGGGAACGATATCAGATTTCACGGGTAACTAGATCCCGTTTTTATAAAGAACTGAATTTAGTAGGCATCCTGGGAAGATTGCCTATTAAAAAGCTACAAAAAAACCTTTTTTGATTTATAGTAACTTAAAATCTTTATGTACTTTTGACACAAAGCCAATCCTATGGGTAAGAACCGAGTTCGCAGCTTAATTTGCCTACTTTTTATTCTCAAAACGTACTGCACAATAGCTCAGCAGGCACATGTTAACCTCGACTGGAATCCCCAGAAAAATACGCAGAATCTAGCGCCTTACGGAGCCAATGTGATTTCACCCGAAGTGCGCGATGATCGTACCATAATCTTTAGGCTGAAAGCTCCTGATGCCAGACAAGTCATGCTGACTGGTGGACCAATGCTGCTGGCTCTGAGGGCTAAAGATCCCATTCCCTTTCAAAAAAGTGATGATGGTCATTGGACGCTGACAGTTGGGCCTGTCAATCCGGATATTTACGTGTACAAGTTTATCATCGACGGCGTAACGGTGCCCGATCCAAACAATACGCTGACGGGTTTTAATGATCAGCCTGGCTATAGTAATGTGGTGGTTCAGGGTGATGGGCCAGCTTACTATGATGCCAAACCAGTACCGCACGGTGCCGTTACCCGACACATTTATCATTCCGATGTATTAAAAGGGGAGCGGGAAATGTATGTCTACACCCCTCCTGGCTATTCACCTAAAAAGAAATACCCCGTGCTATACCTGGTAGGCGGGAGCGGAGAACTGGCTTCAGGCTGGACGCTCGATGGACGGGCGAATTTCATTGCTGATAATTTACTCGCGGAGGGTAAAATGGTGCCAATGATCATTGCCATGCCCAATAATCAGGTCGTTCACCGCAGCGATCCGGATCATACGGCCAAGACATTCCCGCTGTTCGAGGAAGAGTTGAAAAAGCAGATCATTCCGTTCGTCGAAAAAACGTACAGTACCCGCGCTGAACGTAAAGGTCGCGCCTTAGCAGGGCTCTCGATGGGAGGGCGACATACCCAATTTGTTGGCTTAACAAATTTGGATTTGTTTAGCTCATTTGGCGTATTGAGTGCAGGCGATCCAGATACTGAAAAGGTAAGTGCTGCTTTCCTGAATGATCCAGCAGCCAATCAGAAAGTCGATTATTTACTGGTAGGGCAGGGGACTAATGAAGCCAATGCGCCCATCGGTAAACGAGTAATTGCCCTACATGAAGCCCTGCAAAATCACAAAATAAACCACGAGTATTATGTTGGAGGTGAGGGCGCGCATGAATGGGGAACCTGGCGGCATTTGCTCTACTATAAACTCCTGCCGAACCTCTGGCAGAAAAAATAACAGATACCCCCTAAATCCCATAAAGGAGATCTAGGGGGTATTAATTCTTCAAACGTTTACTAACATTACATGTATGAACAACCCAAAACGTCTGCTATCGGCAACCTGCGTCGGCCTGTCGATGGCCTTTTCTGCTGTGCTGATTAGCCCTGTTGCAACGGCTCAGATGCAACAGCGTACTCCGACGCCCAACGATACGCTGAAATCGCCAAAAGTGCTGGACGACAAGAAGGTACTCCTTCAGATTTATGCGCCCAAAGCCAGCGAAGTAACAGTAGGTGGCGATTTTCTGTCAAATCCGAAACCACTTAGTCTGACAAAAAATGATCAGGGCGTTTGGTCGGTGCTGATTGGTCCGCTGAAACCTGACTTTTATTCATACACATTGATGGTTGATGGTGTGCGAACAATGGATCCTAAAAATCCAGTGATCAAACAAGGGATCAGTAGTTTAGAAAATATGATGGCGGTACCAGGCCCTGAAATGGCCTTTGAGGACAATAAAGCGGTACCGCACGGAGAAGTCCGTGATGTGTGGTATTCGTCGAATACGTTGGGGATGATGCGTCGGATGCACGTGTACACCCCACCAGGTTACGAAAAAGGCAGTACAAAATACCCCGTTTTTTACCTGCTTCATGGCGGGGGCGATGATGATTCGGGCTGGAATACCATTGGACGAGCGGGCTTCATTCTGGACAACCTGATTGCCGCCGGAAAAGCGAAACCCATGATCGTGGTCATGCCGAACGGTAGCATGCCTATGCCACCGTCGAACGGAATGCCTAATCCGCAGATGATGAACCAGATGCGGGATCTGTTCTCCAAAGAGTTTCTGAACGAGGTCGTACCGAATGTCGAGAAAAATTATCGTATCGTACCGACAGCTGATAATCGAGCGATTGCTGGCCTGTCGATGGGTGGTTTCCAAACGCTGGATTTGACTTTAACACGCCCTGAATTATTTTCCTACGTTGGCGTATTTAGTTCTGGTTTCTTTGGAGATACTGCCAACGAAGCCGATACGAAATACGCAAAGGTGCTCAATGATCCATCCTTTAACAAAGGCAAAAAACTGTTCTGGGTGAGTATCGGCAAAGATGATTTCGTGATGGAGGCCAATAAAAAGACGCTGGCCATGTTCGATAAACACAATATCAAATACCAGTATAAAGAATCGTCGGGTGGGCATACTTGGGTCAACTGGCGGCAGTACCTGAATGAATACGTGCCGATGTTATTTAAATAGGGTTTCATTTCGCGCTTACTTACTTAACCTAATCAATCATGAAAATCCGTCTCCTGCTTAGTAGCCTGCTACTTAGCTACAGCATAATAACCGTTGGTGCTAAAGTCGATACGCTGGATGTGCCATCGGCTGCGATGAACAAAAAGCTTCGGGCGGGTATCGTTTTGCCGAACTCGTACGCAAAAAGCAAAGCCAATTTTCCCGTGCTGTATTTACTGCATGGCGGGAGCGGGAAGTTCAGCGACTGGCTCATTAAAACGCCGGATAAAATGCTGTTGCAGAACCTGTCTGATCAGTATAATCTGATTATTGTGACGCCGGAAGGCGAGCCACTTGGCGGATACTTAGATAGCCCAATTCAGAAAGACAACCTGTTCGAAACCTACATTACCAAAGAGGTTATTGAGAAAATTGATAACACCTATCGTACCATTCGCGACCGAAAAGGCCGGGTGATTACGGGACTAAGTATGGGTGGACATGGAGCCTTGTATTTATCGGGTCGGCGCCCGGATTTGTATTGTGCGGCTGGGAGCATGAGTGGCGCATTAGATCTGAGTACGAAGAATTGGAAGATTACTCCAGAATTCGCCAGCCGAATCGCTCCTGGATTCGAACGAATTCTGGGGCCGCAAGGGGGGACGCCAGATTTATACGCAGCTAATTCGGTTGTAACTATGACGGATAAATTGAAAGCTAATGGTTTGCCGCTAATTATTGATTGTGGCGTCGATGATTTCCTGATCGAACCAAATCGCGAACTGCACCGCCGACTGGTTTATAATCAGACTCCTCACGATTATACTGAACATCCCGGTGCGCATACCTGGGAATATTGGGAGAATTCATTGCCTTCTCATGTCTTGTTTTTTAGTAAGATCCTGAAAGCCAACGGTTCTACAGTAGTTGGACCATAGTAATCAATAGGCTACTGAAATAGTAACTTGACAAGAAAATCCAGAAAAAATCCTTCATTGCGTAATGAAACGACGCACATTTTTGACGACCAGCGCTAAGACTGGTTTCGTCGCTTTTATTACGCCATCGGGTATTGTTGAGATTGCGGAGAATAAGGTTGCTGTAGCTCCAAAAGCAGTTGATTCCTTAGTCGCTGCGTTCGTCAATCCGCCAATGTCGGCGCGGGCGCAATGCTGGTGGCACTGGATGAATGGCAACGTGACCGCCGATGGCATTACCCGTGATCTGGAAGCCATGAAACAGATTGGCCTCGGCGGTTTTCAGAATTTCGATGCCGGAACGGGTATTCCGAAGGGGCCAGTTGTGTATTTAAGTCCAGAATGGCTCAAACTCAAACAGCACACAATTAAGGAAGCCGAACGACTTGGTCTGGAGTTTACCATGCACAATTGCCCTGGCTGGTCATCGAGCGGTGGGCCGTGGATTACGCCCGAACTGGCGATGCAGGAAGTAACCTGGAGCGAAGCGTATGTAGCTGGAGGACAGTCTGTAACCGTAAATGTGCCGCAGCCTTTAAGTCGACTGAATTATTACCGTGATATCGCTGTACTTGCCTACCCATCACTACCCGGTGAAACGGCTCTATCGTCATCAGTAGATAAAATAACGGTCAATGGGAATGATGAATCAATATCGATCGAGCGGTTGGCGGGCGCAGAAGGAGTAATTGTTCAGCCAACCGCCGAAGGTCAGCCAACAACCTTACTCCTGGCGTTTAAGGAGCCTTATGAAGCGCGTTCAATTGCGTTCCTGAGTAAGCCTGTTGGGAAATCGTCATCGGGCGGGGGCGGTTTCGGTGGTGGGCCACAATTGACACTGGAAGTATCGGATGATGGTGTTCAATTTCGCAAAGTTAGTACAGCAAGCGCTGGCCGTTCACCTGAGTATGCGCTCAGCCTAGCGGAGTTTCAGCCTACAACCGCTAAGCACTTCCGAATCACATCGCCGGGTGCGCGGCAATATGCACAGCTTCGATTTTCAGGAACGGCACGACTCGCAGATTGGCGAAAGAAAGTCGATAATGTGTTCGGTGTTACGGAATTACCTGCCGATCATGATACGGTTGGAAAAACTTCTATTGATCCCGCTTCACTTGTTGACGTCACCCAATTCATGGATAAAGCCGGTGTGTTGCGCTGGCATGCACCGGCTGGTAACTGGACGATTTTACGAATTGGTTATACACCCAAAGGCGAACTGAATCGATCGGCTCCTGATACGGGCGTTGGCTTAGAATGTGATAAATACAACTCGGCAGCTATTGATTTTCATTTCAAAAAAATGATGGAAAATCTGCTGCCGACGCTGAAACCACTTACAAAAAAAGGCAAAGTAGGGCTGCTGATCGACAGTTACGAGGTTGGCATGCAGAACTGGACAGCTCAGTTTCCGCAGGAATTTCAGAAACGGGCAGGCTACTTGTTGCTGAACTATCTACCCACACTAACCGGCCGAGTTGTGGGGAATATTGATACGACAGAGCGATTCTTATGGGATTTTCGACGCGTTTTGGCCGACTTGATAGCCGACAATTATTACGGACGATTCACTGCGCTTTGCCATCAACAGGGAATCATTGCGTACACGGAGCCCTACGACCGGGGGCCAATGGAGGAAATGCAAATTGGTGCGCGGGTCGATGTAAATATGGGCGAATTCTGGCATGGTCTTTCTTCGCTGTTTCAGAACAATCAGACCATGCGCCGAACCACGAAACTGGCGGCATCCATCGCACACATAAATGGGAAAACGATGGGTGGAGGTACGTCCGCTAATCCGCAGATTGTCGGCGCAGAGGCCTTTACGGGCGAACCCGAATCGGCACGTTGGCAGGAATATCCATTTGGCATGAAAGCTCTTGGCGACAAGATGTTCACGCAGGGACTGAACCGGATTATTTTTCACCGATACGCCCATCAACCCCACCCGACGGCTGCTCCGGGTATGACGATGGGCCCCTGGGGAATTCATTTCGACCGGACAACAACCTGGTGGAATCAGGGACGTGCATGGCTTGATTATCTGGCGCGTAGTCAAAGTATGTTACAACAAGGGCTTTTCGTGGCTGACCTGGCTTATTTTACAGGCGAAGGAGGTAATCAATACACCAAAGTTGAACCGCACGAACTGACGCCAACACCTCCACAAGGATACGATTATGATCTGATAAACGGCGAAACGCTACTGAAACGCGCTCGTATACAGGGAAATACTCTCATGCTGCCTGATGGAATGAGCTATCGGATTTTGGTACTTCAGGATCATCAATCACTCAGCCTGGCATTACTTCGAAAACTACATGGCTTCGTAAAAGCCGGACTAGTACTAATTGGCGTAAAGCCATCCAGTTCACTTGGCTTACGAGGCTTCACAAAAAACGACGCTGATTTTCAGCAACTCGCCAATGAACTCTGGGGTAGCATTGATGGCAAAACCATCACCGAAAATCGATTGGGAAACGGGCGGGTGATCTGGGGACAACCGATTCAGACAGTCTTGGCCTCACTTGGTATTCAGCCTGATGTTGACATTACGTCTCGGTCCGGAGATGCACCTATTACCTGGATTCATCGGCGAGTTGGCGATAAGCACATTTATTTCCTTGCCAATCAACGTCGATCCGTTGAAGAAACGGTTTGCACATTTCGGGTATCGGGCAAACAGCCTGAATATTGGGATGCTGCAACGGGTAAAATGACCCCAATCCCGATTTATGAATCTGAAAAGGGGCAAACTCGCCTACCAGTACATTTTGATCCATCAGGCTCAGTTTTTGTCGTATTTCGGAATCCAGCGCAGAAGCCATTACAGGCAATCGTAAAAAGAACAGAAACGCTGTTAAGTGTAAAACCTTTTCCAGGATCTACCCGGAAGCTCAATAAAGACGTAGTAAACAACTTTACGATTAGCGTTTGGGCAAAGCCTGAGTTGAATAGTATGCTTTCGCCAACGGGTTTTCTGGAACACGTAAAAGAACCCTGGACCGATTATTACGCCATCTACCCATCCGCAGGAGCCGATTTATACGGCACTGGACATACTACTTGTGGCCTAACGATTGGCCGCAATGGGGTTGCTGTTTGGGAGCGTACAACCGGTAATCCCGTATTTCGCATGGCCGCTCCGACCGCTATTTCAGGCTGGAGCCACGTTGCACTGGTCTATACGGATGGGATACCCTCGGTGTATGTAAATGGACAATTGATTCAACAGGGGAAAGGGGGTGGAAATAGTGTCCATCCTGGAACTGGTCTGGCATATTTGGGCGATGGAGCCTCATTTTACAATGGGGATATAACAGAACCTCAGTTAATTACAGAATCATTAAGTGCAGATCGAATTCAGCAATTAAGTCTTCAGAGTCGCCCAAAGTCGTTTGATTTTCTTCCTGTTACCGTCAGTACTAATGGAAAATCCGGGCTATTGTTTTGGCAGGATGGTCAATATATATTGCGCGGTCAGAATGGGAAGGATACAACAATAACCGTTTCCCAAGCCACTCCTGTCGTAGAACTGAACGATGATTGGCAGGTGCGTTTCCCACCCAATCTGGGAGCGCCTGAGCAGATCAAATTGCCTAATTTGATGCCATTGAACATGCATGCGCAGGATGGGGTAAGGCATTTTTCCGGAACAGCAACCTATTCAAAAACCTTTACCATTTCTTCGAATCGTCGCTCAATAACTAAGCGACTGTTTCTGGATTTAGGTCAGGTAGAAGTCATTGCCAGTGTCGTTCTAAATGGAAAAAGCCTGGGTACACTTTGGAAACGCCCGTATCGGCTGGACGTTACCGATGCTGTAATCAATGGGCCAAATAACCTGGAAATCAACGTAACTAATCTTTGGCCGAATCGCCTGATTGGCGATGAACAGTTGCCAGATCCAGACAAATTTACGCCGGGTGGTGGAGCAAGTGGATTTGCGAGCTTGAGCAGTGGGGCCATTATGGAGTTGCCTGATTGGTACAAAGATGGTAAACCCAAACCCGTTGACGGCCGTGTTACATTCACCACCTGGAAGCATTATAATAAAGACTCGCCGTTGCTTGAGTCTGGATTGATTGGGCCGGTGCAACTGCGAGAGGCTGAACTGAAGTTGCTAACTTAATAGGAGCGAGGAAGGATGACAAAACTGCATATTTAGTAATCGATAATGAAAACAATTATTCTCTTAACATTCCTTTCGTTCTCTGCTCCCGCTCAGCCCGTTATTGTGAAAACGGAAAATGGCCAGATTCAGGGAGCGACTAATAAAACGGGTGATATCCGAATTTTTAGAGGAGTTCCTTTTGCCGCTCCGCCCGTTGGAAATCTCCGCTGGAAAGCGCCACAACCCGTGGCGAACTGGTCCGGTATTCGGAATTGCGAGTTGTTTGGACCCAGCCCAATGCAAGGGAAGCCCACACCCTTTATGTATTGGTCGTCAGAGTTTCTGATTCCAGAGCAACCCATCAGCGAAGATTGTTTGTACCTGAACGTATGGACAGCTGCAAAAGCGGCTTCAGAGAAACGTCCAGTAATCGTTTACATTCCAGGCGGAGGATTCCGAAGTGGGGGAGGAGCCTGCCCTATTTACGACGGGGAATCGATGGCTAAAAAGGGAATTGTATTCGTCACGATCAATTATCGACTTGGTGTTTTTGGATTCCTGGCGCACCCAGAACTTACTCAGGAATCGAGCTACAAAGCATCGGGTAATTATGCTCTTCTGGATATAATTGCTGCCCTAAAATGGGTCCAGAAAAATATTGCCGCGATGGGTGGCGATCCCAGAAATGTTACGATAGCCGGTCAGTCGGCCGGAGCGTTTGCGGTTAATTTCATAACAGCATCCCCGTTGGCCAAAGGACTAATTCATCGGGCTATTGCAGAGAGTGGAGGTAGTTTCGTAACGAGCCCAATTCGCCCTAAACTCACGTTGCAAGGCGCAGAGGAACAGGGCGTTGCTTTTGCTAAATCGCTAAAAGCCAATTCACTCACTGAATTGCGCGCTAAATCTGCCGACGAAATTTTCAAAGCAACTGGAGGCCTGAGCAGTCCCATTACAGATGGCTATGTGATTCCAGAATCCATTTATACCATTTACGAAAAAGGTCATCAAAATGATGTGCCGCTGATTGTTGGCTGGAACGAAGATGATCGGGTAGCGGGGCCACCTGCCAAAGCTGATGCGTTTAAAGAGCAGGTAAACAAACGGTTTGGTGATAAAGCTGACGAATTTCTAAAAGTATACCCCGCTCAAAACGATAAGGAAGCTTCAGAATCACAAATAGCTAGCGGTCGGGATGAAGCGTTTGGTATTCAGGATTATACATGGGCAAAAATGCAGGAGAAAACAGGTAAAGCACCCGTATACGTGTATAATTTCAACCGAAAAGTGCCCGCCAATACACCCGAAACGCAGTTTGGCGCCTTTCATTCTGGCGAAATCGTTTACGCCTACAATAATCTGCACACGCTGAAACGCCCCTGGGAGCCCGCCGATCGAGCGTTGGCGGAGGCAATGTCCTCCTATTGGGTGAATTTCGCCAAAACAGGAAACCCGAATGGCAAAAATCTGCCCAAATGGGTTCCTTATACCCTCAAAATCGAAAACGTTCTGATTCTGGATACAACGATCCAGAATAAACTCCTGCCTACAAAAGCTCAGCTTGCGTTTTGGGAGAGTTATTATGGTGTTGAGAAATAAGCTTGGTAATTAACCTACAACTATGAGAAAAATGAACGTTCAAATTGGCGTATTCGCGCTCCTTTTTACGTCAACAGCGTTTGGCCAGAACTGGACCGAGACGAAAATTGGGAACTGGACGAAAGTCATGAATAAAGGAGGTCAAACGCTTGGCTACTCGGCTGGTTCGAGCGTAAAATTGCTGACCGACAAAGGTTTCGCTTTTAAAGATTTGAATAAAAACGGTAAGCTTGATACGTACGAAGATTGGCGCCTTCCGGTCGATGAACGAGCAAAAGATTTGGCGTCGAAAATGACCGTCGATCAAATTGCCGGGCTGATGCTTTATAGCAAACACCAACCCATACCGGCAGCAGCGGGCGGTCCGTTTGCGGGTACGTATGGCGGAAAAATATTTGCCCAAAGTGGTGCTAGAGTGTCGGATTTGTCTGATCAGCAGAAAGAGTTTTTGACGAAAGATAACGTGCGGCATGTACTCATCACTTCTGTTCAAAGTCCGGAAGCCGCTGCCGAATGGAATAATAACGCGCAAGGTTTGGTTGAAGGACTTGGCCTCGGTATTCCGATCAACAGCAGTTCTGATCCCCGGCATGGGACTCGGGCCGATGCTGAATTCAATGCGGGAGCCGGTGGCGCTATTTCGATGTGGCCCGGTTCTCTGGGGTTAGCAGCAACGTTTAATCCTGATCTTGTAAAACGTTTTGGACAAATTGCCGCTACCGAATATCGGTCGTTGGGTATTGCCACGGCGCTCTCCCCACAAGTTGATCTGGCGACTGACCCGCGCTGGAATCGCGTGAGTGGTACATTTGGCGAAGACCCTAAATTGGCGACGGATATGGCTCGTGCGTATGTTGATGGTTTTCAGACCTCAACAGGCGCTACCGAAATTACGGGTGGATGGGGCTATCACAGTGTGAACGCGATGGTGAAGCACTGGCCGGGTGGCGGCTCAGGCGAAGGAGGCCGGGATGCGCACTATGGCTACGGGAAATACGCTGTATATCCGGGTAAGAATTTCGAGACGCATTTCCTGCCCTTTATCAATGGCGCTTTCAAGTTGTCAGGTAAAACTGCAATGGCATCAGCAGTAATGCCATACTATACCATTTCCTACGGTCAGGATAAAAAGTATGGTGAAAATGTGGGTAATAGTTACAATAAATACATTATTCACGACCTGCTCCGAACGAAATATAAGTACGATGGTGTGGTATGTACCGATTGGCTAATTACAGCCGACGAAACAGCCGTTGATATTTTTCTTACAGGAAAATCATGGGGAGTTGAGAAACTGTCAGTTGCGCAACGGCACTATAAAATCCTGATGAATGGCGTAGATCAGTTTGGGGGTAATAATGAATCAGGTCCGGTGATCGAAGCTTATAAAATGGGTGTAAAAGAACATGGTGAAACGGCTATGCGCGCCCGATTTGAACAGTCGGCAGTACGGTTGCTGCGTAATATTTTCCGTACGGGGTTGTTCGAAAATCCATATCTCGATCCACAAGTTTCGCAGAAGTCAGTTGGGACGCCTGAGTTTATGAAAGCGGGGTATCAGGCTCAGCTGGAATCCGTTGTGATGTTGAAGAATAAGGCCAAAGTGTTGCCACTTACGAAGGGTAAAACTGTCTACATTCCCAAGCGATTTACCCCGGCCGGCCGGAATTTTTTGGGTATGGATATCCCTGAAAAACTGGAGTATCCAGTTAACCTGGACATCGTTAAAAAGTATTTTAAAGTGACTGACAATCCAGCCGAAGCCGACTATGCGCTAGTGTTCATGCGGAGTCCGGATTCGGGTGGGGGTTACAGCAGTGCCGACGCCAAAGCGGGAGGTACAGGTTACGTGCCAGTCAGTTTACAATATGGTGATTATACTGCACAGGAAACGCGTGATCCGAGTATAGCCGGTGGCGATCCGATGGAAAAATTCACGAACCGGACCTATAATGGCAAAACAGCCAAAACCATCAATACAACCGACCTGAATATGGTTAAGGAAACGTTCGCACAAATGAAAGGGAAACCAGTTATAGTAGCCCTGAACATGGCAAATCCAACGGTTGTCAGTGAGTTTGAAAAGGAATCAAATGCAATTCTGGCGCATTTTGGCGTGCAGGATCAGGCCTTGATGGATCTATTTACGGGGGCTCACGAACCATCAGCCTTACTACCAATGCAGATGCCTGCCACTATGAAAGCCGTTGAAACGCAAGCTGAAGATGTTCCGCGCGACATGAAATGCTACGTTGACTCAGAGGGTCATACGTATGATTTTGGGTATGGCTTAAATTGGAAAGGCGTTATTCAGGATTCCCGCACAGCGAAGTATAAACAGGGTGTATTAAGTCTTAAGTAATTTCGTAACCAGATCGGCAGGAAGTTGGACTTTGTGGGAATAAGTTATAAACTTGCTTCATAACTAAAGATAGTATCTTACTCGTTATGAAATTCTCGCAAACCCGATTCCTGCCGATTGCTTTGGCGAGCTTAATTCTGTTAGAAAGCTGCGCCAGTTCGACGGTCATTCAGTCGAATCCGACTGGAGCTAAATTGTATCTGAATAACTCTCTGGTCGGCACAACACCCTACCGACATACGGATACCAAAATCGTGGGCACTACAACCGAAGTGCGATTAGAAAAAGAAGGATATCGGCCCTTGTTGACAAATTTTGCCCGGAACGAACAGGCCGATGTTGGCGCGATCATTGGTGGTGTTTTTCTTCTGTTTCCATTTCTATGGACGATGAAATACAATCCTAATCGAACGTTCGAACTTTTACCAGCCACAGGAACTGAACCATCTGGTAACCTGACTATGCCACTGGCGAACGATGCAGTGGCACCAGCGTCGAAAGCTACGCAACTGCGCGAACTCAAAAAGTTGCTGGACGATGGGATTCTGACCAAAGAAGAATACGAAAAAGAAAAGAAGAAAATCCTCGATACCGATCGTTGATGAAATCGCATAAATGACGTGATGTCGGTTTCTAAAATCGACTTAGGGAGGTTTATAAAAACGTAGTTAATTGGCCACCCCATGAGTATGAGGGAGTTTTTTCGTGCTGGTCGCATCGTTATTCTTACGCTGGTTTTTACCGCGATCACATCGTCACTATGGGCGCAGGTTATCGTGTTCGATAGTTCAGCCGTCAGCCGATCGCAAGCAGAACAGGAGATTGGCCGACTGAAATCTGCGCTCAGACGACAACCTAATTCTGTTCAGGAAGCGGATACACTGCTTAATAGGGCTCGTAAGCTTGGGTATATTCCTGGCCAGGTAATAGCATTATGCCATTTGGTAGGAATCTATTTACAAGAACAGCAGACGCAGCAGGCTGACGCATTGATAGAGGAAGCGAGTCAACTATCGAAGCAAATTCATGATACTAGAGAAGCGGGCTGGGCAATGGCGATGGTTGGCCGGATGCAGGGCAGCAATGCCCGCAAAAATCCAACATTTACCAATGCACTGATGCCCGTTCTGGAGTCATTAAATGTGACGATGACTTCTAACGTATTGGCAAAACGGAAAGAACCCAATTCCTTGCCCGTCGAAGTAATTATTCCAAAGGAGCGACGCGTAACGGATAGGCGATCTTTTCCAGCCAATCCATCGGAATACATTAACAATATTCCCATCCCCAATTACGACCCAGCCATTCACACTCGTTTCCGTATAAAACCTGATTTTGTTGATCGGTGGCTCGATACGCTGATTCGATCGGGAACGAAAAATACGAAAGTCGTTCGTCAGCTTACCGAGCGAAAAAAACTTCGGGATTCAACTCAGGTGTTGAGTAAAGCGTTTGCGAAAGCAGGAAATTATGCAGAGGCATATAAATATTATTTGCAATACACGGCCTATAAAGACAGCCTGACCGCCGAAGCAACCAGCCGCCGACTGGCTTCGCTGTCTTACAAGCAGAATTTGCTCAGGAAAGAAGCGCAAATTCAATTGTTGACGAAGGATCGCCAGCTTCGGGATCAGGAAGCGCACAAGCAGCGGCAGTATGTGTTTTTGATGATTGGCTGCATTGTGCTTTTAACAGGTTTTGCCATCGTTCTGAGCCGAAATAATCGAGCCAAACAATTGGCAAACAAACAGTTAAATGACCAAAAAGAAGCGCTTCAGGCAACATTAGCTCAGCTGAAAACTACTCAAAATCAACTAATTCACGCTGAAAAAATGGCTTCGCTCGGCGAACTGACAGCAGGGATTGCCCATGAGATTCAGAATCCACTGAATTTTGTCAATAATTTTTCTGAAGTCAGTACGGAGTTAGTTGCTGAACTAATTGAAACCCGTCAATTAACGGAGCGTGACGAGGAGCTGGAGAATGAACTGCTAGACGATGTACAGCTGAATCTACAAAAGATAAAACAGCATGGTCACCGAGCGGCCAGCATCGTCAAAGGTATGCTGGAACACGCTCGGCCGAGTAGCGGACAGAAAGAAAAAGCGGATCTAAACGCCCTGATTGATGAATACTTTAAACTGGCTTACCACGGCATTCGGGCTAAGGATAAGACGTTTGAAGCCAGGATGATTACCGAACTAGACCCTACTCTGGCGCAGATAACCATCGTACCGCAGGAAATCGGACAAGTGCTACTGAATGTCTTCAATAATGCCTTTTATGCGGTCCAGAAACGCCAGCAAAGCAGTCCTGATAATTTTCAACCGGAAGTTACGGTGAAAACAAAGAAGGGGGCGAATCGGATCAAAATAATCATTCGTGATAATGGAATCGGCGTGCCGGATTCGATAAAACTGAAGATTTTTCAACCGTTTTTTACGACCAAACCAACCGGTCAGGGCACGGGTTTAGGTCTTTCGTTAAGCTACGACATCATCACAAAAGGCCATAATGGGACCTTTACCCTGGTCAGTAAAGAAAACGAATACACGGAGGCCGTAATAACTTTACCAATAGGCGCTTAACACCCTTGAACGACTAAAATCACGATTTTCGACTGTATTCCACAAAATCAAAAGCAACCGCGTGGCGCTCATCGGCAGAGTGAGGTCGGCGGCTAACTTCCTGCCATTCGCTTTTGTTGAAAGCTGGAAAATACGCGTCACCCTCGTAGGCCTGATGAATTTCGGTCAGATATAGCGTGGTAGCTACCGGCATGGCCATTTTATAGATTTCGCCCCCGCCAATCACGAAAATTTCGTCCTGATTAATGGATTTAGCTTTCGTGATGGCCTCGTCCAATGTATTGACAACAGTAACCCCATCTGCCTGAAAATCAGGATTACGGGTAATGACGATATTAGTCCGATTCGGTAATGGTTTGCCAAGGGCTTCCAGCGATTTACGGCCCATGATAATCGGGTGATGACTCGTTTTTCGTTTGAAAAATCCAAAATCGTCGGGCAAATGCCATGGCATGTCGTTATCCCGACCAATCACTCCATTTTCTGCTACAGCAGCAATAAGGCTTATTTTCATAATTTAATGATAGCATGATTGAGTGATAGAATGATTGAATAGCGCATACAGAGTATTCAATCATTCTATCACTCAATCATTCATAATTTTTTACGTCGTTCCATTAACTCTCGCCAAGTCGTGACGATAATTCCTTCTTTATCTATGTAGGCTTTCAGGGCTGGGTCCATCATGCCCAGCATATCACCTTTGCGACTTTGCCCTGAACTGCTGATGTGTTCAAAAGCTGGCGTTGGGGCGGTACAGTGCATGATAATATACGTCAGGCCGGGTTGTGCGGAATTCAACAACTCGATGAACTTTTCTGTTTTGAATTTCTGTAAAGCTTCGTCAGAAGCGCCAGCAGGTAAGTTGCTGCTGGTTATAGAACCGTCCAGGTCATCCAGAACAGGTAAGCCTGCAGCCCACAACTGCTTTCCAACCTGTTTTGCTACCTGTTGCATGGCTGCCGCTATTTTGTTGGTTTTAACAATCAGTGTCGCATGCCCGCCCGGAAACAGAATAGGGACTTTTTCCTGTATCGCTACTTTGACATAGCGTTCAAGGAATTTAGGTTCAAACAGCGTTCCCATATGCGAATCCATGTGCGTAGGTTGCAGCCCGTACGACCGGTAAAGAGCTAATTGCGCCCGAACTTCCGCTTCGACTTCATCCGCTGATGCATGCGCTACTACTTCCGCAACGGAAGGCCAGAGATTCCCCTGGCTATCATATAAGCCGGGGGTTTTTTCTCGGCCTAATAAAGCCGACCAGCGGTAATTCTTCCACTCGGAAGTAAGTGTTAAGTGAACACCCGCATCGACGTTCGGATGTTTTTTGAGGTACTCGAAGAAATGCGGAACCCAACCGCAAGGCATCATAATACTTGTTGAACTAGCAATTCCTTTATCGATCGCATTGATGGTACCGATATTCGAATCGTAGCTCATTCCCGCATCATCGACGTGGAAAATAACCACTTTTTTACCTTTCGGAAAGCCGAGTTTTTCGGCATACGTTTCGGTTTGAGCCTGGGTAGAAATGGAACCAGTCACGGCAAGAAATAAGCAAAGTAGAAAGCGTTTCATGAATGGTATCGAGTTTAGAATAAAGCAAAATCGTGTTAATCGGTTTGATCAAAAAATCAGGTTCAGAGCTTATTCCCCCGCAAAAACTCCTCGGCGGTCATGCGCCGTTTGCCTTCGGCCTGGAGTGAATCGATTTGGAGCCAACCGTCAGCCGCACGTATCAGAATTGTTTTTTTATTATCGCTGTAAGCCTGACCAATTTCGGCGGCAAATGGTGAGTCATTCGCCAGCGAAACGTCATAAATTTTAAACACTTTTCCGTTGATCAGCGTCCAGGCCGAGGGGTAGGGCGACAAACCTCGTATAAAATTACGAATCGCAAGTGCCGACTGGTTCCAGTTAATTTCGGTGGTTTCACGACTGAGTTTTGGAGCGGGTTTTAGATCGTCGGCTGCGGGTTGCGGAGTGCGTGAATATTCACCAGCTTCAATAGCCTGAACCGTTTTAAGCACCAGATTCGCTCCTCGTTCCATTAATCGGTCGTGGAGTGTTCCGGCGGTATCATTAGGGTAAATTGGTTCGTGATCCTGAAAAATCATCTGACCTGTATCGATCTCTTTTTCAATAAAAAACGTAGTGACGCCCGTTTCGGCCTCGCCATTAATGATAGCCCAGTTGATAGGCGCAGCTCCACGATATTGAGGTAAGAGTGATCCGTGTAAATTGAAGGTGCCTATGGTTGGCATCGCCCAAACCACTTCAGGCAACATACGAAACGCAACCACAACCTGTAAGTCAGCTTTGTAACTCGCTAATTCATTTAGGAAAGCTGGGTCGCGGAGTTTTTCAGGTTGTAAAACGGGTAAGTTGGCGGCTTCGGCCGCTTTCTTAACAGGTGAGGGAGTTAACTGTAATCCTCGTCCGGAGGGGCGATCTGGAGCCGTTACAACAGCCACTACCTGACAACCTGCACCCAGTAGCCGATGTAGACTGGCAACGGCAAAATCGGGCGTACCCATAAAAATAATTCGAAGTGAAGTTGGCATGAATCAGTAAATCAGTTTTTAGGGGAGCAATGGATTATGTGTTGATATAGCCGGGAAGTATTCGTAATTTTGTTCCACTGAATGCGTTGCTCCGGACGCGTTGCAGCAGGACGAGATTGATTGATAGCCTATGCGACAAACAATTTTTTATAAGTCTGAACCGTTAGCTTCGGAAACCCGGCGGCTACCCTGACGAGTCTGCAAAGAAAACCAATTTGGTTGCAGAACGGTCAGTGTACCGTTCTTTTTGTTTTTACGGAGCAGAATCAACCAATATGAATAACGAGTAAGTACACATATTATGGGAAAAATTTCATACTATACCGAAGAAGGGCTCAACCGGCTGAAAGCTGAATTGAATGAGTTAAAAACCAAAGGCCGGGCTGCGATTGCCCGTCAAATTGCAGAAGCCCGCGACAAAGGTGATTTGAGCGAAAATGCGGAATATGATGCCGCCAAAGATGCTCAGGGGCTGCATGAACTAAAAATATCGAAACTGGAAGAAGTACTATCGAATGCCCGTATTCTGGATGAATCGACCATTGATGTATCTCAGGTATCTGTTTTATCGAAGGTAAAGATCAAGAATAAGAAAAACGGCACAGAAGTGACCTATACATTGGTATCGGAGGAAGAAGCGGACTTGAAAGCCGGTCGGATTTCGGTAAATTCCCCTATTGGAAAAGGATTGTTGGGTAAACGAGCTGGCGATATCGCCGAAATTAAAGTACCCGCTGGCGTACTTGAATTCGAAGTAATTGAAATTGGACGCTAGCTTTTATGGTGATGAGAGATGAACGATAACCGCTCCGGCGGCCCGGTTATCGTTCATCTCTCATCGTTTTTCACTACCTCTATGCCTTCTATTTTCTCCCGAATTGTGGCTGGTGAAATCCCAGCCCATAAGATTGCGGAAACCGACGATTTTCTGGCGTTTCTGGATATTATGCCCACCGCAACAGGCCATACGCTGGTTATTCCGAAGAAAGAAGTGGATTACATTTTCGATCTGGATGATAAGCTATACGACGGGCTTATGGCGTTTGCGAAGAAAATTGCCCCCGCTATTGAAAAAGCAGTGCCTTGCCAGCGTATTGGGGTAGCGGTTGTTGGATTGGAAGTGCCGCATGCACACGTCCATCTAATTCCGCTTAATTCGATGGCCGATATGAATTTCAATAACAAGCTGAAACCTACTCAGGAAGAACTAGGGGCGACGGCGGCAAAAATTCGACATTATCTGTAAGCTTTGCAGCTAATGTATGCCTAAAACGAAAGTTATGCCGAATAGACGATCCGGCATAACTAACGATCCACCTCATCGCTGTCCTATAAATACCCTTATCAAAGTTCGTTTCTTTTCGATCGAGAAGTCAAGGAGGAAAAGACCCTATTGGCAATAGTATTTTTCCCCTAATTTTTTACCGGGAGCGAGCCATTTTCCAGCAACACTTTCTGAAAGAATAACAGTTGAAAAGGTAGCGCATTGCCCCAATATTCCCAGGTATGTGCACCGGGCCTTTCTGTATAGTCATGGGGTGTTTTATTGGCGACCAATTGCTGATGTAAATCCCGATTCCCTTCAATCAAAAAATCATCGACACCAACATCAAAAATTAAGGCAAGATTAGCAGCCTTTACCTGGTCGGCCATCGTGACAAGCGTATAACCGGGATAGGGTGTTTGCGGATCTTTGGGCGGGCCAAGCAGACGAGCGAAATTCTGTGATCGCGATTGCGCAAAATCCGGTTCAACTTTCCAGCTAGCCGTATTGATATTCAGTACACCACTCATACTACCCGCAGCACAATACAGATCAGGATGACGAGTAGCAATAAAAAGAGCACCATGCCCGCCCATCGACAGGCCCGCAATGATACGTCCTTTGCGATCTTGACTAGTGCGATACGTTGACTCTATTTTCTGGCGAAGTTCCGTAGCAATAAAGGTTTCAAACTGACTGGTTTTATCGATTGGACTATCATAATAGTAACTAAGGGGAGCTACACCTGGTGTAACGATAATTAGATTATACTGGTCAGCGAGTCGATGCAGCAGCGTTTTGTCGGGGACTTTAGTTAGCCAATCCCGAAAACTCCCACCTCCACCGTGTAGAAGGTACAGGACTGGGTAAACGCTTTTACCTTTCTGGTAAGTAGAGGGGAGTATCACCGCAGCTCGTAGGGTTTGCTTCATTCCAGCACTGGGAACATCCAACGTATCAACTTTCGCAGCTAACAGCGAAGTTGATGGAGTAAGCCAACCGATGAGGCAGAGTAGTTTTAAAAATTTCACGAGGCAGCAAGAAATAGAATGAGTGAATGAATTGTATGGCTAAAATAGCCCTTGACCTCTTATTTACAGGTATGTACTATAAAGTGTCTCTATAGATTATAGCTCGTCAATTATTAATTTCCTCCCGAAACAAGCAAGGCAACCGAGGCTATCCCTATTAAAATAAGCCAGGAAAGCCAGAAACGCCGACCATCCCGCCGACGTTCCTCAGTTGTCATATCCCGTCGTCGTTTGGGCGATCGTTGAAAGGCTTTGCTAAAAAAGTAGATCGAGCCCGCCAGGCCACCCAGCCCCAGGTAGAAGGTTAATAGCGCCAGGAAACCATATCCAGAACAAAGAATACTACAGGATAAACCCGCAAGGACGTAAGCAACCGCTATTCCGACAACGCCGAGGAGAATGTATAAACCACGTGGACTGGATTCTTTTGCGGCTGAAGGGTTGTCTACCTTCGTTGTTGAGCGATTCGCAAGTCGAACGGAATCTGTTCTGGAAAGGGAATCACCAACAATCGTGATACGACGACCACCCAGAGCATTTGTTGACGAATGAGTGGTTTGAACGCGTTGATTCCAGATACCACCTAACAGGCAGAATAGAAGGAAATTACTTGAAAAAGCCAGAAAAGTCCACCGCCGGACCTGGCTGTAATGAGCTGATTGGTTAATTTGATGTAGGTGTGGTCGGATCGAAAAGATCAGACCGATCAGCACTAATATACAGATGTACAATCCTGTAAGCGGTGATTGATTCAATAACGTAGATCCTAAAAGTACACCACTGAATCCGTTAATTATCTCGCCAAGAATGATCAGAGAAATGGCAATACCAACATGACGACTGGCCCAATAGGAAAGTAATTTCATACAATGTGAATTAGGGATGAGTCTGGAAAGGGAATACAAAATGGCTGACAAATTTCCCTAAACAACAGACCCAGCTAAAAAATGTTTAGCCGGGTCTGAGAATAGTACCAAAAATGTAAGTTCTTTAACGGATTGATCAGTTAAGGGATTTTTCCAGAGTTTTTTCTACACCGATAGAAAGCATTGAGATTAGATCTGCTGAAACGGCCTCCGCGAAACCTGGTAGAGTGCTCAGATCCGTTTGCCAGAGCGTTTTATCGGATAATACGCTTAGCACAAAGGCCTGAATTGTTGCGGCCGAATTTGGCTTTACCGTTTTCCAGTCGCCGTAGAAATAACCAGCTTTGTCGTCGCGGATCGGATAAGTAACGATGCCGCCATTAACCGCAATTTCGCCATAAAATTGGCCACCTTCTTCACGAACCGCTTTCATGAACAGCAGGTAAGCGGCAAATCCTAAAGCTGCCATTTTAGGAACAGCATTAAATTTCTCGTAATAGCGTTGCAAGGTAGCAACATTACGGGCCTGCATTTTGGCCGTTTCCTGAAGCGAAATATTCAGCAGTAAATGGTCGAGGTTTGGATTGCGGAATCGGTCGAGTACATCGTTCGCAAATTCCAGAACAGCCGCTTTGTCCATCCCCGGAATGCCATAATCCGGAACGGTCGGAACAATTTCATCCAGCATCAACGATTCAATGAATTTACTCATCAACGGATGCTGCATTTCGTCGGCCACTGTTTCCAGACCTAATAAATAGCCCAGCGGCATCGTGAGTGAATGACTACCGTTCAGAACCCGTAGCTTACGCTCCCGATAAAAGTTGATGTCTTCGTCGATGATAATTTGCGGAGTATTTCCATCGGCAAAAGTGAGTGTTTCCTTCACCCGATCATCGCCCTCAATGGCCCAGAGGTGGTAAGGTTCCGTAAATGTCAATAAGCCATCTTCATACCCCACTTCCTGTTGCAGTGCCTGTTGGGCTTCGTCCGTAGGTCGCGTTACGATTCTGTCGACCAGTGAATTGCAAAACCGAACGTGGAATTTAAGCCATTTCATGAACAGTTTACCTAACTCATTAAATTGAGCCAGCTTTTCAACGGCCTCCCGAAGTTTCAGACCATTGTCGGTAACCAGTTCGGTTGGAATAACGACCAATCCTTTCGCTTTGGAGCCTCCTACGCTGCGGAATCGTTCGTATAGAAACGCCGTTAGTTTCGCCGGGAACGAGTGCGGAGGTTGTTGGAAAATACTTTCCTCTACGTAATTCAGTCCAACTTCGGTCGTGTTTGAAATAATGATCTGAAGTTTCGGATTTCGGGCTAGCATCAACACATCTTTCCATTGTGTTTGGGCTGCCAACACCCGACTTACGGCTGAAACAATAGTCGTCTCTGCCACTTCTTTCCCTTGCTGTATACCCCGGACCGCTACGGTGTATAAATTATCCTGTGTCGAAAACTCATCGGTGTTACTATCCGTCGATTTAACAACGACTATTGAACCATTAAACCGTCCTTCGGCATTTGCTTTATGCACTAAATAGTCGGGTAATCCACGTAAGAGGACGCCCGTGCCGAATTGAAGAATTTTTTCCGGAAAAACAGGAGCGGGATGTATTGAACGGGTTAGTTTAGCCATGGTTGAATGGGTGGCAACCTTCTCTGCGGTCATCAGTTAAAGACTTGTTTACTGTTATCGAAACGTGAAATATAGGCCCAGATAGTGATAATTTGGCAATATTACGAACTACTTGGCTAATCAGTGCTTTGATTTTATCAAACGTCAGCTTCTATTTCAGCGCTTTTTCCTTTTAAAATAGACGCACAATACTGATACTACCTGCCTCTATCAATTAATTGCTAGTAATTCATTTATCGTTTCAATTTACCTGAACTATCCCCATTCGCTAGTGTTTCAACTTCGGCCAGTGTCGCCAGATTAACATCGCCTGCTATGGTATGTTTTAGGGCTGAAGCAGCCGCCCCAAATTCAACAGCCCGCTGTAAGTCATTAAACTTCAGTAAGCCATAAATCAAACCAGCCATGTAGGCATCTCCCGTACCAATGCGATCTGTGATAGACTTTATATCGTAGAGTCTTGATTTCTGGACCGTCTCTCCGTCGAATAGCTTGGCCGATAACTGATTATGCGATGCACTAATTGAGTTACGCTTCGTATCGGTAATGTACCGAATGTTGGGGAAACGCTTCATCATGGCCCTGCCTGCTTCCTGAAAGGTACTGCCCACTACGCCATACAGATCGGAAAAAAGTCCTTTGCTTCCCAAAACGAGCGTACAGCCTTCTGTTAATGCAGGCATGATTTCCTGCGGCCGACGGCCATATTGCCAGAGGTTACTACGATAAACAATGTCGCTGGAGACGGGAACACCCAGTCGGTTAGCGGTCTGGATACCTTGGAGCAACGTATCGGCGGCACCCTGCGAGAGAGCTGGAGTAATGCCCGTCCAGTGAAACCAGCTGGCGCCCTGCAAAATCGACTCCCAATCAATATCATCGGGTTTTATCCGTGAAAACGCCGAATCGACCCGGTCGTAAATAATCTGGCTGGCTCGACTTCCGGCACCCGTTTCCAGAAAATAGAGTCCCAGACGTCCGTCGCCGTATTTTATATATTGGGTATTGACATCAAACTGGCGAAGGTAGCCCGCAGCAGCGCGGCCCAAGGCATGGTCTGGAAACCGGCTAACGTGGTTTGCTTGTAAACCGAGTTGCGCCAGGGATACCGCTACATTGGCTTCTGTTCCACCAAAATGCATGGTTAACGAATCTGTCTGTACAAACCGCCCAACACCCGGCGGACTGAGCCGGAGCATTACTTCACCAAATGTGATAATTTTCATTTGCTTTACTTATAATCGACTGCCAACTAACCAATGAGCACTCTTCTCTAATTCTTCTGCTTTGACGGGCTCTAATTTCGGCAATATTAAATGAATCAACACCAAAGCGATCAGATAGGAACAACTGGCAATGATAAACATGGGAAGATAGCCGAAGGCCGTGATAATCCGACCTGCCAGCAAGCCCAGCAAAATACCACCTACTGATCCAAACATACCGCCAATGCCCGTTACGGATGCCACAACATTTTTTGGAAACAGATCCGATGCGAAGGTGTACATATTCGCCGACCAACCCTGGTGTGCAGCCGTAGCCAACGAAAGCAAACCGATCGCTACCGTAATACTACTGGTTTGGGCGGCAAAGAAAATAGGTACGACGCAGATAGCACATATCAACAGGGTGGTTTTTCGAGCCTTATTTGCCGACCAGCCCCAACTCATTAACTGCGTACTGAGCCAACCGAAAAAGATACTGCCCGCATCGGAAACGACGTAGATAATCAGGAAAGGAATACCAAAACTTTTCAGATCGAGCTTTTGGTCGAAAGCATCATTTGAGTTGAAAAAGTCTGGAAGCCAGGAAATATAGAACCACCAGATCGGATCGGCCATAAATTTACCAACGGCAAAAGCCCAGGTTTGTTTATATCCCAGCAATTGCCCCCAGGATACTTTAACCGGAACCTCTTTGTCATTATCACTACGAATATAAGCCATTTCGCTCGCCGAAAGGGACGGGTTTCGCTCTGGTTTACTGTACGTAATCCACCATAAAAACAGAAGCCCAAACCCAAGTAATCCTGTAACCAGAAACGTACTACGCCAGCCAAAATCCAGAATCAGGTAAGGCACCATAAAGGCCGTCAGAATGATACCGACGTTTGTGCCGGCATTGAAAAGCCCACTGGCAAACGATCGTTCGCTTTTAGGAAACCACTCCGATACGGTTTTGATGGCCGAAGGAAAATTAGCTGATTCACCCAGACCCAAAAAAGCTCGCGTCCATCGAAGGCCAGCCATATTATTGACGAAGGCCGTTAACACCCCGGCTATACTCCACACAACAATTCCAAGAGCAAAGCCACGCTTCGTTCCAATACGATCGATCAACCAGCCAACCAGCAGAAAGCCAATAGCATACGCAAACTTGAAAGCGGCATCAATATCGCCGTATTCTATTTTGAATCGGTCAGTAGCTTCTTTAGTTAGAATTGCATTGGGGGCCAAGTCCAGCATTTCTTTCCGAAACAGATCGTCGGTCATGGTAAACGATAACACTTGCCGATCGATGTAATTGATAGTCGTTGCCAAAAACAGCAAAGCAACAATGCGCCAGCGAAAGCGACCCGAAGTGGTTGGCGTTTGCAAAACAATAGTAGAAATTTGGGGAGAAAAGCAGAAATAACTGCTTATTTACCTAAAAATTAGTGATGAGTGATAAACGATAAACAATAAGTGATGAGTGGCTGACGCAAAAACAACACTCTCATCGTTCATCACTCATCGTTTATCACTACCTATTTTATGCTTGAGCAAACCTGGCGATGGTTCGGTCCAAACGACCCTGTATCGCTTAATGATGTCCGACAGGCAGGAGCTACCGGAATTGTAACGGCCCTGCATCATATTCCGAATGGCGAAGTGTGGCCAGTTGAGGAAATTATAAGCCGTAAATCGCTTATCGAGTCAAATCATCTGACATGGTCAGTTGTTGAAAGTATTCCGGTACACGAGGGTATCAAAACCCGTTCAGGCGATTATTTACGGTACATCGAAAACTACAAGGAGTCGATTGTTAACCTGGCAGAAGCGGGTATCGATACGGTTTGCTACAACTTTATGCCTGTTCTCGACTGGACACGCACGGATCTCGATTTTCCCATGCCCGATGGTTCGACAGGGCTAAGGTTTGATGCAACGGAATTTGCTGCTTTTGAATTATATATTCTGCAACGGCCCGGAGCCGAATATCTTTATAATGATGAGCAGAAACGACTGGCGAAAGCAAAGCTGGACAGTATGACCGATAGCCAGCTGCAACGCCTTACCCGCACGATCATCGCGGGTTTGCCCGGTTCAGAAGAAAGCTACACAGTTGAACGGTTTCGGGATGCGCTCGCTGCCTATAAGGACATTAGTGATCGTGAACTTCGGCAGAATCTGTATTCGTTCCTGCGTGAAATTGTTCCTGTAGCAGAATCGGTTGGTGTACGATTGTCGATTCATCCCGATGATCCGCCGTATCCGATCTTAGGGTTACCTCGCGTAGTGAGTACCGAAGCTGATGCAAAAGCACTACTGGCAGCTGCTGCTTCGCCCGCTAATGGAATCTGTTTTTGTACAGGATCATATGGAGTTCGGGCTGATAACGATCTGGCTGGTATGGCTGAACGGTTAGGGCCGAATATTCACTTTATCCACCTCCGCAGCACGCAGCGGGATGCTGATGGAAGCTTTCAGGAAGCAAATCACCTCGAAGGTGATGTGCCGATGCCCGGCGTTATGCGGGCTTTATTGGCTGAACAGAAACGCCGACAGGATGAAGGTAGGCAGGATTTTCGAATGCCTTTCCGCCCCGATCATGGCCATCGAATGCTCGATGATCTGACTTCCGGTAAGCGTACAAATCCAGGCTATACCGCCATCGGCCGATTGCGTGGACTCGCCGAATTACGCGGACTCATGCTTGGGTTGACAAGCTAATAGATAGCAGTCAGTAGTCGCAAGATCAGTCACTAAGCGGCTACTGACTGATGACTATTTTCCTATCTTGCCGTCGTAAAATCGTTTGATTATTGGCTGTTTACAAAATCCCGCAATGTCTGGATCGCCGAATCGAATAAAGAGTGGCTTATTCAGGATTGGGGTCAGTCGGTGGGGAGCATGGCTGGTTGCCAGTTCATTCCGAGTGATCTAGTACCGATAAAAAATAAACAAGTCGATAGGCAGGGCCGTCAATTTCTGATGACTACTAACTATCGACTGTTAACTCTACTGTTTATACACCTTCCCGTCTTTCATGACGAATTTGACCGCCTGAAGGGTTTTGATATTCTGAATCGGGTTTTCGTCAACGGCAATAATATCGGCCAATTTACCGGCCTCAATCGAACCAATCTGGGTATCCATACCCAATAGTTTAGCATTGTTTACTAAAGCTGATTTGACGGCCTCCACGGCTGGCATTCCCGCTTCAACCATATATTCGAATTCTTTGGCGTTATAGCCGTGGATGAAAACGCCCGCATCCGTTCCAAAGGCAATTTTTACGCCCGCTTTATAGGCTTTAGCAAACGTCGCCTGAATTTTCGGACCAATCGCTAAGGCTTTTGGCGTTACCAAAGCGGTGTAATACCCAAAGTGTTTAGCGGAATCAGCAACGGTTTTTCCTGCAATGATAGTCGGAACATAATACGTACCGTGCTTTTTGAACAGCTCAATGGTTTCATCGTCCATATACGTGCCGTGCTCAATGGTCTGTACACCCGCCCGAATGGCTCGTTTCATTCCTTCGGCACCATGCGCATGGGCGGCTACGGCGAATCCGTAATCTTTGGCCGCGTCGACAATTGCTTTCGCTTCCTCCTCCGTAAACTGCGGGCCAGAGCCGTCTTTGGCATTACTCAAAACACCTCCGGTAGCTGTAATTTTAATCAGGTCAGAACCGTCTTTATAACGTTGCCGAACGGCCTTTCGGGCATCGTCGGGGCCGTTGATAACACCATCTTCCGGGCCGGGGTCGCCCATCAAATCTTTGCGGTAGCCATTTGTTGGATCGGCGTGACCGCCTGTCGTTGCAATCGACTTGCCCGCTGTTAACACACGTGGCCCTTCCACCAAACCCGCATTGATAGCATTCCGAAGCGATACATTGATACCTGAACCACCCAGATCGCGAACAGTCGTAAAACCAGCCAATAAAGTTGTCTTGGCGAAACGGGCGGCCCGAAAAGCTACATCTGCCGGGTTGCTGGTAAATCCATCAATTGTCCCTCCACGACGGGTCTGGGTTTCCAGATGGACGTGCATATCGATCAAGCCGGGGAGTACCGTTTTTGATTTCATGTCCAGCGCCTTATCCTGACCCGATGCAGCTGTGTAGCCTTTCTGAACAGCCGTGATCTTGGCCCCTTCGACAACAATAGTCATTTGGGGTTGGACATTATTACTCACACCATCGAATAGATTGCCGCAGTGAATTAGCGTGCGTTGGGCAAATAGGGGAGATACCAGCAAAGAAAGGCCGGCCAATAGGTAAACTTTTTTCATAAAAGAAGTTGGTTGGGTACAAAAAAGGCTACAACATACCGTTGTAGCCTTCAAATTACAAAAAGACTGGAATAACTCTTACTGTTTCGTCACCTGAACGACAGCGGTTTGTGGCCGGTTGTCTGATGTAGTGCCTGGGTAAGGGTTCACTTCCCGCAGAATCACCTTATACGTTTGATTGCTTAATGTCACACTCGTTGAATCAGGACGTTTATTATTACTCGGTCCAGGGTCAGCGCCAAGGGCCAACCGAACTATGGTCGAATCCTGATCTTTCGACAGAAGTAGTTTGACTTTCGCCTGACCAGCCCAAACACAAACCACGTTAGCAGGGCAACGGCTATCCTGAATCGAATCGGCCCGGACGGTTACCTCAGAACCTAATCGGGCCGATTGATGAAGCCCAAGCGATACCTGATCAGTCGGAGTGGTATCGTTCGATTTGCAGGCGGAAAAAATTGTTATTCCAACGAAGAGTAAACCAGAAAGCTTTGTTGTTAACTGTGTCATAATGTAATCCTTTGTTTCTAGCATCGACTCCCGTACCAGAAAAAAGGTTGGAACGATTGGTTATCTTTTTACAATCACACCATCGGCCACAAAGGTCAGCGCTTTTTCTGGCTCCGTAATTTTCTCGATTTCTTCCTTCGATTTACCAGCGTCCTGCGCGTAGTGTTTCAGATCGGCTACAGGTGTAACGCTGGTTTCGGCAGTTCCTTCAACCACAACGGTTTTGCCAACAATGTCTTTCGGAACGAAAAAACCATAGTCTTTAAACGTGACCCGCATGGTTTGACCTTCGCTGGTTTTTAGTTTCATCCAGCAGCCTTTCACTTTGCAAACTGATTCTACGGTTCCTTCCACTTTGGCGGGCATTTGGGGTTTATCGCCCATTTTACTGGCTAATTGGGTAGCCGGAATTGCCCCGTTATCGGTAATTTTTTTGCCGTGGTAGCTGATTTCCTGTTGCGCAAAGGCGAGTAAAGAAGCGCTGGTCAACAGCACTGTTAGTAAGAAGCTTTTCATGAATGTTTTTTCTGTTAAACGAATAGGTAATTATTTATAATGATTCAAAAATACTAAATTCTGTGTATTCCCTCACCCCAACCCCTCTCCCAAAACGGGAGAGGGGCTTTTTTGTCTCGCCTTGTGGATTATTACCTACGTATCCGTCTACTGATAAATGGTAGATATATGAAACAACATTCGAGCACGCCGTCTATGAAGGAACTTCGTCGTGGACTTCGGCAAAATCAGACGGATGCTGAAATTGTGCTTTGGCAAGCGATACGTGCGCGGAAGTTAGCCAATGCAAAATTTCGTCGCCAGCACAGTTTTGGGTATTTTATTGTTGACTTTTATTGCTTTGAGCATAAATTAGTCATCGAGGTAGATGGTGCTGTTCATAATACACCCGAAGCAAAAATTAGCGATGCAGAGCGAGAAGCAGTATTATGTGATTTAGGCCTCACGGTAATGCGATTCAAGAATGATGACATACTGTACTCACTGACGAACGTACTTCAAAAAATTCGCGAAAATTTAACCTGAAAAACCTCCCTCTCCCAAAACGGGAGAGGGCCGGGGTGAGGGAAAATAAATCAACCATGCAAACCACCACAGAACCAACTATAAAACAACGCCTACTTTCTGACTGTCAGGCATTCATTGATCTAGCAAATGTGCTATCCGAAGATCAGTTTCGAGCAAATACATCAGATAAATGGTCGGTAGCAGAGGTCATGCAGCATTTGTATCTCTCGGCCCGGCCTGTGGCAAGACTAATGACTGGTCCAAGAGAAGTTATGATACAATGGGGAAGGGTAGAATCACCTACTCAAAACTACAACGAAGTTGCCTTAACGTACCAAAACGTATTGGGGAAAGGCCTGAAAGCACCCGCTATGGCGTCGCCCCGACCTGAAGATATGGCCGTTGAAAAACAGGTAATTATTGATCGATTTATAGGTGTTTATCAGGCATTGGATGATGCAATAAATAGCTGGTCGGAGGAGGAACTCGATGAATACAGTATGCCACATCCTGCATTGGGTAAATTGTCCGTTCGACAGATGCTGTTTTTTACCAGTATCCATACGCAACACCATTTTCGATTGCTACCAGCGTATAAATAAACGTTGTGTGTATATCTGTCAGAATCGTTGTGGCTAAATCGCAGAACGTACGTACATTGATTGTGATTAATTGAGTTATAGGTTTGATAATCAGTATTTTATTTACTAATATTAATTGGCTCTAGCCAAAACGCATCGAAAGGTCAACTCTTTCGATGCGTTTTGGCTAGGGAAATAGTTCAGGGATATCTACTTTTTCAACTGGTCAACCAGTGCCGAAACCTGCTCGGCCGACGTAGCCGGGAAATTGGCAATCCGAATCTGCGATTCTTTGAATTTGCCGTATCCACTACCTACCACCATATTAGCTGTTCTGGCTGCAGCAATAACTTCTGCCGAGGGCATTTTTGTGTTCGCCACCACAACGGTTTGCGACCGATGCCGCTCCTGCTTAACGAAGGGCTCATAGTACTCTGAGGCTTCCAGAAACTTGTAGATCATTTTGGCTTTTTCCTCGGTCTGTTTCCGAATCGTATCGATACCGATACGGTTGAAATCTTCCGCGATTTTTCCCAACAAATAAATGTACAAGACGTTCGGCGTAGCTGGCGTTTCGAAATCCTTGTAATGTTTCCAGAGAGTAGGCAGTGTATGATGCGCGCCAATCGTAATTGTTTCGGACTTCTGTAATCGTTCGGCTTTGGCTAAACAGGCTTCGCTGGCAATCCAGACGCCAAGACCGGCAGGCATGCCGAAGGCTTTCTGTACGGAAAAAAAAGCCGAATCAATGATGCTGAAATCCAGATCGGGGTAGGGGGCCGACGAAACCATATCGACGCAAAACAGCTTCTTTGGGTATTTGCGCTTAAGCTTATGAATTTCAGCTGTTTTCATTTGAACGCCTGAAGACGTTTCGTTATGCGCCAGACAAACAACTTCGGCATAATCGGCAACCTGAACGTCGGCCGCATCGAAACCTTCGCCAAAGGGCTTCTTCAGGATGTGAGCATGCTTGTGTAAGGCGTTGGCATAATCGTAAAATTTCTGTGAGAACGAGCCATTAACCAGATGATAGCTTTCATGCTCGACACAGTTTAGCAACATACGCTCCCATACCTCAGAGGCTGACCCAGTAAAGAAAATGCCATGCGTAGATGGTATAGTCAATAACGTCCGAAGTTGTTCGTCGGTGAACTTGTAAATCTCCCTGAACTGCTTACTGCGGTGCGAAATGGAACCAATTTGTTCATCTATAGCTGTTTGCAGATGTTTGTGAAAAGTTGGATACAGTTCAGCAGGACCGGGCGTAAAATACGTTTGGGGCATAATAATCAAAAATTAGGGATTGAGTGGGCAACCACACGGAAACCGAACAGACTTACCCAATTGGCGGTTCACCTTTTGGCGCATCGATTCTGGTTTGGGGATAAAAACAATTCTACCCGCCCCCGGTACTTCGGTTGCGGCTACAGGCTGACCCATGTGTTTATAAAAATCGTCAACGCAGGATTTGGGTAGCAAATCTAGGCAAAGATTAATTCCAGCGAAGTCATTGTATTGGTAAAATTGCTCGAAAAAGCGCCATTGATCGGCCGTTAAGCAAGTGGTCAATAACTTGGCTTCCCAAATACTGGTCGTATCGGGATGATTCAGTAAGGAGGGCCAGCCAGCCTCCACATACGGTTTTAGCTGAGACTCATGTAATCGACCAAAATAATGCCCTACCGTTTTTTTGCCATGAAAGCGCTGAAGCGCATAAAGCATATTTGTCCGGTTGAATAACGGGCATAGCCCCTCGGGAATGCCAATTGCATTGCCACCAACCAGACAGAATGGCCAATCTAAAATCGCTTCGCCAGGTTGTTGTTGTATCCGGGAAATATAAGAGTCGAACGAAGCCGGGTAATAGTATGGCATCTGCTCGTAGCGGACCCGATAAACGCTAACGACTTCTACCAAGCCAATCAGCACTAAGACCGCTATGAATGCCGGACGTATGCGCCCACTCCAGTGCAGGGCGAAAATGACCAGAATAACCGGATAGGTAACCGTGACACGGGAAGGAATTCGATTAAATCGATCCCAGGGGAAAATTTGCAGCGTTGGAACCTGAATCGGGTGATAGAGCGCGTGCAGTACACCAAAGATCAGAAAGGGTACATAGGCCCACCGGATCGGTTGCCGGGTTTTCCAAAAACCGAGCAGGCCTAAGGTCAGTAGAAACCAGCCCGCACTCCCCGCTCCAGGAACTTCAGGCATATCGTGTAAGTACGGTTGTAATGGATCAATAATGAGGTTGAATCCGGGCAGGTAAGGCATAAGTAGCCGAAGCGGGTGTACCCAACCGTGGCCGTTTGCAAACCGATTCTTAAAGACGAACGTACTGGTTTGCTGGACGACTTCGAGCAGCAAAGGCACATACAGTAAACTAAAAATAACGATCGCAACCAGAAGCAAAACAGCGGTGCGTGGATGTTGGAGTTCCAGCCGCCAGCTCCTAAATACCTGATTAATTTGCTTTGTCGGTTTCTCCGAACTGCGAAGCAATCGCCAGCTTACTATTCCGACTATAAACAACGCATTAAGCGTAAACGAACTTAATGCGTAACCCATTATATAACCTAAGTCCTGCCCCAGACAAAGCACCAGTAGCAGGGTTTTCAACAGTAAAAACCGTAAACTAACTGGCTCGCGCAACACGATGCGACGCGTTAGTAAGAAATCGGTGAGGATACTGAATACAGTCCAGTGGATCACCGCATAGGCAAAATGTCCGGGATATTTGTTGAGCGCGTAAAAGTTCAGAAAAGAAACAAAAAAGCCTGCTAATGCGGCTCTGAACACGCCATAATCTTTCCGAAGTAGGAAGTACGTTCCTGAACTGAGGAGGAACAGGCTTAGTAAATAATAGACGTTCAGCCAGGGGCCATTGCCGGCAGCGTGATACCAGATTGCATACCAGAAATTCTGTTCAAATGCCCATCCCTGAAAAACGTGATTGGTACCAAATGGATAAAAAGTCTGATTGTTTAGCCAATCCAGATGGGGTAATGGCCTAAACGACAGATTTTTAGCAACGTAGTACCCCATGTAATCCCATTGGTCGGTATCACCTGAGGGTATACTGGCAAGTGGACCGCTGAAGTTGCGAACAAAGAAAAATCCATACAGCAAGGCCAGTACGCCAAAAAAAGGAAGCACTATGCCTGCCGAAAACCAGCGGGCATAGCGCACTTCTGCTGAAGAAGGGATAAAGTAAAGATTCGTCATAAAAGAGGAGAAAGGTAAAAAAGAAGGTATGGGCAAAGGAAGAAGGGAATGGGCTGATCACCGAACTTTTCCCTTCTCCTCCTTTTTTCCTCGGCTCCTGTTAATACAGTAATCTAAACTTAATGGTATTGTCAATTTCCTTCAGTTCCTGAACCACTTCATCGGCATATTCTTTGCCAACATCGGTGATCACGTACCCAATTTGCTCGTTGGTTTTCAGATACTGACCGTGAATATTGATATGGTATTTGGCGAAAATGGTATTCATTTTGGCCAGAATGCCCGGTACATTGGCGTGAATATGCAGCAGCCGATGAGCACCTTTCAGCAAAGGAAGCTGAAGTTCGGGGAAGTTGACGCTACCATACGTACTGCCGTTGTTAATGTATTCGAGCAATTTGCCCGGTACAAAATTGCCAATATTTTCCTGCGCTTCTTCGGTACTACCGCCAATATGAGGGGTGAGAATCACATTCGGTATTTTGCGTAACGCGCTGACGAATTCTTCATTATTCGTTTTGGGCTCGTCTGGGAATACATCTACACCTGCCCCTGCCACTTTTCCACGTTCCAGCGCATCAACGAGTGCTGGAATATCGACAATGTGACCGCGTGAGAGATTCAGGAAAATTACCCCCGCTTTCATCAGTGAAAACTCACGGTAACTGATCAGGTTTTTGTTTTCCTTGCGTCCGTCAGTATGTAAACTGATAATGTCGGCAACGGCCAGCAGCTCATCCAGTGACTTACATTTGCGGGCATTCCCAAGCGCCAGTTTATCAACGACATCATAGAAATAAACCTCCATGCCCAAGGCTTCAGCGACTACGGACAATTGCGTGCCAATGTTGCCGTACCCAACCAGGCCGAGCTTTTTCCCGCGAACCTCAAAACTGTTTTTTGCCGATTTGTCCCAGCCCCCCAGGTGCATCAGGTTACTTTTCGGAACAACACTCCGAATCAGCATGATGATTTCGCCAATCGCCAACTCGACAACGGATCGGGTGTTGCTGTATGGTGCGTTGAAAACGGCAATCCCTTTTTGCGTACAGGCATCTAAATCGATCTGGTTTGTACCAATACAGAATGCGCCAATCGTCATCAATTTATTGGCATGTTCCAATACGCGGGGAGTTACATTTGTTTTCGACCGAATGCCGAGAATCGACACGTCGCGAATGGCCTCGATCAATTCATCTTCATCCAGCGCTCCTTTTCGGATTTCAACGTTAAATCCTTCCTGCTCAAAAAGCTGTACAGCAACAGGGTGTACATTTTCCAGTAAAAGAACCTTAATTCGGCTTTTAGGATACGACTGGCTGCGATTCAGATTATTATGATATAAAAATTCATCGAGCGAAGGAGCCACATAGTCCGCTTTTTCGACGACACGAGGACGCATGACGTTTTCAGTAAAGGCATAAAAACGATTGGCCAGTCCCGAAGCACGGATTTCATAGTCAGTATACCCATCGCCAATTACATAGACTTCACCATCCAGATTCAATTCTTTGATAACCTGAGATTTACCCCCATTAGCAGAGAGTGGGTTTTCGGCATCGAAACCTATGATAGCACCATCTCTGTCGAAGACAAATGTATTGGCGAAGACATTCGTCGAGCGAACGCCCAAAGACGTTACAATCGGTACGATAAACTCTTTGAATCCGTTTGATACGACGTAAATATTTTCCGCATTTTCGGTCAGAAACTCTTTGTTGCGCTGAAACGAATCGGAGATTTTACCCATCAGATTCTCGATCAGGGCAGGCAACTGATCGCGGTGCGCTTTAAGTAAGCCCAGCCGCAGATTGAGTGATTCGGTAAACGAAATTTCGCCCGACATTCCCCGGTCGGTGATGGTTTGAATTTGCTTCAATACATCGTCGCGGTCTGGCCGACCGATGAGTGAGATTTCGCCGAGCACGTCGAGGGCTTCGACTTTGGTAAACGTACTATCGAAATCGATGATGTAATACGTCTGTTCCAGTGGTTTGGTGAGCATAATTTACATTGGTTCAACATCCGCATCTTCCTGCGGTTCATTATCTAAAATCCGGTTACTAGTTTTTAAAGGGGCGGTAAACCGCTGTTTGTCGATGTTGCCTTTGTGTTACTCGTTTGTCAAAAATTCTACAGCCCGTTTTTCCGACCAATACGTACCCTGAAGAGTACTGTTTTTGTCGGGGAAACCGCAATGGCCGCCTTGCTCTGGAAACTCCATCCAGACGTTGGGTAGTTCCCGCGCTAACGCTTCCGGAAAACATTCGGGCGATAGAAACGGGTCATTTTTAGCGTTGATGATCAGTGTAGGTATTGCAATAGTTGGGATAAACTGGAGTGAACTACTACGCGTGTAATAGTCCAACGCATCCCGAAAACCATTCATTGGAGCTGTAAAGGAATTGTCGAACTCGCGAACATTACGCGCTTTTATAACGGCCTCAGTCGGAAAAACGCCAGGCATAACGGTTGCCTTTTGAAGCACTTTTCGTTTTAACGTCCGACTGAATCGATAATTGTAAACCAGACTATCCCACTGCTCAAGCCGTCGGGCTGAGCCCATTAGATCAAGTGGGACTGAGAAAACAACTCCCTTTTTAACGGCCGGATTAATGTCTTGTCCGCGTTCGCCCAGGTATTTCAGCGTTACATTTCCCCCTGCGCTAAAGCCCATCAAATAAACCGTCGAATAGCCTTTCGTGAGCGCATAATTTAGGACGAAGTGTAGATCTGTTGTTTCGCCAACGTGGTAAAATCGCTCTTGTCGATTCATTTCTCCACTGCACGAACGGTAATGCCATGCCAGACAATCAAACCCGTTTTTTGTTAAATGACGCACCATTCCCGCCAGATAGGGACTTGTTGAACTGCCCTCAAGACCATGGGAGAGAATAACTAACGATGAGTGATTATTCGCGTTAGCCAACTCATCACTTATCGTTCTTGGCTCATCATTAAAAAACGCCCAATCCAAATCCAGAAAATCATCGTCGGGGGTTTCGATTCGTTCGCGGACGTAGGAAACCGACACCTTGCGAAATAGCGAGGGAATAATGGTTTGCAAATGACCGTTCCACAATCGGGTGGGCGGCTCATAATTGGAAGAGGCAATCAGCGGCATTGCAGACGCGGGCGATTGAAGCCGCAAAGGTAGGGTTTTCCACTGCACGAAAAAAGGCTGGTCGTACGACGGCCAGCCTTTCCTATTGAATACAACCTGAATTGAAAAAAGCAATGATGGATGCTACCTGAGCAGCAAGTGAAACAAAATTGGTAAATAAAAAGATTTAATACAACTATTTCGATAAAATAAATAAAAATAATGAGCCAAGTACCATGGTTGAACTTTATATTGGCGTATGATTAACCTGCGTACAATTAATTACTAACATTTTTTGCCTTTCTCCTAAATACATTGGCGGAGTAATGAATCTATGCGGTCGGTTTTAGCCCTAAAATTCCTGCTACTTATCTATTTGCTTACTGGCTGTGTCGATCCGGACGGTGCGTTAGTATTTAGTAGGGTTAACACAATCGTTGTTGATGGGGTGATTACTAATCTGGCTGAACCACAACTTATTCGTCTGAATCAGTCGAAAGCCGACCCATTGACGGGGCGGTATGGTACTATTCCACTCAGTAAGGCAGCCGTTGATGTCGTAGTCGATTCAATGGAGGTGATTAGATTTCAGGAAACCGATCCGGGGCGGTATCAGGCACCTGATGGATTTATTGGTCAGATTGGGCATAGCTACCAGCTTCGATTTGTTTTATCGGACGGGCGATCGTACGAATCGACGCAGCAGGTGATGCAGGCTGTACCACCCATTGCTAGAGTTTACGCAACATTCAACTCGAAAAGTTTAGCTCCAGCTCAGCAATTAGATGGGGGCTATGTAGCTGCTCATGATTTTTTCATTGATTGGCAAGATCCTGTCAATCAGCATAATTATTATCGTTGGGATTGGATCGATTGGGAGAGACAGGAATGGTGTCACAGTTGCCATGGCGGACTCTATCAAATTACAGATGCAAATGGGAATCTGATCGAGGACTGTGTCAATGAGAAATTCACCTATCCGTACTATGATTATAATTGCCGAACAGCGTGCTGGGAAATCATCCATAGTTCTCAGTTAAATGTATTGGATGATGTCTATAGCAATGGTGGAACTGTAAAAGCACGTTTGGTTGCACAGGTTCCGTTGTATTGGAAGCAGCATTGCCTAATCGAAATTCGACAATCCTCGCTTTCTGAGTCGGCCTATACTTACCTTAAAAAGCTACGTGATCAGACGCAAAACACAGGTGGAGTTGCCGATGCGCCCGGTTCGATTCCAGTTGGGAACGTAAAAAATCGTACGACGCCCAATGAACTTGTAGTAGGCTATTTTACTGCTTCGGCCGTTTCAGCACAACGGTATTGGCTAACCCGCAATGATGCCGTAGGATTTACACCGGGGCTGTTTAAAGCGTTGAATGGGCACGATCCTATTGGTGAACCCAGTAGCTCAGCTCGCTATCGTCCTCCTTTAGCGGTTTGCGCACCGAGCGATAGCCGCACTCCCATAAAACCAACAGGCTGGCAGGACTAGTTTACTTAGGCAACAGTTGGACTATAACCCGTCGGCTTATCGTTCGTGCATTTACAGAAGTAGTTTGATCAGGGCCAACCCAATTGGCCTTTATCTGGTCAGTTGATACACCTTGTTGTTTCAAATAATTCGCTACTGTTTTTGCCCGTTGTTCGGCAAGCGTCATATTTAATTCACGTTTGCCAATATTGTCTGTATAGCCCGTCACCATTGCCATCAGTTTAGGTTGGGCCGTCAAAAGTTGGGCTAGCGAATCTAAACTGGCTTTTACACCCGGTCGAAGTTGATGACTGCTTTGATCAAAATAGAGAATCGAAATACTGATCTGGAGGTCAGACGAATATACTTTAGACTCCTGAGCAAAGGTTTCTATTAGCGTACAAGGAAGTACAATCAGACTCCAGCCAATAATCCAGCCTATCAACCTGGACAGTGCAATTTGTCGAATGCCTGCTGCCAGAACGTCCATACACCTATTTATTTTGGATGATTCGTTAGTGTCTGTTGATAATAGCCATCAAACAAGAATAGGTTTGGATGACTTTGTACTTTGATACATCAATATGTGAAATTGACTGGTTTGATTGAGTATGAAAGAGCGGATTCTCGCTGAAGCCCGGCACCTTTTTAATCATTATGGCGTCAAAACGGTCAGGTTGGAGGATATTGCCAGAGAGTTAGGCATTTCTAAAAATACCGTCTACCACTATTTCGAGAGTAAAGAAGAGCTGGTCAGGTTGATGCTGGAAAGTCAACTGAATGAAAGCCTGGAGCAAGCTACTGTCATTCAAACCCAGGTAGACAATCCAATTAGTATTGCCCTACGGATTTGGGACCGACTAATCCTGTACCGACGCGAAGTAAATCCAAACTTACTCCGCGATATAGAACGCCATTACCCGACTGTCTGGCATTTTTTTCAAAGCTTTCAAGCGGAATATATTAATCGTATTCTAGTGAAAAATCTTCGGCAGGGGATAGAGCAAGCCGTTTACCGGGCTGATTTGAATGAAGCCGTAATTGCCTGGTTATGGGTCGATCAAAGTCAGCGCGAGACGCCCTTTGAGGATGCTGATGAAGCTATCAAACACCTTTTTGTTCGTGGACTACTCACACAGAAAGGACTGGAATTTTATGCGGCTCTCTAAAGCGATTTTGTCATTCTGACCGTAGGGAAGAAACTTAATGTACCCTAATTCTAAGTAAGGATGCAGTAAGATTCTTCCCTACGGTCAGAATGACAAAAGCACTCTTTTCTAACTAATCGCTTTCGCTACTTCCAGTTCCTGCGGCTTCTTAGGCGTTACTTTTTTCTTCGTAAATCGGGCGATAATTCGGTCAACGACGAGGTAGACTGATGGGACAACCAGCAGGGTTAGTAGGAGGGAAGACGTTAATCCACCGATGATTACCCAAGCCATACCGTTTTTCGTTTCAGCACCGGCACCGCTGGCTAACGCAATTGGCAACATACCGAACACCATCGCCAATGTGGTCATCAGAATCGGACGGAGACGTTCTTTACCTGCTTCAATCAGTGCATGAACCACATCATGACCTTCTGCTTTTAGCTGATTCGCAAAGTCAACGATCAGAATCGCGTTCTTGGCAACAAGTCCCAGCAACATAATCATACCGACAATCGAGAACACCGTCAGGCTCTGCATCGACAGCGCCAAGGCCAACAATGCACCGATCAGCGCAACCGGAATGGAGAACAAGACAACGAACGGATACACAACGCTTTCGTAGAGGGCGACCATGATAAAGTACACCAGCAGAATAGCAATGCCTAACGCTAAGCCCAGACTACCAAATGCATCGGATTGCTGTTGCAATTGACCTAAGTACTGAATACTAACGCCTTCTGGAAGTTTAACATTCGCCATTTTAGCCTGAATATCAGCACCAACCGTACCAACTGGTCGGCCAATCACCTGTGAATTAATCGTGATAGACGATAATCGGTCGATACGTTCCAACACGCTTTCACCCGTTTGTTCCTGCACCCGAGCGAACTGCGATAACTCAAACGTCCGGCCCTGATTGTTGACAAACGTCAACCGGTTGACATCCTGAGGATTGGTACGGTCGAAACGGTCAAGGCTAATCAGAATATCGTATTCATTTCCGTTCTGTTTGAACTTCGATAAATCATTACCTCGGAACGCGTTCTGTAAAGCAATACCAACATCGGAAGCACTGATGCCCAGTTGCGCCATTTTTTCCCGATCCAAGCTTACCGTTACTTCCGGTTTCGGATCTTTTACGGAATACTTCACATCCTGGGTACCAGGAATCGACGTAACCACATCCTTCACCTGCGCGGCAGCCTGCCGGATACTCGTCAGGCTGGTTCCTTTTACGGCAATCTGAATTGGCGCCTGCGAAGCACCCACAATACCGACAGGGCTTACCGTTACTTTCACACCCGGAATCTGACCGACCTCCCGTTTTAGTATTTGCCCGAAATCTTCAGTCGAAACCGTACGGCCTTTTTTATCGGTTAGCTTAACGTTCAGATCAACAATATTGCTATTGGAAGACGTAGCGATACCACTGCTGGTGTAACCCACGTTCGTGAAAACGTTGGTTACTTCGGGGTGTTTCATAATCAATTGCTCGGCCCGTTGCGATACGGCGTTCGACTGGTAAATGGAAGCTGTCGGCGCTAGTTCCAACTGGACGCTCATTTCGCCCTGATCGCTTTGGGGCATGAAGGCAGCACCAATAAAACCAGCAGGTACCAGCGCAATCGAGCCAATCAACAGAACTAAAACAGCAATGAAAATCCAGCGTTTATGGCCCAGAACAGACTCCAGAATACGTCCATAAGCCGCTGTAATTCGATCCAATAGCCGCTCAAAACCGAGATTTAATTTGCCCCATAACGAGTTCGGATTGAGGGCTTCCTGTTTGCCGAAACGCGATACGAGCAGGGGAGTCAGTGTGAACGACACCATCAAGCTCATCAGCGTTGAGAATACGACAACCAGTGAGAACTCTCGTAAAATATTCCCGATCAGGCCGCCTGTCATGGCAAGCGGTACGAATACCACAACGTCAACCAGTGTGATTGCCAGTGCTGTAAAGCCAATTTCGTTCCGTCCTTCCAGAGCGGCCTGGACGCGGTTTTTACCCATTTCGAGGTGACGGTTGATATTTTCCAGAACCACAATCGAGTCATCGACCAGAATACCTACGACCAGCGAAAGCGCCATCAAGGTCATCAGGTTCAGCGAGAAACCTGCCAGATACATCAGCACAAACGTTGGGATAATGGACGACGGCAACGCGACCAGTACAAACAGCGACGACCGGAAACTATGCAGGAACAGCAACATTACTACAGATACGATCAAAACGGCCAGGAATAGATCGTCAACTACGGCATGGGCTGAAGCCAGTGTGTAAGTCGATTGGTCGGAAGCAATGTTAAATTTCAGTTTTACATCGCTGTGTTGTTTTTCCAGAACCGCAATTCGTGCCCGTACTAACTCGCTGACTGATACCGCATTGGCATCTGATTGTTTCTGTACCTGAATACCAATCGAAGGGATACCGTTGATGTGGTTGATTGCTGTCGGTTTAGCCACAGCATCGACTACTTCGGCTACGTTATTCAGTTGAATTTCACTGCCATCGGTCCGACGAGCAATGACCAGCGTACGAAGACGATTCACTGTTTCGACGGACGCATCAAACCGAATGGAATATTGCTGTTCCCGTGTTTCGAGTTGACCCGCAGGGTAACTGGTATTGGCGGCATTAATCGCCTGCGACACTTGACCGATCGAAACACCATAGGCCCGCAATTTTTCGGCGTTGACATTGACCTGAATTTCTCGCTCAGTTCCACCAATTACATTGATCTGACCAACCCCGGCAACGTTCGATAGCTGTGGTTTTAATTCATTATCAATCAGGTCGTACAATTTGGTCGGCGACAGGTTGGCAGTTACACCCATCCGCAAAACAGGAATTTCATCCGTCGAGAATTTATTCAGAATCGGCCGATCTACTTCGTCGGGCAACAGGTTGATGATCTGTTCGATCTTACGTTGGGCATCCTGTTGTGCCTGGGTTACGTCGACGCCATTCTTCAACTGGATAATGACAATCGAAGCCCCTTCTTGTGAGGTAGCGGTCATGCGATCCAATCCTTCCAGCGACGACACCGCATCCTCAATGCGTTTCGTCACGTTCGTTTCGACTTCATCGGCGGAAGCACCCCGATACGTAGTGGCTACGCTGATGACGTTCGCTTCAAATTTTGGCAGCAGGTTGTACGACAATTGTTGGTAACTCAGTACCCCGAACAAAATCAGTACAGTAAATATGGTCGTTACCAGTAACGGCCGTTTTATGGCTATTTCGGTTATTGACATGATCTTATTATTTTGTTATCTGCACAGGCTTGCCTTCGCTCAGGTTTAGCTGGCCAGTCGTGACGATTACGTCCCCAGCAGCTAAGCCGCTTAGTACTTCAATGGAGTCGCCGAAATCACGTCCTACTGAGATTTTACGCTGATGAACTACGTTGTTTTCGACGATGTATACATACGGATTTTTGATACTTTCAACCAAGGCTGTACGCGGAATCTGTAGTGCTTTCTGATTAGATTTCTGCGAAAAATCGACGTTGACGAACGTTCCGGCTTTCAGGCCGTTCCCATTGGCAATCGTGATTTCAACCGGATAATTATGCTCGTCGGTGCCTTGTGGGGCGATGTAAGAAATCTGGCCGGTAAAAACTTTGCCTGGAAATACATCGGCTGAAACTTTCACGGATTGGCCTTTATGCAGCTGATACACATCACTTTCATTGACCAGTACGTTTACTTTCAATCGCGATATATCCAGCACTTTGCCCAGCGTACTGCCTACGGTGATGTAAACGCCGGGTTCAATTCCTTTCTGAACAATCTGCCCGTTGATTGGCGCTTTTACATTGGCATCCTGAATTTGCTTCTGAATCTGTTCGGCCTGATTAACAGCGTTTTCATAGTTGTATTTAGTTTCATTTAC
This sequence comes from Spirosoma harenae, assembly GCF_054776975.1. Classification (NCBI taxonomy): domain Bacteria; kingdom Pseudomonadati; phylum Bacteroidota; class Cytophagia; order Cytophagales; family Cytophagaceae; genus Spirosoma; species Spirosoma harenae. The sequence continues at coordinate 79,292 of NZ_BAAHBD010000014.1, read as the reverse complement.
CTGAATTTCAGTTGTAGCGTTTCCCGCCAGCAACGTGTTGTAGCGCGTAACGTCTTTCTTCAGTTTTTCGATGTTAAGTTTAGTAGCCTGTAGCGACAGTTCCTTTAATTGATTGTCCAGTTCGACCAGGGTTTGACCTTGACGGACTGGCGTACCCAGATCAAAATTGACGCGTGTGACTTTGCCGGCGGTGGTTGCCGTAATGTTTGCTTCCCGGAACGGAATTAAATTTCCCGTTTTTACAAGCTGCTGACTGACAGTGGCTTCTTCAACCCGATTGACTGTTACTGGGATCGCTACGTTTGTAGCGACAACGGGTTTGTTCTGTGCATCGATTTTCTTTTTATTCGATGCCAGTCGAAACCCGATCAGAGCAACGATAGCCACTGAGGCCGCGATAATGATGAGTGATGTCTTTTTCATGCATTGGTTGTATTGCCGTCTACTGACCGCTCCGGCGGCCCGATTAGAGTTGATTATAGAAAGTAAGTAATGTGCCCTTCGATTGCTCTAAATCAAGGCGGGCCTGGTACAGATTAATGAGTGAATTGATGTAGTCAGACTGTGATTGCCGGTATTGGGTATCGGCATTGACAAGATCGGTGAGCGATTTAACGCCTTGCTTGTATTGCAGTGTAGTGATGTTATAAACTTCCTGAGCCAGCTTAACGTTTCGATCGCCATTCAATACGTTGGTTTGTACACGCTGAATTTGCGATTGTGCATTGTTAAATTGAAGTCGATACGCAGCTACATTCAGTTTCTGCTGTTCTTCCTGATTCAGCACCGTAAGTCGTTGCTGTTTGATTTGAGCGTCCCGTTGAAATCCATCGAAAATTGGAATACTGAACCGTAGCCCAACACTACCAAATCCGACGAAATTGGTGAATAATTTATCAATAGTTTGCGCCCCCAAATTAACCGTGCCATAATTGGCCGTCAGCGCTACGGTTGGAAAATAACCTGCTTTAACTCGTTCTAATTGAAGGCGTTGTAGATCCAGATTGGTAGCTGCCTGCTGAAACGAAACTAGATTTGTAGCCTCAAAAGGTGTTTGCTCCACCGTGGGTAGTTGTTTCAGAAGGGTCGAATCTGTTAACGTAATCGTTTCATCCTGCGATAAACCCATTTGATATTTCAGGCGGTTCATAGCCAGGTTCAGATCATTCTCCGCCAACGTCAATTGCGACTGCGTGCTGTTGTAACTCACTTCTGTACGGGTATAATCAACTGGTTGAATCACACCGTTGTCGCGTTGTAATTTCAGTATGTTGAGTACCTGCTGGGTTCGCTGTAAGTTATCTCGTAGCAGTGAAATCTGTTGCTGGGCGATAAAAACCTGATAGTAATTGCTGGCAATGTTGTAAATAATGTCCTCGCGAGTTTGGCGGGTATTTAGTTCGGCTAGTTGCTGGTTGGGCTTAGCCGCTTTGATTCCGAGCAGCAACGATCGGTCATAAATGGTTTGACTGGCTTGCGCCGTTACGTTTGTCTGGTACTTCTGCCCGATAATAAATACTTGTGGTTCAGGGCCAAACACACCAGCTGGAATAACGCTTTTTTGCAGTTTGACATTATCGGTCAGCGTTCCCGTTGCTGATACCTGGGGTAGATATAAGCCCAACGCCTGACGTGCCTGCTGATTGGCATTTTCAACCTGATTTTGTGCAATGCGAACGGTGCCGAAATGTTGCAGTCCGTAGTCGATACAATCCTTTAATCGAAAGCTAGCTGGAGACTGGGCCCAGCTACTCTGGGCTAGCAGGATCAATAAACCCAGTGCAATTTTTTGTTTCATAAGTGAAATAAAGTTGATGTGTCTACTGTAGATATATCAACTATATGGTTAAAAAAATGTTACTTATCCAATAGAGAAGAAATCTTCCGGAGCGTGGTCAGAAAGGAAGCCAGTTCATCTGCATTTAGTTGATCTGTCACCTGCTTATCAATGCTTTCAGCCGTTTCGATCACTTTCTCAACTACCATTTTGCCTGCTGGCGTCATCTGAATCAGGTTCTTCCGTCGGTCGATCTCATCCGAAACGATTCGCAAGTAGCCATCCCGTTCGAGCGTGCGTATTGAGCGCTGAATGCCAGACTTATCCTTGTGCAGTAAATTAGCTATTTCCTGTTGGGAAGGCAGCTCGTCGCCCGAAAAGTAGGTTGCGAATAAAATCGGCAATTGCTCAAGTTGTAGGCTAAAGCCCGAACGCAGCAGCTCACGATTTGCCCGTTTGCCCATCAGATGGCCTACGTGATTGATCGTGAAAATGGACAGGCGACCCATCCGCTCCGAAATTTTGCTCCGTAATTCCTCTTCTTTATTGACTACCATGCGACAAAGGTATTTATTGTTGATATATCAACCAAACTTACAAAAGAAAAGTTTTTCAATTTTTCAGTTTCTTCCACCGGTCCGTTTTCTCATAACTGAAGCTAATAATTGGTTAGGAAGCAGGAAGTCAGCGTATTCTATTTAGGTAATAATTTCCCTGGATTGAGAATGCCCCGTGGGTCTAAAGCTTTTTTAATCGTACTCATGAGCGCTATTTCTTCAGGAGTACGGCTTACGTGAAGCCACGGCTTTTTCTCTAAACCAATTCCATGTTCGCCGGTGATGGAGCCTCCGATTGGCTGGAGAGGTTGATAAATAATGTCTTCAATTGTGTGTTTTGTTTTCTGATCATCGTCGCCACAACTAATAAATAGGTGCAAGTTCCCATCGCCCATATGGCCGAATATATACAGATACACATCTGGCCAACTGCTGCGTAGTGCCGATCGGATTGTGTTGATATAATCGTCCATATCGGCAATAGCCAGACTAATGTCAAATAGAAAGACTGGCCGATGGACCGAAAAGATAAACTCTACATTTTCGCGAATACCCCAGAACCAGTCCAGCTCTTTTTGCGACTGGACAATCGCAGCATCCGCAATTAACTCGGTCGTCAGGCAATGTTCTAAAAACGCTTCAACCTGTAATTTGTCTTTTTCGGCCTCCTGTCCGAGTGATTCGAGCAGAATATAAAAAGGATATGTTTGGGCTAAAGGCGGAGAAAACGTTGAAGGCTTCGACGTCATTAGTTGGTAGTAATCCTGCCACAACAGTTCAAAGCTGGTAAGGTCACTTTTTAACGTGGCTTTGGCCGCGAGTAACACTTGATTGGCTTTCTCAAAACTCTCTACGGCTATAAAAGCTGTGTTTCGGGTTTTGGGCAGGTCTTCCAGTTTCAAAACGGCTCTTGTGATAATGCCAAGTGTGCCTTCTGATCCGATAAACAGTTGTTTGATGTCATAGCCTGCATTATTCTTCATCATCCTGTTCATCGACGAAACAATCGTGCCATCGGCTAAAACGACCTCTAAACCCAGTATCAGATTTCGCATAACGCCATACCGCAACGCCTGTAGCCCACCGGCGTTGGATGCAATGTTACCACCAATCATACAGCTACCTTTAGCACCCAAATCAAGCGGAAATAGCTGACCCTGTACGGCTACAGCTTCCCGCAGTTGCTGCAATACCACCCCTGCCTGTACGATTACCGACTTGTTGATGACGTCGATTTGTTCAATCTGATTCATTCGTTCCAGGCTTAGCGCAATTTCATTGGGCTGAGTATCTGTGCCGCCAACAACATTTGTCAATCCGCCATGCGGCACGACAGGCTGATGGAAGTCATGGCAGATTTGAAGCATTTTTGATACATCCTGGGTTGTTTTTGGCAAAAGCAGCGCCAGACAATTCAGATTCCCGGATGGCTTCCAATGGCTTGCCACGCGCGTGCTGGCTTCCTCATGAGTTAGTACACAGCTTTTGCCAAACGTTTTCACCAGCAGCTCGACTATATCAGACATGGTACTCTGTAGCATTAGATGTGATAAAAACTAAATAAGCCAGAAATTATGGCCGGAATAAGCAGTAGCGGTGCGCCTGGAAACCAATACCCATAGATGGTTTTGAATCGCTGCAGATTGTTCATCCACAGCGATTCAGTCAGTAGCTACAGCTCGCTAAAAATAACCACCTTTTTCGGTAATTTCCTGAATGGATTGCCCTTCATGAACCCAATTGAAAATCATTTTTTCGTTCGCAATAATCTCCTCTGCCCGCATCAGAACATCGTAGGCAATTTCGCGGGGAACCACCAGCACTCCGTCAATATCGCCTAATACGATGTCGCCGGGTTTAATAGTTACGTCGCCAATCTGGATCGTAACCTGAAAATGCGTGATGAGGCATCGGCCCAGACTACCATTCGAGATTCTGTACTTGTAGAATAGGGGAAAGTCTGCTTCCAGAATCTGGTGTGTATCGCGAATGCCCCCGTCAATACAGGCTGCTTTTACTTTTTTCCCTTTGGCGGTGGCGGTCATAACTCCTCCCCAAAGAGTCGCTTTGCTATCGCTGGTGGTATCCCAAACCACAAATGCGTCTTCGTGCATTTCGTCGAGCATTTGCGTACGGAATTCCATTTCGCCCCGAATCATGGCATTGGGAGCGCTTTTTACGGTAAACGCAAAACCTGCTACGGTTCGGTACTCGCGAAGGGGTAGAATATGGCCGGGTAACGCCTGATTCAATAGACAGAATTCGCGCATAACGTCGTTGACAGCCCCTGTGTAGAGTTGTTCGTACCGTTGTAGTAATTCTTTTTCTGGGATAGGGAACGTGGTGTCGGAAACGCCTTCACGCTTTTCGATCAACTGCTCCAGATTCATCAATCCGACTTCTTTCTTGTACTGATCGACACTCATGATTTTTCGTTTATCTAGTTTATAATCAATTGAATAATGTGATTCCTTTTGTGTTTGTCCTGATCTGTTGTAACTGCCCTTTTTCGGCCTCTGTAACGACTAAGCCAAGTTTGCCGGATGGGTCGAAGGCGCAGTTGGTTGGGTTCTGGCCAATTGTGTTAATTTTCTGAATAACCTTTCCTTCGGGGGAAACAACGTGGATGTAGCCCGTACCATAAACGGCTACGTAGAGATTGCCGTTTTCTCCAAAAGCCATACCGTCGGGTCCGCCAGGTCCTTGCGGGCCTTCTACCGTAGCCCAGACAACCGCATTGGTCCATTCGCCGGTTTCAGCATTCCATTCGCCTTTCCAGAGTCGATGTTTATAGGTTTCCGCCAGAACCAGCGTTTTTCCATCAATGCTGAATGCCAGCCCGTTGGGGAAATATTTTTCCGTAGTGATTTTCTTGACGGAACCATTATGCATCCGTACAACTGCATAGCCCGTCGGTTCCTGCCGCGATTCGCCGGGGCAGGTAAAGAGCAGATTACCTGCTGAATCGAAGGCTAAATCGTTGGGTTTGTTGAGGGGGACGCTATCGATTTTATCCAGAATGGTATCGGCTTTTCCGGTGACAGGATCGAAGCACCGGATACTACGTTGAGCAGAATCACAAAACCAGACTTTCCCCTGCTTATCGATGGCAATACCATTCGGCCCTCCACCAACGGGAAAGCGTTTTAGCTTCCCATTTTTGACCTGAACCAAACTTTCGCCTTTCAGTTCAACAGCCCACAAACTTCCATCGGCCGCAAAAGCTGGTCCTTCCGGGAAATTTAGTTTGGTTGCTATATTGGCAACTGACGCCGATGCAGGAAGCGGAGTATTCTCGTGAATCTGCGCAATTTCTTCTTCTGACAACGCCCGATCGAACACGGCCAGGCCGCCAAGTTGGCCAACAAAATCGTTACCAATATTCCCTAGTCGGTGAACGGCTCCAACGGTGAAATCCGCACCATCGTCACCTCCGTCGAAAATACCTTCTGCATATGAGTAGGGATTGCGATCTGCGCGGGTATCGAATTGGCCGTTTCGGTACGATTTGATTAATTGTCCATCATAGGTCATAGCTACGAACGTCCATTCGTCGTACCGAACGGGTGTTTGTCCGATTGATACGTCGACGCACCATTTTTCGCCGGGAGTTGGACCGCCCACCCCCGAAATATGTCCACACACCTGACTTTTGCTATCGCGAAGCCGAATATTCAGAAACAGGCAGTACTGGCGTTTTTTCTGAGTCTCATTCCACATGCCGGCAATGGCTTCGCACTCGGCATTATCGCGACTTTTGACCTGGCGCTTTACCCAGGCCAGTATGGTTACCTGCGCATTTTTTCCGCGAATGTTCAGGCCGGGGCATTCAGCACGGGGAATGGTCAGGTATGCATGTTCTTTGATATCGAGCGAATGGTTTGACAAAACGCCCTCTTTCAGGATTGAAACCGGACCGGTTGGCTCCTGCAATAGATACTGGTATTTTCCTTTGGAACGTAGCGGTTGTTTTCCGGTAAAATCCCAGAGACATAGCAAATTGGGTACGGATAACAAATCCGATTTCGTGGATAGGGCGTGTGTTGTATTTGTCATCATCAGGCCGCTGAGTAAGGTTGACTGGGTGATAAAATGGCGTCGATTCATAGGCTATTTTCTTTATCCCGGTCGAAAAACAGGAAAGCACCCGCCCAGAGAAATAAGCTGCCCAGTACATAGACACCTGATAGGCTTGCAAGCCCGGTTGTCAGTCCCAGCGTAGGCTTTAAAACACCCAGTAGGTAGGGGGCAAACGAACCAATTAGAAAAGCGCAGGCCAGCATCAGTCCGTAGGCTGACGACCGGATTTTAGGCGACACCACTTCGTAGAGCGAGGCAACAATGTTGGAGTCGTACCAACCCCGGAAAATGCCGAATAAAAACAGGGCTATGTATGTGAGCGGCTGCGTCTGACTCATGCTGATGCCATAAATAAATGGGGCGCCCAACAGCAAACCCAAAGCCTGCACCACCAGTCGACTTTTAGGATTGGCTTTGGCGTAATAATCAGCAATTTTTGCCCCCGACAATACGCCCAGAAAGGCACCGAGATGGTGATAAAAGAGCGACGAAAATCCAGCATCGGTCAGGCTCATACCGAACTTATCGACCAGAAACGATGGCATCCAGGTCAGGTAACCGACATTTACGAATACCATACAGCCAAACCCTAGCGTGAGCATAATGACTGTCGGTTTTCGGACCACGATCCGTGCGGTTTGGCCAATTTCGGATAGCATAGGTTGGCGCGCTTCGACGGTTGCTTTTACTATGTCTTTCGGGATGCGGCTGAAGAATGCAAATGCTAGTAGAATGCCCAGACTGCCAAATAAATAGAATGCTTTCTGCCAGCCGTAATGCTCGCCAATGTATCCAGCAATGATACCACTCAGAATGATACCGAAATACACCGCCGTCTGGTGAATCGACAGCGCAAATGAGCGACTTTCTTTATACTTTTCGCCCAGCAGCGCATTAGCAGACGGAGCATAAAAAGCCTCTCCACCCCCCGTTGCCACACCGCGTAACAGAATAAATTGTAGGACAGTGGAGCAAAAGCCCGTCAGTAACGTAGCGCAGGACCAGAATAGCAGGCAAAAACCGAGAATATTTCGGCGTGAAAATCGGTCGCCAATAAATCCAGCTATGGGAACCAGTAGGCCATACGTCCAAACCAGTGCCGATGCAATCAGGCCGAGTTGAGCATCAGTCAAACCGAGATCTTTCCGAATGAGTGGTAACACGACGCTGAAAATCTGCCGGTCGGCCTGGTTCAGGAAGAAAGCCAGCCAAAGTAAAGCCAGTAACTCCCAACGAAAGCCAGTCGGTTTTTTTGTGAGCGAAGGCGGTGATTCAACCATGATTACGGGAGTTTTGCGGTTGTGGGAGCAGCATTCCAGGCACTAACAGTCAGACGGGCATTCTGCCGGGTCGAGGGTTCGCGCCAGAGTACGTCCATGTCGATTTCCTGCGTTTCGCCGGGGGCAATCCAGGTGAAATTGTCCGAAGCGACAATAGCACGTTTGGTCCCGGTAATGTCCAGTTTCGCCATAAATGCCGGAACCTTTCCCGTATTCGTCACCTTCACCCGAAGCTGAGCCTGGTCGGTGCCTGTTGGCTTCTGACCCACTACCGAAGCCGTCAGCGACGTTACTGTTTTTGCCATCGTAGGCTTTAAAAAAGGGCCTTTTTCCAGTGTTGGCCAGGGAATCGGATTATTGATGTATTTCTGATAGAACTCACCGTTTTCCAGCATCGAAAGACTGCGTGGGTAATAGAACGAGCGCGATAGAAGCTTACCTGCGCTGTCGTGCAATTCGGCAACGATGAGCACGTAGCGATCGCGGTAATCTGCCGGAATCACGTACTCGCCTAGGTCGGCAGAACCGACCGACGTACCAGCTGCTACGGTCATTTTCTGTTCCTTCTTCCAGAGTTGTTTGAACGTATCGTCGAGTACCTGCACGGAAATTGTTGCGCCCGGTATTGCCTGAGCGAGCGAGTGATTTACGTTGACAGGCAACTTGATCCGTTCACCGGGTTTCCAGAGCAGACGCGGAAGGCTGATCGCTATGTGGGTTGGTTCGTACGTTCGTTTGAGGAAGTAATACGGTGCACCAGCATTCCCAAACCAGTCCATCATCTGTATCGCAACCACTGGCCAGTGGCGCTTGAATACCCAAGGCATCAACCCCGACGTAACCGGATAATTACCCTGCATTTTTTCGGAGAAAACCTGATAAAATTCCCCCGCTCCCACCTGCGACGCTTCCGTAATGGCTTCGATAGTCGGATCAGTCATGTCGGTAACGTGTGATGCCCGACTCAACATGCGCGGTACGCGACTAGGCCCGTATTCGGTAAAATGATGAATGAACTCGTTATGCCCCTGGTAAAAGTCTTTATCCCACATTTTCCCTAACCCCGTAAATTCTTTGTTATCAACGGTTTCGTAGAATAGGCTGGCTTCGGGCATCGAGTGCATACCCGTTTCTGAAATCCAGGGCTCGTAGCGGTAGCCGATACCATACCAGGTTGGGTCCATATCGGGGTAAGTGTGGATACTTCCGTCATCGGGGGTGGTACGGACGTATAGGCGTGACTTGTCGAAAATATCCAGATTGCGTTCCAGAATACCCATCGTGGCCGCATTGCCCAGCGAATATGGGTTGAATTCGTTACCGCCACACCAAACTGCCAGCGACGGATGATTGCGTAACCGGACGATCGTTTGTACCACCTGGGCCTCCCAAATATCTTGGGGATAGAGTGGCGTGTCCTGATTTCCGATCGGGAAATCCTGCCAGACCATGATGCCCAGTTCGTTACAGATGTTGTAGAAATGCTCCGTTTCGAGCAGGCCACCACCCCAGATACGGATCAACTGAACGCCCATTTTTTTTGCCGCTTCCAGCGTCCAGCGGTAGCGTTCTTTCGAGGTTTCGAGCAACACATCCTGCGGGGTGAAGTTCATGCCTTTCACAAAAAACTTCCGCCCATTGACCACAAACTGCCAGTTCTCCCAGCGGTCGGCATAACGTGGTCCAGCCGAAGCTACTCGCTCGATGGTACGTATTCCGAACGGAAACTGAATCTGGTCGACAACCAGCCGGTCTTTTTTGAGCGTTACTTTTACCGTGTACAGATTGGCCTCGCCCAACCCGTTCGGATGCCACAGTTTGGGATTCGATATGGTTAAATCGTCTTCGAACCAGGTCCGACCCTTGAATGCCTTGAACGGTTTTTCCTGCGTGAACGCTACATTACCCCCTTTATCGACCAGTTCAAGCAGAACAGACAGGGCTGCATTGGAGGGCGTCGTACCTGGAACGCGACCGTCGTAATGATGCATCTGCGCGTTTTTCCAGGGATGGAGCTGGTAGCCAAGTGAATTCGTATCAGCCAGTACCTCACTCGCGAAGTGAAGCGTTGCTTTCCCATTTTGGATAGATGTCGTAGTCAGGTAAGGTCGTTCGAGGTGATAGGGCTGCACCATTTCGAGCCGGACATCCTGCCACATACCCACGCTGAAGAACATTTCGCAACCCGAACTTCCTGAAATGACCCACGGCTTGATAATCCGGCCACTGGCGCGAGGATTGTAGCCTTTTCGCTTTTCAATCATGTATTCGCCATTGCTGTTGCGCGGCAGACTTTCGTAATCAGTGGCCTTGTTGCCCCAGTTTCCAGCTCGCACTTCAACCAGCAGATCGTTGTTGCCCGACGGTTTTAATAGCTTGCTGATCTCAATCGTTGGTCCGCCGAACATGCCTTCGTGAACACCTAATAGCGTGCCGTTCAGCCACACTTTCGAAAAGTAATCGACACCATCAAAGCACAGAAAAGCATAGCTACCAGTTTTGGCGCTGACGGGTGTCGAGAAGGTTTTGCGGTAGTACCACACCTTCTCGTCCATGAACTTATACCGGTCGGAGTTTTTGTGGTAATAGGGGTGAGGTAGCTTCCCAGCTTTGTAGTACGACCAATGCACCGAATTCGGAATGCTGGTCTGAAACGCATCTTTGCGAGGAGCGTTCAGATCGGTTATGGGCTGGTCGGTATGCGACAATTCCCAGCCATCGCCCGATAACGATACGTGTTGCGCTCCCGTTCGTGGGGTAATCCGGTACGGTTGCCAGAGTTTATTTTTCTCTTCGGCAAATGGGTTATCTGGCGCTGGATTCTCCTGACCAGAAACCGAAGCGATGCTCAGGAGCGTTATTAGGAAGAATAGCGAAATGTGTTTACTTTTCATCAATCAAAAGGCTAAGCTTATGGAAGCACTTCGGTTTATACAGCGCGTTACCGACGATACATTGGTACTACCCATGCCCCCCTCGTACCGGGAGCAGGAGGTAGAAGTTATTGTTCTAAAAAAAGTTACGTCACCAAGGCCCGAATTAACAGTCGAAGAAAAACTGGCGATTTTGCGGAAGCACAAGGCATCAATGCCCGCTAAACTTGACCCGCAGATTGATCTTGATGAAGAATGGTACCTCCAATAAGAATTTTTCTCGACACATCGATTCTTGCTGAGTATAAAAAAGGTACTAAAACTGACTTGCTGGACGAATTGATTCAGCGCCAATATCTCTTGTGTTATAATCAAATCGTTCTTAGTGAATATCTGTTCGTGACGCTTGCTCACTACGGACAGAAGTCGCTTCGGACGTTGAAAATGGCCAATTATATTCCTGAATTGCTGGATAAGCATGACGTTGAATCGTTATTACAGCCCCTTCATTTTTTAAAAGATGTTGACGCATCTGTAGCATACGATGTTCCCCGGTTTATGCGGGAATACAATCTATTGCCCAACGACGCTATTATTTTTTCGCATTGTCAATCTTCTGGTATCAAGTGCCTTGCCTCTTATGATGCCGATTTCCAGCCAATTTGCCGTAAAGAAGGCGTTATCCTTATTGACAGCGTTGATGTCCTAAATACTCATTTCCCCGTTTCATAAGGTTTCGGTTTTCCGTAGCCCCGCATCAGCAGCAAACCACCGTCGACGGTGATGGTCGAGCCGGTCAGGTAGCTGCCCGACGCGATTAAATCCACTAGTACGCTGGCGATTTCTTCTGGTTGACCGAGCCGTCCGGCGGGTATGCCGTCGGTTACTTCCTGAAGTAAGTCTGGGTTTTCCCAAACCAACCGATTGATGTCGGTCTGCACAGCGCCAATCGCCAGCGTATTGACTCGGATGTTGTGTGGACCCAGCTCCATCGCTACGCCTTTCATCAGGATTTCCAGTGCTCCTTTGGTGGCTCCGTAGAGCGATAAGCCAAGTCCAGGCCGAATTCCATTGACCGATGTAATGGTCCAGATACTACCTGCTACCGAATGCTTTACCATATTTCGGGCAACTGATTGCGTCAGAAACGTTGTGCTTCGGAAATTGACGTTACTGAACTGTTCAAAATCGGTTTCAGTCACATCCAGAAAATGTTTTTTGTACGATACGCCCGCGTTGTTTACCAGAATATCCAAACCCCCTGCTATTTCCCAGGCTTGTTCGCCAAGTAGAATAGCCTGCGCGGTTTCCTGTAAATCAGCCTGCAGCAGATAAGCCTTAAGGCCCATTTGGCGAATCGTTTCGGCAACGGTTTCGGCATCTTCACGGTTTTCGTGAAAATGAATCACTACATCGCAACCCGCTTCGGCCAACTGGATTGCAATGGCTTTCCCGATTCCTTGCGATGCTCCTGTTACCAGTGCTTTTTTACCTTCTAAGCGCATGTTACCTCACCCCCGGCCCCTCTCCTAACACAGGAGAGGGGAGATTTTTTATTTTACTTTTTCTATATCCTGTCTGCCTTATTTTACATTCCACCAACGGTTGGGTACCAATCCGGTCGATAGGGGTCTTGGTGGAAACGGGCGTAGTAATCGCCTTTCTCCTCGTAATACTTTTCGTAGTGCTTCATCTTATCCTCGTCCAGCGATACGCCTAAGCCGGGGCCGGTCGGGACTTTGATCGCGCCATTTTCGTATTTCATTAACCCGCCTTCGATGATGTCATCGGTGAGATAATGGTAGTGCGCATCGCCCGCGAAGTTCATTTGTGGAATGGTTGACGCGGTGTGAATCATAGCTGCCAGCTCAATACCAAATTCAGCACCAGAATGCATGGCAACACCCAGATTGAACGTATTGCAGACCGCAGCCAGATCTTTTACCCCGCGCGGACCTTCCCAATAATGAATGTCAGTCAGAACAATATCGACCGAGCCCATCCGAATGGCCGGAGCCAGATCGTCGAATTTTGCCGGATACATGTTGGTGGCAATGGGAATCCGTATTTGCTTCCGAACGGCTGCGTTACCTTCCAGTCCCCACGATGGATCTTCGAAATATTCAATGTTGAGGTCTTCCAGCCGACGCCCGATTTGCACAGCGGTCTGCACCGACCACAGGCCATTCGGGTCGATACGTAGGCCGAAGTCGTCGCCCAGTTTCTCGCGGCAAAGCTCTAAAACGCGGGCTTCTTCTTTGGGCGACTTTACACCCGCTTTTAGCTTCATTGAGTTGACGCCCAGCGTTTCATGCAGCTCTACACAGAAATCGGCCATATCTTCAGCCGTTTCGTCGTGTTTACCATCGCCCGGACGGTCGTAGCGCCAGAACAGATAGGCAATAAACGGCACCTCATCGCGAACGCGTCCACCCAGCAAATCACTCAATGGTCGGTTCAGAACTTTGCCCTGAATGTCGAGACAAGCCATTTCGATGGCGGCATACAGTCGGGCATTCGACATGTAATAAATGCTACGAAGTACTTTCAGCTTGATTTTTTCAAGATGAAACGGGTCTTCACCAACGATACGTGGCTTTAGTTTTTGCAACGCTCCCCGCTGATCGCCACCACCTACTTCGCCCAGGCCAACGATACCTTCATCCGTAATAATTTCGAGAATGGTACGTAGAAAATAGCCGGGATGTACGCCCGTGTTATGGCGCAGTTGAGCATTTAGCGGAATCGCAACGCAACGGGTACGGATGTCAATAATTTTCATACTATCTTTTTTAATTGCCGTAAAAAGTGGATTGCTCTACGGTTTTAATACACTACGTTGTCAATCCAGCACCACTACCTGCGTGCGGGCACCGCTTTTCGGAAACTGAACTTCTTTCTCATATTTCTTCCCGTTCCGTTGTGTGACCACTTTGTATGTGCCGTAAAAGCCCTTGTAACTTACCGCGTTATTTTTGGGTGATATCGTTACATTCGTGCGCCATTCTTTGTTGATCAGCCGGTCCAATACGTCGTAAGCGGGCTTTTTAGAGAAATCACGATTCAGCAGACCACCTTTCCATTTGTCTTCGCCGGGCACCACCGTACCGTCGGATTTGATACGGGCCGGGGCCGCCGTTCCATCGACCAGATTCCACCAGATAATACCTTCTACTTTCGGATGGCTAAACCATAGTTTGTAATAATTCTCGGTCATCACCGCCTGGTATTCAGGACCTTTATCCGACAAGGCCGATACCGTAATTTCGGTGATATGCAGCGGTAAATTGAAATCGGAATACAGATCAAGTGTGTTGAATAAGGTGCTGGGAGTCATGGCTTTACCTTTCAGTATTTGTTCATATTCCGGTTCGCTGAAGTTGTGAAATTGCAACCCGATGGCATTGATTTTGGCGTTCCGTAGGAGCAGATTCTCAGTGAGCAGATAATCGGCGTTGTATTCGCGCTTGTTGCTGCGGTTCCAGATTCCGGTGGTGAAATTGAGCGTAAACACGTTGCTGTTTGGGAATCGATGTTCGCTTTCTTTGAACGCTTTGAAAGCAAAATCTTTAGGCATCAACACGTCGGGGTGGCGGTCCGTCACTTCGTTTACGACGTCCCAAATCTGAATGTCGTGACCGTAGCGTTCGCCAATTTCCTGAATTCGCTTGCTTATTTTCTGCTCCATGATTTTTTCATCTTTCGGCAGCCAGGTCGGGATCGACCAGCGCTGATTGTCCCACACGAGCGTATGGCCTTTTGGGGTAATGTTGTTCTTCTTCGCAAATTCCAGCACAAGGTCGGGAGCTGGGCGACGGTAGATGTACGGGCTATCTTTTCCGAACCGTAGCTTCCCCGGTTCTGGCTCCAGTTCAGGCCAGTAGAACGGAATGGTTACGAAGTTGAACAGCTTCGTAAAATGCTCTTCATAGAGGGCATCTTCTTTTGGATTTTTGAATCCTTTCACCATGAATCCATTAGCCCCGAAATAAAAATCATGGCGGGTTTGACTTAACGAAACATCACCCGGCGAAACCGGATTGCCGTCTTTGTCGGTAAACTGAACCGTAAAAGCGCCCATTCGATTGTCGCGGATACCGTCGGCAATACGTTGCTGCACAGCCGGATCGCTCCATTGACTTTTATATTCATCGGAAAGCTGGGCCGATACCTGAAATGCCGATAACGTCAGTAATGTAGCAGTGACAAGTTGTTTCATCGTAAAAAGACAGCCTGTGAAAAGTCGACAGACTAGTTGGTTTAAAAATTCAGGTTGACTCAACTGAGCTTATTTTGTTGCATTCAATGCTCCGCTGAATCCGATATGGACTCGCGCAATCCACGGATACGTATTGTCTGCCTGCGCATTGCCGGTAACAATCTTGACGGCGACTGTTCCGTGGGGCAGTGCCGAAACAGAATAGGTGTATTTATCAATCGGATTGTCTTTTTCCTTTGATATCTGGCTGGGGTAAGCCTTTCGATGGCTTTGGGTAATGGCTCCTTCTGGCAATGATTTCCAGACGGTTCCATTCGTTGAATAGAGCAATTCAATACTATCGACCCGATCACTAAACGCGAAAACATCAATCCATTTTAAAGAGTCAGCGCTGTATACCAGCTCTCCCGAACCGCTTTTTGGGGCTCGTTCTACCTGAAAAAAATCTTCTTCCGTCTGGCGTAACCTCGGCCATGATTCTGTGCTAATGCTAAGATTTTCCGAGTGAGACTGAGTCAGTGAAAAGTCCTTCAGGTTGTCCATCACCATCCTGGTAACTGGTGTCACAGGGCCTATCACGTTTGATGCTGGTGAAATCCCCGACTCATTTTTACCCTTGATTCGGTAATAATATGATTGTCCGGGAATCACACTGTTATCGGTAAACAAGGGATAATAGTAGAGATGATAGCTAATATCCAGATCGCCACTGATAGCCTGCCACGGACCTTTTAATGAAGTTGCCCTTTCTACGATATAGTATCTTGCTCCCGGCGAACAACGCCATTTTAGCGCCACGGCATCGTTCCGCACACTGGGATATAAATAAGGCGCATCTGTTGGAGCGGGTAGTGCTGGTTCCCGTTCTCCTCTGATTTTATACCCATAAGATCTGATTAGCAGGAGGTTTTCCCGTTCCTTGAAATAATCGCCACTATCGAATCCGGGCCAGCGGCTTCCTCCCCAGGAGTACGAATGAAACAATGCATGTCCGCCAATGCCACCGTTGTACAGCGGTTTCATCAAACTCCAGAGTAAAGCTCCGGTCGTGCCTGTGTTGTAAACCTGTTCGAGCACGTCTTTGAATCCCTCCAGCCGCTGAAACTCATCGATAATCATCGGGCGTTTTCCTTTGCATTCGTTCCAGAGTTCGGTAACGCTGTTTCGATAGTTGGGGTACTGGCGGGTTTTTACGATATCGATTTTCGTGTTATTCGTTAGCACATCGTTTACATTGTCCTTCATCTGCTGCACACCGTTTGCTCGACGAGGGTCGGCAATCAGATGATTGGGGTCAATGCTTTTTAGATAATCGGCCATTTCCGCAATCCAGGCTCCTTTGTTGTTCGGTACTTCGTTGCCAAATTCCCAAGCCAGAATGGCTTTATCGTTTTTGTAAAGCTGCCCCGTATACTGATTCTTACGATTAACAAACACGTTCAGTAAATCCTTGAAACCATCCTTTACGGCGGGCGTCTGGTAGTAATCGCCACCGCCATAAAGCTTACTAAACGATTCGGTAGAGCCCCAGAATTTGTTCTCTTTGACCAGACAAAGGATTACCCTGATGTTGTACTTAGTACACAACGCCAACATCTTGTCGATGCGCCGAAAGGCCGTCTCATTATACGTGCGTGGCCCCGTGACGAGTGCTTCAAATTCGCCGGAGCCGTCTTCCACGGTGATTCCCCACGTTCGAATCGTGGTAACTCCCATCTGAGCCATATCCTTAAAATAGGCTTCCATTTCAAAAGAAAGCTCCATCGGATCATAGATGTAGCCACTCGCCGGATTCGTGTTTTTGTAGCCGTCGTATGGACTGGTAATCGTCGGCGCATTTACGGATATGAATCTGAACACCTTGTTGCCATCCTTCAGCCGATCGCCCTCTCGTGTGATAAAATGGGTAAAGGCTTCTGCGTTGGCTGTACCAGCAAGGCATAGACAGAGTATCGTATAAAAAAACTTTACATTCATTACATCATGGTTTTCAGGAGTGATGACAAGCAGGTAGCCAACATCGGTCGACTACCTGACCAACCAACCTATCTGTACTTATTTACTTAATACCCCGGATTCTGATCGGTAGGAGCAAGAGCCGTATTATAATTCAATTCAGCTACCGGAATTGGCCAGAAGAGGTGTTTGTCGGCAACGTCTTTGCCGGTTGCCGCCTTAATTATCTCTTTCAGTTTAGCTGTTCCCAGCCGTTTCAGATCGAGCCAGCGTTTCGCTTCGTACTGCGTCTCGTAACCGCGTTCTTTCAGTACCAGATCATTGAAGGTAGTGGCATTGTAATCAGCCAGTTTAAAATCGATGTCTGAAGCGGTTGTTGGTGTTTTGCCATAAGCCCGGCGATGGACCTGATTAAGCGCATCCATCGCAGCTTGCGTTGGTCCATTGCCAGCTCGGCTAACGGCTTCAGCATAAAGCAGAAGAATATCGGCATATCGGTAAACCGGGAAATCGTTACCGGCACCAGTACTCGTGGCTGCAATTGGGTCTGAAAATTTCTTACACAGGATGCTTGTTTTGCCTAAGCCAATATCCCAATTGTACCAGAAAGCACTTTTGCGCAGGTCTTTATCATCCCAGTTTTTAATAATCGGATTCGTTTGCGTATCGCTATAATGTGCGTAGAAACCTCCGGCACCGTGCAATCGTGAACCAGGATGATGCGCAAACATCGCTAAATACATTCCCTGGTCGTTCTGACGGGTTTCTTTCAGATACCAGATTTCTTCGGTCGTCGTAACAACGGTAGGGCCAAAAAGCTTCGTATCGAATTCGGCGGCTGTGGTTATCGGAACCAGCGAAAACACATTTGACTTTATGATTTCATCGGCTTTGTCGCGGGCTTCGGCGTATTGATTTCGAGTGAAATAAACCTCGGCCAAAGCGGCTTTTGCAGCCCATTTCGTAGCCCGTCCGACCTGTGCCCCTTTATCGGGTAGGTTCGTTTCCGCTTCTTTCAGATCGCTCAGAATCAGCGTGTAGACTTCTTCAGCCGTGTTTCGTTTTACGTTTGGTTCGTTCAATTGTGCTTCGGTACGGATTGGAACGCCCCCCCAGTTTCGAACGAGCCAGAAATAGGCAAACGCCCGCAGATACTTGGCTTCCGCAACGTATTTCGTTACGTCGGCCTGACTAATGCTCTTGCCTTTCGGAGCGTTCTGAATGACCAGATTGGCGTTACGTATTGCCAGGTAAAATAAGCGCCATCCATCGTCGGTACGCGGGATATTGGTGCTATTAAGTCCCTGAAAATCACTCAGCACCTGATAGCTACCCCGGCCATAACTGTAATCTGTATACGCTTCAAGTTGGGCACCTAACTGCCCAGTAATACCATTGATGGCCCGAAGCTGGGCGTAGGATGCGTTGACAGCGGCTTCCACTTCACTTGCTGTGTTGTAGAACGTTTCTACAGCCACTGCTTTGGGCTTTTCGACCAGTATTTCCTTACAGGACTGGAGCAGACAAAATGCCGGGAGGAAGAATAATATCTTTTTCATGTATTGTTCAATTTTGAATGATAGAAAGAGCGAATGATAGAATGGCTGAATAACTGAATTTCACTTTTACGTTTTATTCACTCATTCGATCATTTGCTCATTCACAATTAAAACCCAACCCTGATTCCAAATGTGACGGCTTTTGATGTCGGATAGCTGTAATGGTCGATGCCCTGACCGATGGAGTTGGCTCCACCTTGAGAATTGGTTTCGGGGTCCCACCAGGAGTATTTCGTTAACGTCAGCAGGTTCTGTCCGCTGGCGTAGATTTGGGCCGTGCGCATCCAGTTTATTTTTAGCGCCTGCAACGGTAAATTGTAGGCTAACTGGATGGTTCTCAAGCGCAGATAGGAACCATCTTCTACGAATCGGTTCGAATAATTATAGCTGTTGGCGCGGGAAATAACTGGATATTTCGCATTTGTATTCGTTGGTGTCCAGTGGTTCAGATACACTTCCCGAGGCATATTCAAACCAAAGCCATAATCAAGCGTATTGTTGATCGAACTGACATTCACCAGATTATTGCCCTGCGTTCCCTGAATGAACAGGGTAAGATCAAATCCTTTAAACGACATGCTTGAGTTCAGGCCATAAATAAAGTTGGGATTGGGATTACCGATGATGGTTTTGTCGAGCTGATTGATGACGTTATCACCATTCAGATCTTTGTATTTTACTCGTCCCTGATCGGTATAGCCATCTTCAACGTAGCCGAAGAATACGCTCATCGGTTCGCCCTCACGCAGCAGGTTGGCGGCATCACTGATCAGCGTAACCCCGACGCTTCCACCCAGAATATCCTGACCGCCATTAAGTTTGACAACCTTGGACCGGTTGAACGCAATATTACCGTTTAGATCCCACTTGAACGCTTTGTCGAGAACGCGGGCAGACAGCGAAATTTCCAGTCCTTTGTTCTGAATTTGGCCTACATTCCGGATGGTACTGGTGAAACCGAAGCCACTTGGCAATTGCACCGTGTTGAGCAAATCGCGGGTGTTTTTGATGTAATAATCGAGCGTTAACTGGAAGCGGTTATTCAGAAATCCAGCATCGATACCAAAATCCAACTGCTCGGTGGTTTCCCATTTCAGGTTGCCGGGTAGTTGGGTTCCGGGTGCAAACGTATTGTAAAGCGCATCGTCGAATACGGTTTTTCCCGCCGATAGATTATTCAGCGTAGCGTAGGCATTAATGGCCTGGCTACCCGTTAAACCCCAGCTGGCACGGGCTTTCAGGTCGGTAAGGAACGATATGTTTTTCATGAAATCTTCCTCCAGCACCCGCCAGGCCAGCGCGCCCGATGGAAAATAACCCCACTTGTTGCCTTCGCTGTATTTGCTGGAACCGTCGGCCCGAATGCTGGCCGTCAGCAGGTATTTGTTATTGAAGCTGTAGTTCACCCGACCCAGATAGGAGAGCAGAGTACTAAACGAATAACTCGTTCCGGGAATACCGGGCGTTGCTGCCGATCCCAGATTCGCCGTTTCGGTAATATCGCTGAGGAAGCCGACACCCGACGCACTCAGCGACTTGTTCATGAAATCCTGATAGGTGAAGCCCGCAACCGCCGAAATGCTGTGTTTCTGGGCAATGGTTTTGATATAGCTGATGGTATTTTCACTCAGCAGACTCATTCCACGAGAGGTCGAAACGCTTGCGCTCCCTTGCGAGTTGATGAATTTGGTTGTGGTGTATGTATCGGTTTGGTCGTCGCTGTTTTCGATACCGCCCGAAATTTTGATCGCCAGCCCATCAAATGGCTTGAATGTTAGAGCCGCGTTCGCCAGCACCCGGTTTGCATCGACATTATCCGTGAACTGCTCCAGGTAATTCAGCGGATTGATCAATACGTTGGAAATGAACGGATACGCCGTTGCCAATACGCGATACGACCCATCGGTATTATACGGTGTAAGCGTTGGCGGAGCCGAGATCGCTGCCGAAATCAGCGTACCCCCCCGGTTACCACCCCCCGAATTCTGGCGACCGGTTGTAATTTTTGTTAACGTAGCCCCATAACTCAGATTGAACTTTTTACTGACATCTGTCGAAATATTAGCCCGAAGCGAATAACGTTTGTAATCACTACCCCGAATTATGCCTTCCTGATTAAAAATACTGCCACCGACCGAAAACCGTGTTTTTTCGTTGCCACCACTAACTGTCAGATTGTGGGTTTGCATCGGGGCTTTCTGGAAAACCAGATTTTGCCAATCGTAGCCATCACCAAAGCTATTGATCTGATCCTGTGTGAAATAGGGTGCTACTTTGTCGTTGGTAGCCTGCTCATTATAGAACATAGCATATTCCTTTGCATTCATCAGGTCGAGCTTTTTACGGAGCGATTGAATACTGTAACTACCTTCATAATCGACCGTCATTTTGCCTGCTTTGCCCTGCTTGGTTGTAATAATTACCACCCCATTTGCCCCCCGCGAACCATAAATAGCAGTTGCTGAGGCATCTTTCAGAATCTCAATACTTTCAATATCCGAGTTGTTGACGATGGTTGGATTGCTACCCGACGTTGGAAAACCATCGACCACATAGAGCGGCTCGTTACTTCCCTGAATGGAGTTTGTACCACGAATACGTACGCTGATGGATGCACCCGGAGCGCCAGTGTTCTGTGTTACCTGAACTCCCGGCGCCCGACCCGACAGCGCCTGTAATACGTTTGTGGCCGGAAACGCGTCGATCTCTTTTCCTTTTACCTGCGCCAGCGAACCGGTCAGATCCGACTTGCGAACGGTACCATAACCGACCACGACTACCTCATCAAGTTGCCGATCATCGGCTGCCAGTTCAACGTTAATTGTCGACTGGGTTTTAACGGCAACTTCCTGATTTAAAAAACCTACTGACGAAAAGACCAGGGTTGCATTCGCCGGGTTTGGAATCGAGATCCGATAGCTCCCGGAAGCATCCGTGGTAGTACCCGTTGTGGTACCCTTCAGTGAAACAGTGGTGCCCGGCAGAGGAGCTTTATCGCTCGCACCCGTTACCTGCCCGGATACGACGACGGATTGTGCCCACGCTACAGAAGCACAAAGCGTCGTCATACAGGCAATCAGCCACGTAAACGTAACATATTTCATGAGATTTAGGAATGTAATTTTATAATATAAAATTAAATTTTATTCTATTGCAATACTAATGTGTTCTATAGCTTATCTCCAAATTATTTCTTGTTTTTTCATAAAAAACTCAATCCGTAGCTGGTATATACTATAGTGGATTGGGCATAAAAAAAAGGCCGAGGCCTTTTTTAAATATTGTCTATATAGCTCTATATCAGTTTATTATTGATAATAGTAGCGCATTTCCGAAGGTCCTGTACGAGTTTTTGCTTATCCATAGCCATGTAGCGATATTCGGGCAAATAAATGCTCAGGCTGGAAACGACAAGTCCATTTTTGTAGATTGGTACCGCAAGCCCAATAACGTGTCGATTCGGAATTGTTTGCAACGCTAGTTCTTCCCGGCTCATGCGTGACAACACGTCATATAACTGAACTTCGGACTTAATTTCCGGCCAGGAATCGCCAGTGGGGAGCCCATATTTGTTAATGAAACGTTGAAGTTTTTCTTTGGCTAGCATGGCCAGCAAGAGCCGTCCGGAAGCCGAATCATATACAGGTTTTATATCGGCCGTACGTACCTGTAAATCCTGCTCGGCAAAAGTTCTATGAATAACAACTCGTTGATTATCTTTGAGAATAGCTAATAAACAGTTTTCGTTGACGGCGTGCGTCAGTGCATCCATTGGCTCGCGGGCTGCTTCGAGTAAATCTTTCTGGTAGGCTTCGTTTCCAGTTAAAGTGTATGATTTTGCACCGAGTATGTAGCCTTTTTTAGCCCCTATTTGTTCGACATAACCACGGGCAACTAACGTCTTCAAAATGTTAGCGCAAGTCCCATGATTCAGGCTAAGCCCATCGGCTAATTCGCCCAATGATTTTGGTTGTTCGGGATCATTTGCTATCAATTCTAATAAGTCTATGGCTCGATTAATAACCTGGATCATTTGCTATGAATTTTATAATGCAAAATTATTTTAATAAATGAGAAAATAAAACTAGGCCTGTTTTTTCATCTGTCCCGTTGATCATTGCCAATTTGGGGGAGGGATAATTTGTCTTGTACCTGATTCGTATGGTAGAAAACAGCATGCTCCGCTTTTTTTATTTAGGACCTTCCTTAAACACGCGCCAGATCGTAATCGCAACTCTTTATTAAATCGGTTTTCCATGAAATCGCACGGACAAACTCAGGCCAATCTGGATTTACTATACTGGCAGCAGTTACAAAGTGGGAGTGAGTTGGGCTTAAAAAAACTCATTGAACGCTATTTTAATGCCTTACAGAACTATGGTTACAAATTCGTTCGGGATGAGGATTTCGTGAAAGACTGTGTACAGGAAGTCTTTATTGAAATCTGGAACCGTCGGGCGCGGATCAGTACGCCGGAGAGTGTGCGGGCCTATTTGCTGGGTTCAGTGCGGAAACGCGTGTTACGGGAAGGTTTTCGCCAACGTATCAATCGGGATGACGAAACCGCTGACCTCGAAAACGATCTAACTTTTGTGGAGTTCTCGCCCGAATGGTCGGTGATTGAACAGGAGAGTCTGGCCGAAACGACCCAGCGTATTTCGGATTCCTTGAATCAGCTGCCCAAACGACAGCGTGAAGTTATTTATCTGCGCTATTATCAGAATCTGGAGCGAGACGAAATCGCTGAAATTATGGGTGTCAATCCACAATCGGTGTCGAATTTGTTACAGGCGGCCTTTAAAACATTTCGGGAAAACTGGGCGGGTGCTGTGCTGCTGGCAACCTGGCTGAGGGACGTGTCTTTCTGAAAAATTAATCGCATAACGAGTATTTCAACGGCTTCGTTGCCATCTATTTACAGAGCGTCGGTTCCACCCGTTACTTTCCCATGAAGAACGACCATTATCGAGACTACAGCGTTGACGACTTGACCCAGGACGAGCTGTTCCGGGACTGGGTTATCAATCGGAACAGCCAAAGTGAATTATTTTGGCTGGAATGGTTGGCAGAAAATTCGGATTGTGCCGATAAGGTACAATTGGCGAAAGCGTTTTTGCTGGCACTCGAAGAAAAAGATACCGGTTTGTCGCCGACCGAGCTAGAGGATATTTTTGCCAGCATCGTACAAGATAGTCAGCCTACTGTAATTCCTTTCTGGCAAAGACCGGCCTGGCGTGTAGCTGCCACGATTTTGCTGACTCTGGGCGTGAGTTATTTTGCTTTTACCTATTTACGCAAATCGGATGGGGAGCCGCTTAGCCATCAGGAAATCGCTTCACTCGAAGAAATCAGTCCGGCGCTGGCTGCCGATTATACCGAAATCAGCAACGAAAACGCCCAACCCCGAACATTTTTGTTGCAGGACAGCAGCCGGATTGTGCTCTATCCAAACGGAAAACTGCGTTATCCAAAACAGTTCGACGAGGCCAAACGCGAAGTATACTTAATAGGACGAGCCTTCTTCTCGATCAAACGAAATCCGAAGAAGCCGTTTTGGGTTTATACCGATCAGATTTCGACTCAGGTTTTAGGAACCAGTTTCCTCGTAACGACCGATGCCCGTCAGGCAAAAGTGGCCGTTCATTCGGGCCGTGTGTCGGTCTACATGCGTACCGATGTAAAGCGCGAGCAGCAACCCGGAAAGCATGAATCCGCTGGTGTCGTCCTGACGCCAAACCAGCAAGTGGTATTCTCGCTGACTGAAAAGCGATTGGTGAAATCGGTGGTTGAGAAGCCAATTACGTTGCAGAAAGTACCTGTGAACGATTATATTTTTGATGAAGCTCCCATCACCCAGGTGTTTGCCTTACTTGAAAAAACGTACGGATTACCCGTTGTGTATGATGCGTCGAGTCTGGAAAACTGCTACCTAACCGCCAACCTGACGGGCGAATCCCTCTTCGATAAATTGAATCTGATCTGCAAAATTACCCGTTCATCGTACGAGCTGGTCGATGGCCAGATTGTCATTCATAGCAAAGGATGTGATACTAAATAGCTGATATTGAATTGATTAACTTAATGGAATAAATTTTTTCTAAAAATAATCACAAAAAAACAGTATCTATAACTTCTTGCTGCTATCCATGAGCAAACCCCCTTACATCTCATGGATAGATTTTACAGAAATTTATTTCCATTTCAGGAGCTTATGAAACTCTCGGTTATTCAGTTGCTGATAACCATCCTGTTCATGGGTGCAACCTATGCACACAATGCTCGTGGGCAGGAAATTCTTAACCAGCGCATTACGCTCAAAACTGAAACCACAAATCTGAAGAAAGCCTTGCTGACCCTGGAACGGGGCACTGAGGTACTCTTCGTGTACAATCCGAGAGAGATTCAGGTAAATCAAAAGGTAACGCTCGATTCCCGGTTCACCACGCTTAGAGAAGCCCTCAACGAATTACTAACGCCATTGCATATTCGCTACGAAGTGGCTGGAAAGCAGATTGTTCTCTTCAAGAGTGACAATCAGGGATTTAATCCAATCCTGAATCCGGTAAATCCTGCCGAAATATTGGCTGACTTGACGATTACGGGTACGGTTGTCGATGAAAAAGGCGAAGGCTTGCCGGGTGTGAGTGTGCTGGTGAAAGGCACCCAACGCGGCACGTCGACTAATACGGAGGGGAAGTACCAGATTGCCGTACCAGACGAATCGGCGGTACTGGTTTTTAGTTTCGTCGGTTTTCAGACGCAGGAGTTGACGGTTGAAAAACGCAGCCGTATCGACATCACGCTAAAAACCGACAATAAAAATCTGGATGAAGTGGTAGTCGTAGGGTACGGTACCGTCAAAAAAAGTGATCTGACCGGGGCTGTAGCCAAAGTAGGGGAGGCCAATATTAAAGCTACGCCCATTCCTTCGCTCGACCGGGCTATGCAGGGACGGGCTGCCGGAGTTCAGGTGGTTTCGAACTCAGCTCGTCCGGGGGGGAGTTCAACGATCCGCATTCGAGGTTCAGGTTCCGTGAATGCCAGTAACGATCCACTGTATGTCATTGATGGATTTCCAACGGGAAACCTGAATTCCATCAATACCGATGACATTGAAAGTATTGAAGTCCTGAAAGATGCTTCTGCGACAGCTATTTACGGATCGCGGGGGTCGAATGGCGTGGTGCTGGTTACGACTAAGCGGGGAAAAGCGGGTAAAACGGTTATAAGCTATGATGGGTATTACGGCGTTCAATCGGTGCGTCATACGATCCCATTACTGAATGCACAGCAATTTGCCGATTTCGTAAACGAAGCACGCGTGAATGGTGGTGCTAAACCCTTTTTCGATGGCTCCACTGCTGATCAACCGCTTCCGGTGAGTTTAGGAACAGGTACCGACTGGCAATCCTTAATTTTTCAGAAAGCGCCTATTCAAAGCCATCAGATTTCGGCATCGGGTGGTTCCGACAAGTCTCGGTATGCGGTTTCGTTTGGCTATTACGATCAGCAGGGGATAATCCTGAACTCAAATTTCAAACGATACACCTTGCGCGCTAACCTCGACAATAACCTAACCTCGCGCTTAAAAGCGGGTCTGACGATGCAGGGAGCGTACACAACCGGCAACAATGCCCGAACCGAAGTAGACGGCAATAATGGCGGAGGTGTCACTAGTGCTGCATTAAGCTACGCGCCCAATTTTCCGGTTTATAATGCCGATGGTAGCTACTACAAAAACACGGGCGCATTGAATGGCTATGGCGTTGATAATCCATTGGCAATTGCCAACGAAATTACCAATACGAGCACCACGATTCGTTTTTTGGCCAATGCGTTTCTGGATTACACCATCATCGACGGGCTTAATTTTCGTACTAGCTTCGGGGCTGATCTTCAAAATAACAAAACCAATTATTATGCTACCCGACTGACAACAGACGGGGCTACTCTGGGCGGTAGAGCTTCGGTGGGCAATACCCAAAATGTTGGCTGGCTGAACGAAAACACCCTGAATTATACCCGGCAACTGGCTCCCCGTCATAGCCTGAATGCGTTGTTAGGCTATACCATTCAAGGGCTTGCTACCGAAAACGTTACGGCCAATGCCAATACCTTTTCCGACGATTTTGCCGAGTTCAATAACCTTAGCGCTGGTTCGTCGCTGGTAGCGCCTAGCTCCGGGTCTAGCGATTGGCGACTGATTTCGTACATTGCCAGGGTTAATTATGGGTTCGATGATCGTTTTCTGCTTACGCTGACGGGTCGGCGGGATGGTTCCAGTCGATTTGGGCCAAACCAGAAATTCGGTTTTTTTCCATCCGGAGCGCTGGCCTGGAAACTGGCGAATGAGAAATGGATGAAAAATCTGACGGCCATTTCCGACGCTAAACTGCGACTGAGCTATGGCTTATCAGGCAACCAGGAAATCGGGAATTACCGCTATCTGGCCAACATCAGTTCTACTCCCTACATTCTGGGCGGCACGCTGAATACGGGAGCTACTACATCGGCTGTCGCCAACCCTGACCTTCGCTGGGAAAGAAATGCTCAGTTCGACGCGGGTGTCGATTTTGGGCTATTTAATAACCGTGTTCAGGTCACAGCCGACTACTATATCAAAACTACCTCCGATCTGCTGTTTAGTGTCGGTATTCCAACCTCATCGGGCTTCTCAACTACCTTAAAAAACATCGGAAGTGTTCAGAATAAAGGGTTCGAACTCTCGCTGAGTACCGTTAATGTCGATCAGGGAGGATTTCGCTGGACGTCGGAATTCAATGTTACTTTCAACCAGAATAAAATTCTGACGCTCGACGGTCGGCAACAGTTTACAACCGGCACCGATGCTCAGATTTTCAACACGGCGGTTAACCCGATTCTGCTAAAAGTGGATAGTCCACTGGGCAATTTCTACGGGCGGGTTGTAGACGGTATTTTTCAGAATCAGGCCGAAATCGATGCGTCGGCCCAAAAGGGTAGCGCCAAACCCGGTGACATCCGCTACAAAGATCTGAATGGCGATGGCGTTATCAATGACAACGACCGCGACATTATTGGCAATGCGAATCCGAAGTCGTTTGGGGGCTTTAATAACACCTTTTCCTACAAAGGTTTCGATCTGAATATTTTCATTCAGGGGAATTATGGCAACCAGATTCTTAACTATGGCAACTTCGATTTACTGAACCTGACGGGCGGTAATAACCAATCGGCTCGTGTACTGGATCGCTGGACGCCCACGAACCCCAGCAACGAAATTCCTCGTGCCAACAGCGCGGGTGGCTCGCGGATTCTATCGAGTTTCCAGGTGGAAGACGGCTCGTACCTACGATTCAAAAATATCTCCCTGGGTTATACCATTCCCAAAACACTGCTAACCCGACTGTCTATGACGTCGGCCAGAGTTTACGTTACCGCACAGAACTGGTTTACGATCACGAAGTACACCGGCTACGACCCTGAAGTAAACCGCTATGGTAGCTCGTCGCTCAGCCAGGGGTTGGATTATGGGGCTTACCCAGCCGCCAAAACCCTACTGGTTGGCTTAAATCTGAAATTTTAACCCACTCGCTGAAAGCCATGAAATTCAAACACATAGCCCCAATTGTGGCGCTTTTTCTGACGGCCTGCGAAAAGCAACTGGACCTCTCGCCCGTCACCAATCTGACCAATGCTACGTATTATAAAACCGCTGAAGATGCCAGAGCAGCTGTGGGTGCCTGTTATGCCGCCATTGGCGGTACCGATCCCTTCCTAGATCTGGTTACGACGGATGATGCGATTCCGTTTCTGACCGGATCAGCCGACCGCCCTTTACTTTGGCGGTATAACATTACCCCTTCCAACACCTTCGTTTCGCAATTCGCCGGTGCCTACAATGGTATCAACCGATCCAATATTGTGATTGGACGGTTACCGGGTATTTCGATGGATGAAAGTTTGAAAAGCCGATATATCGCCGAAGCCAAATTCCTGCGGGCGCTGCACTATTTCAACCTCGTCCGGCAGTACGGCGATGTTCCAATTGTGACCACCGAAACGACCTCGCTGGAAGGATTGGGCGTTACCCGGCAACCCGCCGATAAAGTATATGAATTGATCGAAACTGATTTGAAAGACGCTGAACGTGTGCTGCCCAAAAGCTACCCGGCCAGTGAATCTGGTCGGGCTACGCTTGGCGCTGCGAAAGGCATCCTGGCGAAAGTGTATCTGACGAGGGCGGGTACTACGGCGGGTTCACCTTACTGGGCGCAGGCAGCCGCGAAAGCCAAAGAAGTCATGGAGCTGGGTGTCCATGATCTGTATGCGAATTTCGCTGATGCATTTGCGCTGACTGCACGAGGTGGCAAAGAGAACATCTTTGAAATTCAGTACCTGACCGACGTAAAAGGCCATGGTGATGGGCGCGGATACGGGGTTCGGTCAGCACCCATTTATCCAGGTACCGGCTCGGGAATTGCCCGGCCTACCGCTCAATTATATAATCTGTTTTTAGATAAGGACACGCGTAAAGCCGTTACCTTTCTGACGTCCTACGTGTATAATGGCGTCACAACCAATCTGTCGATCTCGGACCCTGATTTTACCAAAGCCATCTCGTTTCAGAAACTGTGGGATAAAACCTCTAAAACCGCTGGCGGAGAAGGTACCAGCAAACCAATTCTACGCTATTCAGACGTATTGCTCATGTTTGCCGAAGCAACGAATGAAGCCAATAAGGCCCCGACAGCAGATGCCTATGCAGCCGTGAACAAGGTCAGAACGCGGGCGGGTCTGACGGCTTTGTCAGACCTTACTTATCAGCAGTTTAAGGAAGCGGTTTGGTTAGAGCGTCGTCTGGAGTTAGTGTTCGAAAATAACCGGCGTTACGATTTGCTCCGAACCGGACGTTTGCTTGATGCGGTAAAAGCCGAGACCAGTTTCGCCCGAAGTCCTACTATTCAGCCGTTCCACGTATTAATGCCGATTCCACAAAATGACATGGATGCTAATCCAAACTTGACACAAAATCCTGGGTATTGAACCAGTTTACGGTAATTGATTTGAATAAATTAATTACCGAACTCCTGTGTCCTCACAGCCACCTGTGCGTCTGCCAGTGCCGCCATCCAGGAAGGGGTCTGTGAGGACACAGACCTAGGAAACTGACTTATTCTTTTCGGCGGTTATTTAATGCTGATCAATTACCGTAAACGTCAAACCGAAAAAATCATGACAACTCGTAGAGACTTTCTTAAACAGACCCCCGCTCTAATTGGCCTGCTTACCAGCCTTCCGGCCCTGGCACAATCAGCCGCAAAAAAGTCGATCATTCTCCGTTCGTCCTGGCAGACGGTTAATATTGGTGATATTGGCCATACGCCCGGTGTATTGGCTTTGCTGGAAAAATATTTGCCCGATGTAGAGGTTCGCTTGTGGCCGTCTAGTGTCGATAATGGAGTCGATGAATTGCTGCGTCGACGGTTTCCGAAGGTGCCGATTATCAAAACACCGGAAGAAATTGCCCTGGCCTTTAAAGAATGTGTGTTTCTACTCCACGGCTCGGGACCATCATTGGTGGCTACCAGCAGCGTGGTTCAATGGGATAAAGAAACGGGCAAACCGTTCGGCGTGTATGGCATTACGTTTCCGGGGGTTTATAGCCCTGATCCGAAAGCGATGGTGACGCCCAATCCACAGGCTGTCGAGATGCTGAACAAAGCGAAGTTTGCCCTGTTTCGAGATTCTGTTTCGCTGGATTTTGCCAAAAAGAACGGCGTCCATAACCCGATCATGGAATTCTGTCCGGATGGTGCGTTCGCGGTGGATTTACGGAACGACCAGGCCGCTACGACCTTCATGAAAGAACATGGCCTGGAAGAAGGCAAGTTTATGTGTGTTATTCCGCGTACTCGCTTTACACCATATTGGGAAATTCCGGCTAAAAAAACGCAGTTCGATGCAACAAGAGACGCCCGAAATAAGGAGATGCGCGAGCACGACAATGCCCCCCTTCGGGAAGCTATTATTGCTGTTGTTCGCCAAACGCCGATGAAAATTTTGATTTGCCCGGAAGATGAAACACAGGTGAAACTAGGTAAGGAAATCCTACTGGATAAGCTGCCCGACGATGTAAAACCGAAAGTGGTGTGGCGCGATAAATACTGGCTAACCGACGAGGCCGTGAGTACGTACATTCGCTCGGCGGGGATGTTTGGTTTGGAGATGCACTCGCCCATTATGTGCATCGGTAACGGTATTCCAGCCATTGTTGGCCGATTTGCCGAGCAAACCAGTAAAGGGTTTATGTGGCGGGATATCGGTCTGGACGATTGGCTCTTCGACATGGATAATGACCAGGATATTGCCAGCTATGCACCAACGGTGTTGGCCATGGCAAAAGACCCCAAAGCGGCAAAAGCGAAAGCCGCCAAAGCCCGCAAGTTTGTGGAGCAACGCCAACGCGAAACAATGGGTTTAGTTAAAAAGAACGTAACCGCCGTCTGAGTCCATGCAAGACCGCAGAACTTTCCTGAACCAATTTCCGGCATTGGTTGGGCTACTGGCGAGTGTTCCGACATTGGCACAATCGGCCGCAGTCGGAACATTCGCGAAGAAATCAATTATTCTCCGTTCATCCTGGCAGACTGAAAACATTGGTGATATTGGTCATACACCAGGAGTGCTAACGCTACTGGAAAAATACCTGCCAGAAGTGGAAGTACGGCTATGGCCATCGAATGTGGCCAATGGGGTAGAGGAGATGCTGCGAAAACGCTTTCCGACTGTTCCCATTATCCGAACGCCTGAAGAAATCAACCGGGCGTTTTCAGACTGTGTTTTTCTGGTGCATGGCTCCGGTCCTTCGTTGGTAGCGCGAAAAGATGTGGAACGTTGGGCAAAGGAAACGGGCAAGCCGTACGGCATTTATGGCATTACATTCCCCGGAAATTATGGGTTTCCTGAAGAGCGGCAAAAGGTAAATCCGGTTGATATAGACTTGTTGAGCAACGCCAAATTTGCCTATTTCCGAGATTCGGTTTCGCTGGAATTCGCGAAACAAAAAGGCGTTCATTGCCCCATTATGGAGTTTTGCCCGGATGGGGCATTTGCCGTCGATGTGAAAAACGACGCGGCAGCCATCCATTTTTTAAAAGAACACGGCCTGGAAGAAGGTAAGTTTTTGTGCGCCATTCCGCAGTATCGATTCTCGCCCTGGTGGGAATTGCCCAGCAAAAAACAGGCACCCAATGAGGCCCGACGGGCGTACAACGACAAGATGAAAGAGCAGGATAATAAGCCTATTCGCGAGGCTATTATCGCCGTTGTCCGGCAGACGCCCATGAAGGTTTTACTCGTTCCCGAAAACGAAACCCAGGTGCGTATCGGAAAGGAAATGCTCTACGATCCGCTCCCCGATGATGTTAAAGAGAAAGTGGTGTGGCGCGATAAATACTGGTTAACCGATGAAGCCGTAAGTACCTACATTCGCTCAGCGGGATTGTTCGGGATTGAGATGCATTCGCCGATTATGTGTATTGCCAACGGTATTCCGGCTATTGTTTGTCGGTTTGATGAGCAGACAAGCAAAGGCTATATGTGGCGGGATATTGGCCTGAACGACTGGCTGTTCGATCTAGATACCCCGAAAGATGTCGCCGGAATTGTGCCCGCCGTTCTGGCAATGGCGAAAGATCCCAAAGCCGCCCGGTTGAAAGTAGCAAAGGCCCGACAATTTGTGGAACGGCGCCAACGCGAAACCATGGACGTATTAAAGAAAAACGTACTGTCAGCCTAAAATCAGAGATATTATTGCTGTTGAAAACAATAAGCCTGGTGCGTTTATCATTTAGAGGTGAGTCGTGTTTTTGCCTGTTTTATAGCTGTCAATAAGTCGGTTAATTCCTTTACTTTTTCAGGGCGTTCAGCATACAGGTTTTTGGTTTCTGATGGATCCGTGGCCAGATTATACAACTGTCCGATCGGTTCGCCCACGTTAGGTTTTACATTCTTCGGTTCCGTAAAACCGCCAGAACCAAGACCTTCAATCAATTTCCATTCGCCTTTGCGTACGGCGAAATAGCCAATCGACGAGCTATGAACAACGGCTGGCTGATTAGCAACCAGTTTTGTTTTGCCCAATAAAACGGGCAGGATACTATAACTATCTTCAGGCGTAAAGGAGCCGTCTTTTTCTCCGATGATCTCTTTGCAGGTGGCCATCAAATTGGCTAACGTAGTTGTCGCATCGCTCACGCTGCCCGGCTTCACTTTGGTAGGCCAGCGAACAATGAAGGGAATTCGATGCCCGCCTTCAAAGGCGTCGCCCTTCATGCCCCGAAACTCGCCAGCGGCTTTGTGATTAAATTGCCTGACAAAGTTTTCGCGCCAGTATGGACCATTATCGCTGGCAAATAGTACAATGGTATTTTTGCTTAGTCCAGTTTCATCCAGGGTTTTCAATATGTCTCCAACCGCCTGATCAACCTGTTGGACAAAATCGCCATACTCTCCCGCTTTTGACGTTCCTTTATAGGTTGGTTTGGGCATCCAGGGGGTATGGGGAGCCGCCAAAGGCAAATACAGAAAGAACGGCTTTTGAGCCGACTGGCGTTTTAAAAATGAATTGGCTTTGTTGATAAAACTCGGCAGAACCTCATAGAAATCAAAAGAAGGTGCCTTTTTTCCTTCACGCCAGAATGGGCCTGTATAGCCAGATTGTAAGCTATTGCCCTCTGTGAATGCCGTCGGTTGATCCGTTAACGTTTGATTTTCAAGGTAAACGTACGGAGGCATATCTAACGAGGCCGGGAGAATAAATGAATAATCAAATCCCGCCGTTTTGGGGCCTGCCGTTGGGGGTTGGGCATAATCAATCTGGTCGGGATTCATATCGCTTTTGATGCCGAAATCAGGGTCCGACAATTTTGCCGATTGCTCGGCCGTTGGTACCCAATCTAGGCCCAAATGCCATTTGCCGATAACCGCTGTGGTATATCCATGCTTTTTCAAGAGCGAAGCTACCGTCGGTCGATCTGGTTCGATAAGTGTTCGGTTGTACCCTCGCAGTACACCAACCGGCAACCGGCTTCGCCAGGGGTAACGTCCAGTTAAAAGTGCATAACGAGTTGGGGTACAGACAGAAGAAGGTGAATGAGCGTCGGTGAAACGCATGCCTTGTGCGGCCAATCGATCGATAGTTGGCGTCGAAATCTGACCTTTGGGATTATAGACGGATACATCACCATACCCTAAATCGTCAGCTAGGATGTAAAGAATATTGGGTTGTTTCGGTACCTGTTCCTCCTCAT
The DNA here is from genome assembly GCF_054776975.1 of Spirosoma harenae. Classification (NCBI taxonomy): domain Bacteria; kingdom Pseudomonadati; phylum Bacteroidota; class Cytophagia; order Cytophagales; family Cytophagaceae; genus Spirosoma; species Spirosoma harenae. The sequence continues at coordinate 45,698 of NZ_BAAHBD010000014.1, read as the reverse complement.
GAAAGGAGAGCAAAACAAAGGCAAGGCCCAGCAGGCCTACACTAAACGAAGGGAAAAGGAATCGCTGCATGGCAACTCTTTCTATCTAGAACGATGGCTCACTTTTCAAAATCGGTTTCAAGTAGCTGTTTTTCGGTAAATACGCCACTGCCTTCGGGTTTCTTAGCCCGCATTTTTTTGACGTTTTCGGCCGAAATCCCCTTGCCAACTTTAGCAAAGGCATTCTGCGTAAAGCCAATGATATCGGCAATGTCCTGATCGCTGATGGTATTATTATTGATCAGCGCGGGCATTTCGTTCGTCAATTGATACAACTTGCCGTCGACGTGAATTGGGCCGCTAACTCCGTGCAGAATGATGGCTGCCAGTCGTTTCATGGAACCGTCAATGTATTCAGAACCTTTAAGTGGCGGGGCTAAATCCTGGATTCCTTTGCCATCTGGACCGTGGCAAGTTGCACAAATACTTCTGAATAATTTTAGGCCTTTGGTTCGGTTATCGACAACGTTGGTTTCCGCTACATAAATGGAGTTCATTTCTTTCTTCTGCCGCTTACCGATGGTGAGAGTCAAGTTATTCTTCAGCAGATCGGTAGGGTTCATAGAAGCCAGATACTGCTCTTCTTTGCCATCGAGCGCGCTGGTGATTCCCTCCTGAACAATACGTTGCGTCGCATATTTTTTCTCGATGGTTGATACAATGGGCAGAAAGGTAGCGTCTGACAGTTTGAGCCACGCATTCAGCGACATAGCCAGGTAAAGGTCAATCGTTTCGTTGTTCTGGGCCAACAGATCCGTGCTGATCGAGTTCATCGTTGCAACTCGCTCTTTGGTTGCCAGTCGCTCTAAAAGCCCTACCGCATGGGCAATCGTTTCGGGCTGTTTCGACTGGGTAATGATATCCTTCAGGCGTTCAAATGTCAGAGCATTTAGCCCTTCGAGCACATAAAGCGCATGAATAGCCGTCAGTAATTCATTCTTGCTTTTGGCCAGCGCCACTAACGTACTTACCACCGACGGATCGTTCTTTTGAATCAGCAATTGCTGCGAACGGTCTCGTAACCAGCCATTTGAATGGCTAAGAAAACCCACTAACTCTTTGCTGGAAGCTTTAGATAGGTCGGGGACTGGATTGGTCTTTGTGTTGGTACTGGTAACTTTCAGAATACGCCCGGCGTGCTGTAGCGTATCCAGTTTTTTGTTGGCAAGCTGCTCGGCCAGGTATTGCGTAAGATAGGCTTTGTGCTGAATGATTCCCCGGTGCATATCGACCACATACAGGGCACCATCTGGCCCCGTAAATAGGTTGACCGGACGAAATCCTTCATCGGTCGATGCGATAAATTCTTTGCCCTCAACGGCCTGACGACCAGTTGTTTGCATTGTCTTGAAGTCCAGGATGTTTCGTTTGATCAGGTTAGCTTCGGGAACGCAGACAAACGCATTCAAATTGTATGCTGCGGGGAAGGCTCCACCTCGATACACCAGGGGGCCGCAAGCGGCCGTAACGTCTTTTAAATAACCTTTCTCATCCAGAACGCCTTGTTGATACCCCCGGTTGACAGACGTTTGGTGAATTGGAAATACCCGATTCGTGGCTAATCGCTGGTGTTCGGCCAGAGTAGGTCTGAAATATTTATTCCGAATCGCCTTATTGGGAAGTACATAATCGCCCTGTAGGTTGACGGAATTATTGTTGTAATAAAGCCGACCAAAGTTGTCTTTTGTGATTCCCCATTGCCCACGGTCCGATGTCGCTTCCTTAAGCCATTTGCCGTTTTTGAGCTGATACCGGAAATGGTAATTGGCATTATAAATCCAGTTGTCGATGTTCATCATCAGGCCGTTGGACGAATGCTCGACGTTGCCACCTTCGGCATAGACGGGGTCAACGAGTGTTTTCTTGCCGGGCTTATCATTCCTGATCTCAACAAACCACAGTTTGGGGCCATCAACATACAATAAGCCACCGTATACATGCGCCAGTGCTCTGGGCAGAACCAGCTTATCTAAAAAGACTTTCGTATGGTCTACGATACCATCTTTGTTCAAGTCCTCCAGTATCGTTATTCGTCCGTTGGGTTCTTCCTCACCAATACCTTCAAGATTAGGCATGTAGCCAACCATCTCGACTACCCACATTCGGCCTTTGTTGTCAAAGTCCATACTTACAGGTGCTTTCAGAAACGGTTCAGACGCAATCAGGCTCAATTTAAATCCGTCTTCTACAACATAGTCGGTAAGCGAAAAGCGAGGTGCATCAAAAGAGATAACTCTGAATCCGGCTATCAGAGCCGAGAGCATTACTAAAATGATAACTGTTAGTTTGACTGGACTTTTTCGGGTCATGCCTATTGCTGATTTTCTTTATTTGGAAAACTTTCGTATCAACACAATACCGTAGTACCGAATAGCGGTTGTAAAAGTTTCGGTAAAGTTACCAAGGTCTTTTTGTCGATAAACATCATTTAGCTTATCTAAAATGTTATAATGCTAAGTTTTGTTAGTTTACACCATATATATATTGAGAGAATATTTTTCTGCCATTCTAAATTAAGGTTACTTCGACGAGATTTCCACCCTAACAACCAGAGCGAATGTGCCGAATCGTATTGCTGATCGTTGCTTTTTGGGGAGTAAGCAAAATTGGCTGTGCGCAGACTTTGGACGAATGGAATCTTGAAAAAGATAAGGATGGAATTCGCGTTTACTCTCGAAACTTAGTTGGTAATCGACTAAAGGAGTTACGGGTGCGATGTACTTTTCAGGGCACTCTATCTGCCCTGGTGGCCATGCTTTCAGATCGCTCGCTCTGATGGGTAATCTGTTTTTTTGCATAAACGATCTGGCCATTGACAATCGTCGCGTCAATGTTGAGGTTGTCGTCGAAAATTACCAGATCGGCGTCTTTCCCCGCAGCCAATGAGCCTTTCCGGGCATCCACACCCATAATACGGGCGGGGGTTAAGCTGGCCATTCGAACGGCATCAAGAAGTGACACATCGGCCAACTGGACCATGTTGCGAACGAGCTGATTCGTGGTGGCGACACTTCCGGCAAACGAACTTCGGTCCAGCAGTTTTGCGACGCCGTCTTCGACCAATACAGGTAAACCATTCGTTCGTGAGCCTAGTATGCTTTCGCCTTCAGGCATACCGGCTGCTCGCATGGCATCGGTAATCAGAGCAATACGGTCGGCTCCCTTGATTTTATAAACCAGCTTGAGCAGGGGAGGTGGCAGGTGAATACCGTCTGTTATCAGTTCGACGTCCATATCCAGTAACAAAGCACTCTCGATGGCACCAGCATACCGAAACGCGTTCCGTCGGGTCACACCCGACATGGCTGAATACAGGTGAGTGGCCAGTGTATAGCCATTTTCATAGGCTTCCAGCACATCGGCATAAACGGCATCTGTATGGGCTATGGCCGCCAGAATACCTTTTTCGCGCAGTCGTCGGCCGAATTCGATAGCCCCTTCTAACTCCGGAGCAGCACTCCAGCGGACAATCGACGATGAATAGGCCAGGATTTCTTCGTACTCAGCAGGATCTGGATTGCGAATGTAACGAGGGTCCTGGGCACCCCGCTGACTCAAAGCAAAGTAAGGTCCTTCCAGATGAATACCCAGGAAAGCAGCACCTCGACGGTTGTTGACCTTTGCGTTTTCGTAGATATCCAGCGTATGCAGCAGGTCTTCTTTTTCGGCGGTTAAGGTGGTAGGTACCAGGGCCGTTGTGCCATATTGAGCGTGCAATTCAGCGATTTTTAGAAATGCTTCTTCTGTACCATCCATAAAATCGTAGCCACCGCCCCCATGCACATGAATATCAATGAATCCGGGCGCAACGAACTTACCCTGGGTATCCAGTTCAGTCGCTCCGGGAACATCGACATCCCGCTCATACACACCTTTAATAAGGCCATCCTGAACGACGATGGTGCCATTCCGAATGTAGCGGAAAGGGGTGATGAGGGTCCCATTCGTTAATTTCAGAAGTCCCATTTTATTTAGCAGCCGTTTTCTTTTTCGCTTTCGCCATCACGCTTTCCAGACTTACGGCCGCTCCATTCTGGCGTTTGCTTTCGTCGGCGGCTTCCATGAATGCAAAAATCTCGATGGTTTCTTCTGCTGTTACCGGCGGCTTTCCGGTTTCGAAATAGGTAGTAATTTCTTTCAACAGGGGTTCATAGCCACCATAGGGGCCTAGTTTTGTATTCCCTGCCTGCGTAAAAACGGTTCCTCCGTATTCGTGTTTACCCGTTCGTGTACCCCGGAACGTACCAACCCGACCATCGGCCCAGGTACCGACGACAATATCGGTTCCGTCGGTATGAACCCGAACGACTTGTTTGCAGCCGGTTCCCATTGCTGTGTATAGTGTTTCAACACCATGAATGCCGTACCAGAACAGATCAGGATGTGTTTTTTCCAGAACGGCCGGGCTAAACGTGTCGGCTCCCAGAACCTGCCGTTTATCGAGCGTTTCCATGCCTTTGATGTAGCGCAGGGAGGATGCCGAAAAAACCGGAATGCCATATTTATTGGACAGCTCGAAAATCGCTACTACATCGGCCAGAGAAGCGGCAATGGGTTTATCAATAAATACGTGTTTGCCCGCTTTAAGGACTTGTGTAACCTGCTCCAGATGAAGTCGTCCGTCGTTTGTTTCCAGCAAAACAACATCTACTTTTTTGAGTAACTCGTCGATGGAGTCAACTACCTCAACGTTTAGTTTTTTGACCTCAGCGGTGTAGTCGGGAATTCGTTTTGCGCTGCTTTCAATGGTTTTACTGCCGTAAGGATAGGCTGCCACAACTTTGTATCCGGCAAAATCCGGGCTGGCGTCGGCAGCATTGAGCGCTTTGGTAAATGCTACACTATGAGACGTATCCAGGCCAATCATACCAACTCGTTTGCCGGGTTCTACTACCTGATCAAATGGCCAGGTGATGGGCTTAACACGTAGAGCAAGGCCGCCTAATACAGCTTTTTGTAAGAAAATTCGACGATTGTGAGTCAAGCCAGATCCTTGTAATTCCTTTTTTTTCATTAGCTGGGTAAGCCTGTTCGTAAAGTTGTACAATAATAAATATTGTTTGCCCTTACAGCAACCGGAGTCGACTTAAGCTACCCTTTTCACTACACTTCTAACCATCTTCTAATTTTTACTGCTTTTAGTCGTCTTAATTTTGTGCAAATTTCAAAAAAGAGCTTTGTCCATTAATGATCTGTATGCATCCTGAATCAGAATTGCTGACGTCCCACTTCGATAAGCAATTAAATAGCTAACTGGCTATTAAAGTATGGATTACGATTCGTTATGAGCGCATATTTCGTGTCTTTTTTGATTTTTTATGAGTCCATTTAAACGTATTAAAGGTCTCTGCGTTATAAACTATAAGTTATGTCTTCAACGAATAATTCAAGTATTACACCGCTAAAACGCCTGATGCGGTTGTTAGGAACGGAGAAACGGGATATCTGGTACGTTTGTCTGTATGCAATGGTGGCGGGTCTGATTAGTCTGTCCTTACCACTGGGGGTTCAGGCTGTTTTTAATTTGGTATCGAGCGGAATGGTTTTTAGTTCTGTCTACGTGCTTATCGCTCTGGTTGTGGTTGGAGTTATCATAGGTGGCCTGATCCAGATTGGACAGCAAGCACTGGTAGAAGTACTCGAGCAGCGTTTGTTTGCCAAAGCCGCGATGGAATTTACGTATCGTTTGCCCCGAATTAAACCCCAGGCACTTAACGGAATTCATCCCCCCGAATTGATGAACCGTTTTTTCGACGTTCTGACAATCCAGAAAGGAATGCCTAAACTGCTGATCGACCTGATTGCTGCTGCTGTTCAGATTTTATTTGGTATCCTGTTGCTATCGTTCTACCACCCGGTTTTTCTGGCGTTTGGTCTATTTACCTTGATAGCCCTGATTGTGATGGTCTGGATTCTTGGCCCCAGCGGTCTACGGACCAGCCTCAGTGAATCGAAGTATAAATATAAGATGGCTGCCTGGCTGGAAGATATTGCCAATCGATTGTCGGAGTACCGAAATCCCCAGAGAAGGAACGAGCCATTGACCCAGACTGACGAATTTGTCGGACAGTATCTCATCTATCGGAACCAGCACTTTCAGGTACTTAAGCGATTTTATTATAATGCGTTAGCCTTTAAGGCCGTCGTTACTGGCGGGCTGCTGATTCTGGGTACAGCGCTAGTCGTCGACCGGCAAATGACCCTGGGGCAATTTGTAGCCGCCGAGCTTGTCATTGTCCTGATCACCAGTTCTGTCGAAAAGCTGATTATGGGGATAAATACTATTTTCGACATGTTGACTGCCGTTGAAAAAATGGGAACTGTTACGGATCTCCCTTTGGACGACAACGGCCCCGAAACCTATAATCAGGACACTCCTTATACTCCGGCATTGACTCCTGTTTCTTCCTGAATGACCCATGTTAAATATATCGAATCAACGAATTGACACAACCCAAATCGACGCGCTTCCGCTTAAAAACCTAAAGCAGCTGCCCGATTTGAAAGCCGACCGCCGATTAGGTCGCTGGATGCTGGTTATCTTGGCTATTGGAATTGGAACGATGTTTCTGCCCTGGCGGCAAAATATCAATGGGGAGGGGACTGTAACGGCCCTGACGCCCCAGGATCGTCCACAAACGCTACAAAACGCTATCGCTGGCCGAATTGAGCAATGGAAAGTCCAGGAAGGCCAGTATGTTAAGAAAAATGACACCCTGCTGGTAATTTCGGAAATCAAGGATGAATATTTTGATCCGAACCTGCCAGCTCGTCTCCAGGAGCAGTTGAAGGCGAAACAGGCGAGCCTGGTCGCTAACGATGCTAAAATCAACGCGCTCGATCAGCAAATGACGGCCCTGGAAACAGGCTTGTCAGTAAAATTGTCGGCGGCCCGCAACAAGGTAAGGCAGGCTCGTTTCAAGGTCATTAGCGACAGTACCGACCTGATAGCTGTTCAGAATACGTATAAAATTGCGCAGGATCGACTTCAGCGGTACGAAAAAGGACACCAGAGCGGGCTGTTTTCGCTCACCGATCTGGAGTCGCGTCGGCTAAAAGTACAGGAAGACTATGCCAAAGTCATTGCCCAGGAAAATAAGTTAAACGTCACCCGGCAGGAATTCGTTAACGCACAGCTCGAACTAGGAACCATTGAAGCTGACTATCAGGAAAAAATGGCAAAAACGCAGTCGGATCGCAGTTCGGTGGTTTCTTACCGGACCGAAATCGACGGTGAAATCTCCAAATTGGTCAACAAAATCAGCAGCGTGGATATTCGTCGGGGTATGTACGTTGTACGGGCACCGCAGGACGGATACGTTGTGCGAGCACTGAAAGCGGGGATTGGCGAAACCATCAAAGAAGGTGAATCCATTGCTACACTGCAACCGGCGAAACCCAGGGTCGCCGTTGAACTGTATGTTCAGCCCAACGATGTGCCGCTGATTCAACCCAACAGCCACGTTCGGCTGGAATTCGATGGCTGGCCAGCCGTCCAGTTTTCGGGTTGGCCGAATGTAGCCGTTGGAACGTTCGGGGGCGAAGTGTCTATTATCGATGCCGTGAGTAGCCCGAATGGGAAGTACCGTCTGCTTGTAGAGCCCAAAAGCAGCGATAAAGATCCCAACTGGCCCCGCCAATTACGTGTTGGATCGGGTGTGTATGGTTGGGTGATGCTCGAGAATGTGCCCATCTGGTACGAAATATGGCGAAAACTCAATGGTTTCCCGCCCAGCCTGAAAGCAGAGCCGGGTAGTCCCAAGGAGGGGGCCAAAAAGTGATACATGCACCAGGCTTGTTTCTTCGACGGGTTATCATGGCTACGCTGCTGCTACTGCCCGTAGCTCGAACAGTTGCTCAGACGGCTGATAGCGTCGTGTTTTCTGCTGCTGATTTTTATGGGGCCATTACCCAATTTCATCCACTGGTCCGGTTGTCTTCTCTTTTGAGTCAGGAGGCTCAGCGTGAGGTGATGCAGGCTCGGGGGGCTTTTGATCCGAAACTGTTTTCTTATTACGATAAGAAACAGTTTGGCAATACACTCTATTACGACAAATGGCAATCTGGATTGGCTGTTCCCCTTCTTCCGGGTGGTATTGACCTGAAAGTAGCGCACGACCGGAATGTTGGTTATTACCTGAATCCGGAAAATCGGTTAGCCACGCCAGGCCTGACCAGTGTGGGACTTACTGTGCCGATTGGTCAGGGGTTTCTGATTGATGAACGTCGGAACACCCTGCGCCAATCGCAACTGGCCCTAACGTTAGCCGATGCTGAACGGGCTAAATTAATTAACAAAACGTTGTTTGATGCTGCCAAAACATACTGGGACTGGTTCTTTGCTTTCCAGCAGTATCGGCTGATCGACGAAGGGTATCGATTGGCCGACACGCGTTTTCGGGCTACCCGCGACCGAGCTCTATTAGGCGATGTGGCCGCCATCGATACAACTGAAGCGCTCATTACGGTGCAGGATCGTCAGGTGCAGCGCGAGCAATCGCTGGCAATGCTACAAAATACCCGCATTCGGTTAATGGCTTTTTTATGGAACGCGGAGCGAGAACCAGTGAATTTACCGGAAAATGTAATACCCCAGACTGTGCTTATCGGACGTCAGGATGAGGCCATTTTACAGAATCTGCTTACTCAGGCCGTAGAAACCCATCCCGAATTGACTAAACTCCAGACGAAGGAGCGTCAACTGGCCGTTGAGGAGCGTTTTCGGCGATCCCTTCTGATGCCCCGACTGAACGTTAGTGCCAGTCTGCTTAGTGGTATTCCGATTCTTGGTGAGTCGAATGGACTACCGAGTTATTATAATTTTCGGACTGATAATTATAAGATAGGTGTGGAAGCGGCTTTCCCACTGTTTTTACGCAAAGAACGCGGGAAACTACAGCAGGTACAGATCAAGGCACAACAAATCAATCTGGAACTCCAGCAGACGAGTCGAGATATTGCAAATGACGTAAAAACGTCCTGGAATGAACTCAAAGCGCTGGAGCGACAGGTGAGCGTGCAGCAGCAAACCGTACAGAATCAGCTAAGGTTGGTACAGGCCGAACAGCAAAAATTTGAGATTGGCGAGAGCTCACTTTTTCTGATCAATACCCGCGAAACCAAGTTGATTGATTTACAGGTCAAGTGGGAAGAGATGAAATCGAAATATCAGAAAGCGATCGCAGATTTATATTATCGGGCAGGTACCGTTCAATAGCGCTGATTGTCTACTGGTGGAAAAATCGCTTCCGGCAGATGTACACCTATGACTGCCTGACGGGCAAACGGATAACGTATTTTTTTCGAGGTTTCAAGAAAGCCAGCCCATTCATATACAGGCATAACAGTTTCTATTACACATCGACTCAGGGTGGCCACTTAGAATTTGCGGTAATAAATGGCTTTTCACTATTTGTTTTGATTCTGGCAATGAGCTGAACAACTGAGCAATTTCTCCCTGTATAGGCACTATCTGCTATATGGAATCACTATTTCAGTACTTTAATATCAAAGCGGATGCGGGAATTGGCCCCGTCTTTCACGTACTGCTTTATTAAAATTGCGCCTTTTTGCTTTTGTGCGTTTTCAAACAAAATAATTTTAGGACTACTTTCAGTGAAAAAATCGTCCTGATCGACAGTCGGTTGGCCAATCGGTAAAGCCTTCAGTTGGGCTGCATCCAGGTTGTTAAAATCCAGTGGGCTAGTCACCTGCGCTGGATTTAGTATGGTAGTTTTACCGACTCCCGAAATGGGCGTTAATCCAACGGAAGCGGCTTCGCTGGGGGATAGAAAACGATTATGCTCGAAGGCTTCATCCAGTCCGAAAAAGAGCAAATCGATGGTGCTGGCTTCGCTGGCTGTTATAGGCTCCGAGTCGGTGAATGCCTTTCTAAGCTGCGTTGAGTAGTAGATACCGCTCGTATTGCGGGCTGCATAAATGCCCAATTCTACATTCTGGATGTACGCATAGCCTTTGCTGGGTTTCACCGTAATGGATTTACTAACTTTCTTACTCTTTTTCCCGTTGCCAGCTTCTAGTGTAATCGTATAAACACCAGCTTTTGAGAACCGTATCGTTGGCTCTTTCTGAGAACTCTGAGCGGCATCAGCCCCTTCCATTGTCCAGGAGTTAGTTACATTGCCAACCGATTTATTCTTGAGCGTTAGGGCAATGGGAGCTTCCAATTCTTCATACTGAGCCGGAATAATGATATCGAAATCAGGAGTCAATTCAGGCTCCAGCGTAATAGTCGAATCTTTGGTAACGGTGGAATGAGTATTCGTGAGTTTTAGGCTGACTCTATGAGAACCACCCATTTCAAAGGTTACCATTGGATTTGGTTGATCGGAGGTGGCTGGACTTCCTCCTTCGAACGTCCATTCCAATTTATCGTAACCTGCCGATTTATTGGAAAAGTTGACCGTCGCTGGAGCAAATGAATTCCCGACAACCGAAAAACTAAAACTGGCCGATAGCTTATTATCGATGGTAATTTTCTTCTCCACCACACTTTGCTGGCCGTCGAAGTTGCGGGCTTCCAGGCGGATGGTGTAGGTTCCCGGTTGTTTATAGACAATTTCACCGGGGCTTTTTTTCGTAGACGTTGCTGGATCGCCACCCGCAAACGTCCATGTGAACGACTCTCCGCCAGTCGACGTATTCGTCAATACTACTGTAGCCGGAATAGTAAAATTATTGGAAACCTGATAATCAAAGCTAGCCGTGACAGGCAGCGCTATTTCTTTATAACAGCCCGTCAGAATAAATACCATCGACAAGAGAACAAGGCTTGCTCGTAGCATAGTGAAAGCCATTAAGTACTAATTAGTTAATTCGGTTATTTGATCACGATAATTCGTTTGAGAAATCGGTTGGTGGCCGTTTCAATAGCGAGAATATAGGTACCCGCACCAAGTCCCAAAGCATTGATTTGCGTAGTGTAATTGGCTATTTCTGTCTGTTTGGTTTCAAAGATCACCTTGTCAGGATTGGTACTATTGTACAGCCTTAGAGTGAAATTGGTCGGCTTTTCGAACCGAAGATTTACATTGAAATCACTCACCACGGGATTAGGACTCACCAGCAATGTTGGTTCTGCCTGGCCGGGGAAGAATGACACGGTTTTCGGCACGAAATCGACGATGGAGATGGGCTTGATCTGGTACAATTCACACTCGGCAAACACGGCTTTTATGCCGACTACATAATCCCCCAGCGTAGGCATGGAGAAAAGCAGTTTATCCTTTGTTCGCTCCGTAATGACAGCGCCAGCCGGTGTCATCCAATCCATCGAGACAGGGGCGGGGTCCGATAGGTTCAGAATAACAATCGGTTCATTAATAGGGGCTGTCGAGGTAGCGGCAAACCGTATTTTACCAGTTGGTTGAACCTGTCTGACCGTTACGGCCGATTTGAATTCGCAGCGAGCTTGGTCAAACAGGGATACGGTGTAGATTCCAGGCTGTTTAGCTTCAAGAATAGGCGTAGTGGCCGTTTGCCCGTTGGGTAGCGTCCAGCGATACGATTGAGCCAGGGGGTTGGTAACATCCAGCAAAACCGACTGTCCCTGACATACTTTTCGTTCGCTTTCCAGTTTGATGTCGAGCTTAACGGGTTGAGCGATTTGCGACGTTTTGGTAAGCTGGCACCCATTGGCATCGACCACCTTAAATGACAGTGATTCGCCACCGCACAATTTCTCTAGTCGGGTCGCTTTGTCGGTTCGGCCATCCCAGGCGAAGCTATAGGGCGTAATGCCCCCCGAAATACCCGCATCGATCGTTCCATCGCAGGCGCTATAACAGGTGGGCGATTTCACTGTAAATGTCGCATCGAGCTTGGCGGGCTCTTTTACCTGTGCGTACAGAATATCGGATCGGCACCCTTTGGCATCCGACACCACGCCCGCATATGTACCGGCCGGAAGATTGCTGATTTTTAATCCCTTCGAACTATTGCTCCAACTCGCCGTGTAGCCTCCGTTACCACCTGTTGCGGAAAGTTCGATAACGCCGTTTTTATCACCACTGCATAGGAGGTCTTTTGTTGAAACCACGCTAGTCGTCACTTTTTGCGGTTCAATGAGCGAATACGGAAAGCTTCGGGAAACCTCGTTAGAGTCTGTAACGGTTAGCATATATTGTCCTGCGGGTAGGGTGGCGAACGAATTTTGGACGGACGAAAAGGTGATCGATGGGTTGCTTTGGCTCCGTAAACTCAGGACATAGGCCGTACTTTTGGTAAAGGGCACTCCACCTGTAGGCGTCACCAAAATCACACCGTCTTTTTTGCCAAAGCAGGAAATGGCGGTAGTGAGATCAATTTTGGCTTCAATAACGGGCGGCTCGGTAAGCGAAAACGACACGACACTCGAGCAGCCTCCTTTTTGAGTAGCCACAGCATAGTTCGAATCGTACACCCTGGCTCGGTAGATTCCTCCTCGCAACGTACTGTTTTTATTGGTCGATCCTGTCGTTACGCCAACCCCATACGAATTGTCGGTTTCGTCCAGCCACTCGAACATATACCCTGGCGTTCCTCCAACTACTTGTACTGTCGCTTGCCCATCTTTTGTCTCGAATCCACGCGGATCTTTCTGAGAAACTTTCGTCAACGCCACCGCACTAGCTGGCTGACTGACAGTTATTGACTGGCTGGTGGATGGGCAGTTAAAGCTATCAAACACCTGAATCGTATACGCCCTTGGCAATAGGCCAGTCAGGGTATGTCGATTACCATTGGCAAAATCATTCGAACCTGCTGAAGCTAATTGATAGCGATAAATTCCAGTGCCACCTGCCGCCACAATCTCAATTTTCGCATCAGACCCGCCAAAGCAATTCACATCCGTTTTGGCCAGTGAGAAAGTAACGGGATCTGGATTGGTAATGGTGATATTCCCCGAAGTTTGCGCCGATGGTGTAGAGCCAATCAAGGTTTCGATCAGTGCCGAATACATTCCCGCTTCCAGATTTTCGGGAGCCGTAAACGAAGGGCCATCGAAAAAATACGTAACCACTGTAGCACCATTTCGGGAAAGGGTGAGTCGAATGGTGCTTTCACCCCTTACAATTCGTCGATCCAGATTAATGGTTAAACCGCCATTTTTCGCATCGACGCAGGTCGGTTTTTTGACGGAACTGGAACTGATCGAGATGGGCGCTGGCGTAACTGTTAACGTAAACTCTGTTGAACAACTATTGCCCCCACCTGTAGGTGTACAAGTGGCCTGATAGGTTGTAGTTGCGGTAGGGAATACGGTTTTCGAATTGCCAGTGCCTAACCCATTATTCCAACTTACCGTGCCATTTGGACAACCCGTGTACGATAGCGTGGACGACTGGCCGACGTTGATACGGGATGGACTCGCCGAAATATCAATCGAACACGGAATAACGCTGACCGTTACCGAACTCGTACAGGGCGTTCCTCCGCCATTCGGCGTACAGGTTGCGATATACGTAGTGGTGACGGATGGATTGACACTTTTCGCGTTGCCAGTACCGAGTCCGTTATCCCAACTGACCGTTCCATTGGAGCAACCCGTGTATGTTACTATTGAGTTCTGACCAGCATTAATCGTCGTCGGGCTAGCCGCAGTACCAATGTTGCATGGGTTGACGCTGATGGTGATCGAGCTGGTGCAGGCATTACCTCCGCCAGTGGGATTACAAGTTGCAACATAGGTGGTCGTGGCTGTAGGATTGACGGTCTTATTGTTGCCTGTACCTAATCCATTATCCCAGCTTACGGTTCCATTGTTACAACCCGTATAAGTGAGTAATGTACTCTGACCAGCATTGATCGATGACGGATTAGCAGATGTTGTTAAGTTACACCCATTCACCGTGATCGTTACCGTATTGGTGCAGGGCGTACCGCCACCTGTTGGTGTACAAGTGGCCTGATAGGTTGTGGTTGCCGACGGACTGGCGGTGAGATTATTACCACTGCCAACACCATTGTCCCAACTCACCGTTCCGTTGGAGCAACCCGTATAAGATAGTACGGAACTCTGTCCGGCATTCAGGCTAAGCAAACTAGCTCCCACTGTGAAGTTACAGCTACTGACGGTTACCGTAACGGTACTGGAACAGGAATTGCCTCCGTCCGTTGGTGTGCAGATAGCCTGATAGGTCGTGGTTGTCGATGGTGAAACGGTTTTGTTGTTACCCGTTCCTAGTCCATTATCCCAGCTGACAGTGCCACCTATGCAGCCACTATAAGTCAGTACAGAATTTTGCCCAGCATTAATTGTTGACGGGCTGGCTGAAACGGTTAAACTACAGGGAAGTGCCGTAACGACTACCGTCACCGAACTCGTACAGGTAGTCCCTCCACCATTCAATGAACAAGTAGCCTGATAAGTCGTCGTAGTGGATGGCGAAACGGTTTTATTGTTTCCTATTCCCAAATTGTTATCCCAGGTCACCGTACCATTTTCACAACCGGTATATGTCAACACCGAACTTTGGCCCGCATTGATATTTCCCGGACTAGCGGAGGTAGTTAAGTTGCATCCGTTCACGGTGACAGTGATTGAGCTGGTGCAGGGCGTTCCTCCCCCCGTTGGCGTACAGGTTCCCTGATAGGTTGTCGTCGCAGACGGAGTCACAGTTTTATTGTTGCCCGTCCCTAATCCATTATCCCAGCTGACGGTACCATTCGCACAACCGGTATAGGACAGGACGGTACTTTGCCCGGAATTGATCGTGGCTGGACTTGCCCCTACTGAAAAATTACACGTACTAACGGTAACTGTCACGGAACTGCTACAAGAAGTGCCTCCGCTAGTAGGTACACAAGTTGCTCTATAGATCGTGGTTGCCGATGGCGTTACGGTTTTATTGTTACCAGTTCCCAGATCGTTGTCCCAACTGACTGTGCCGTTGGTGCAACCCTCATACGTTAGGACTGAATTTTGCCCTGCGTTGATCGTAGTAGGACTGGCACTCGCTGAGAAATTACACGTGCTGACGGTGATTGTGACCGAACTGGTACAGGGCGTTCCTCCGCCAGTCGGCGTACAAGTAGCCTGATAGGTCGTTGTCGTAGTAGGGCTGACGCTGATTGAGTTACCACTTCCTGCTCCGTTATTCCAACTTACTGTCCCATTTGAGCAACCTGTATAGGTCAATACTGAACTCTGTTCTGCATTGATATTAACAGGACTAGCTGATGCCGTCAAATTACAGGCTAGCACCGTAATCGTCACGGAACTAGTGCAAGATGTCCCTCCACCGGTTGGGGCACAGGTTGCCTGATAGGTTGTGGTTGTAGATGGACTGACGGTTCTGGTGTTGCCTGTTCCCAAGCCATTATCCCAACTGACGGTACCGTTTGTACAGCCAATGTAAGAGAGAATAGAACTTTGTCCGGCATTCAACGCCAATTGGCTGGCAGAGACACTCAGATTACAGGATCGAACGGTGACGGTAATTGAACTCGTACATGGGGTTCCTCCACCAGTTGGAGTACAGGTCGCCTGGTAGGTAGTAGTCGCTGATGGTGTTACAGTTTTGTTGTTGCCCGTTCCCAAGCCATTATCCCAACTCACCGTGCCATTTTCGCAGCCCGTATACGTTAGTACTGAACTTTGCCCTGCATTGATATTCACTGGACTAGCAGAGGTGCTAAAAGTACAGGGGATGACCGTAACGGTGAGTAAATTGGTACAGGTGGTTCCCCCATCTTTCGGAGCACAAACGGCCAGATAGGTTGTTGTTGTCGAAGGGGTTACGGTTTTATTATTGCCCGTTCCCACGCCGTTATCCCAACTGACGAGCCCATATGTACAACCCGTATAGGATAAGACCGTACTTTGTCCGGCATTGATCGTAGCCGAACTGGCAGAAGTAGTGAACGCACAATCATGAACTGTTACGGTGACTGTACTAGTACAGGGCGTACCACCACCTGTTGGTGAGCAGGTAGCCTGATAGGTCGTGGTTGTCGATGGCGAAACGGTTTTGTTGTTGCCCGTGCCTAACCCATTATCCCAACTCACCGTTCCTCCTGTACAGCCAGCAAAGGACAATACAGTACTTTGCCCAGTGTTGATGGTTGAAGAACTGGCTGACGTTGTCAAATTACAGGCTAGTACATTCACCGTCACAGAACTAGTACAGGGACTTCCTCCACCGGCAGGAGAACAGGTTGCTACATACGTGGTTGTAGCCGAAGGGGTTACCGTTTTATTATTTCCCGTTCCTAATCCATTGTCCCAACTGACAGTGCCACCTGAACAACCCGAATAGGTGAGCAAGGAACTTTGTCCGGCATTGATACTAGACGGACTGGCCGACGCGCTTACCGAACAAGGTGTATTGACTGTGACAATTACCGAACTAGTACAGGCATTACCTCCACTAGTAGGGGTGCAAGTAGCACTATAGATGGTGGTGACAGAGGGACTTACCGTCTTATTGTTGCCGATTCCCAGACCATTATCCCAGCTAACGGTACCTCCTGAGCAACCACTGTAGGTTAGCAGTGAACTTTGCCCGGCATTAATCGTAGCGGGGTTAGCGGAAGCACTCATTGAGCAAGGTGCATTAACTGTGACGGTAACTAAACTGGTACAGATATTTCCTCCGCCAGTCGGCGTACAGGTCGCACTATACGTGGTGGTGATTGATGGAGTGACTGTCTTATTGTTGCCAGAACCCAATCCGTTATTCCAGCTTACTATTCCGTTAGAACAGCCGGTATAAGTCAGCAGTGAACTCTGTCCCGCATTTACAGTAGATGGATTGGCTGAGGCAACGAGATTACACGGATTGACCGTTACGGTTACGGAGCTGGTGCAAGGATTGCCGCCACCGTTTGGTGTACAAGTGGCCTGATACGTAGTCGTGGTTGAGGGGCTGACGATTAGGTTATTGCCTGTTCCTGCGCCATTATCCCAAGTGACTGTCCCGTTCGTGCAGTTCTCGTAAGCTAATGTTGTCGTTTGCCCCGCATTAATTGTGGCAGAACTAGCCAGAGCAATGACTGAACAGCCATTGACAGTTACGGTAACTGCGCTAACACAAGAATTTCCTCCTCCCGATGGGGTACAGGTTGCGCTATAGACTGTTGTGACCGAAGGAGTTACCGTTTTATTATTACCTGTTCCCAAGCCATTATTCCAGCTGACGGTGCCGCCTGAACAACCCGAATACGTTAACAGCGAACTCTGCCCGGAATTTATAGTCGATGGGCTGGCCGATGTACTCAAACTACAGGGTGCAGCTGTAACTGTCACCTGTACGGAACTCGTACAAACATTACCCCCGCCAGTTGGCGTGCAAGTGGCGCTGTAGGTGGTAGTGATCGAGGGAGTGACTGTCTTATTGTTGCCACTACCCAAGCCATTGTCCCAGCTTACCATACCATTCGTACATCCCGAATAGGTTAGCAATGTACTTTGTCCGGCATTGATGCTGGATGGGCTGGCCGACGTGGTAAGATTACAGGCATTGACATTGATAACCACCGAACTGGTACAGGACGCTCCGCCACCCGAAGGCGAACAGGTCGCTATATAGGTTGTGGTCGTTGACGGACTAACGGTTTTATTGTTACCCGTTCCCAGACCATTATCCCAACTGACTGTTCCGCCTGTACAACCAAAATAGGTTAGTAAGGAACTCTGACCCGCATTAATCGTAGTGGGACTGGCGGATGCACTCACCGAACAGGGCGTATAGACGGTTACTGTCACCGAACTGGTGCAGATGTTTCCCCCTCCCGTGGGTGTACAAGTGGCAGTGTAAGTAGTGGTCACGGTGGGCATAACCGTCTTGTTATTGCCTGTGCCTAATCCATTGTCCCAACTGACGGTACCATTCGTACAGTTTTCGTAACCCAGTATTGTACTTTGCCCCGAATTGATCGTAGGCGAACTGGCCGATGTAATTATCGAACAGGGCGTGACATTGACAGTTACCGAACCACTACAGGAAGCTCCTCGGCCAGATGGCGCACAGGTAGCCTGATACGTGGTCGTTGAAGTAGGGGTTACGGTTTTGGTATTGCCCGTTCCTAAACCGTTGTTCCAGGTAACCGTACCACCCGTACAGCCTGTGTACGACAAAACTGAACTCTGTCCAGCGTTGATACTAGATGGACTGGCCGACGCTGTTATGAAACAGTCACTTACGGCAACTGACGTATAGCCCAAACAATACCCCCCGTCTTTGTTACATTGGGCAATGTAGGTAGTAGAGACCGTTGGCGTAACGGTGATGTTATTCCCTGATCCAATGCCAATATCATTACTGGTAACCCAATCCACCGAACCACCCACACAACCGGTAAACGAAAGAACCGAGCTTTGGCCGGAACTGATGACCGCTGGTGAAGCCGTTGCCGTTATGGAGCAGTCAATGAAATGGACAACAACCGTTTGTGAACAAGGGGCTCCACTTGCCGGTGTACAGGTAGCACTATAAGTCGTTGTCGCCGTCGGACTGACGGTTTTATTATTGCCCGTTCCTAATCCATGATCCCAGGTGACTGTGCCGCCCGAACAACCCTGATACGACAGGTTTGTGCTCTGCCCCGTACTCAGGTAATCGTAAGACTTAGTTAACGTCAGCGTACAGGTCTGGGCACCGGCTTTGGTAAAGCCCAACAAACCCACCAGCCAGAAGGCAAGTATAACGTATTTCATTGTTTGAGTTCGATTACCGTTTCCTTCCAGCCCGACAAATAACCTTCCTGCATTCTGGCCCGAATCACGTAGCGATACGGCTTATTGGGCAGCATTTCCACATAGTCCATCCACTCCCGCGAGGTACCATCCAGCTTTTTAACCAGTGCCAGTTCATCGTCGGGGACGGCGCGGTAGATTAAAAAGTTGTCGATTTTATCGGATTCATTGCAGGTCCAAACCAGGCGGATCGATTGCTTGGTCGTGTCGATAACAGCCGACGTAAACTGAGAAAAATCAACGGTACGGCTGAAATAAGGCGTTTCCAGCACGACTGGAGTAGCCGGTATGGATTTGTTCTGGCTGTCGTCAAAGGCTACCAGCGTATAGGCGTAGAGACTTTTTTCGGCAACGGTAGAATCCGTATAGGTGCGCGTAAGGGTATCGGTAATGGTCATTACTTCTTCCCAGCTCGCGGCTGGTAGTTTCTTTCTATAGAGGATGTGTTTCTCCACATCTTCCGAATAACTGCGCATCCAGCGGAGAAATAGTTTTCGGTCAGCAACGGCGAAACTGTCGATGATGGGAGAGGTTGGCGGAATGATATCCGGTACTTTCAGCGTCAGCACTGTTGAGCCAACAGACTGTTTGAACAGGAAATCCATCGCCTTAACGGTATAGGAAACGTATCGTTTCGCCTGATCCAGATAGATGGTATCGGTCAGCGTAGTTTGTTGAATAAATTCGTTATTCACCCGCCGGAAACCATCAGGTGCTCCGTTGCTCCGGTAGACAAAATAGCCGTATAAATCAGCATCGGTATTGGGTTTCCAGCTTAAAGAAACAAAGGCTTGTTTCCCCTCGACTTTTATCGTACCAGTCAATCCCTGCGGCTGAACCGGCGGATCGTCGTCGGCCAGCGTAACCGGATAAGCCAGCGTTTCGAACCGATCTCCTTTTTTGGTAAACGTGAGCAGTTTAATGAAAAACGTGAATCCACGAACGGGCGCCAGTGGTCTAATGTAGGTAATGTGTTGATCTGCCGGTACGGCATCACTCAGGGGAATGAAGGGACCTTCGTGCTGTTGCGAACCGACAATCTGGTAATGATCGATATACTGGTTTAAGCTGTCTTTGTATAACCACTGCACTTCGATCGAATCTTTAACATCCGTTTCCTTCACCGAATAGATTTCCGGATGTGGTAGCGTACTTTTCGATTTTACCCGGATCGATTTCGAATAGGGCCCTATTTCCTGAAAAAGCGTTAGTCCACGAATGCGGTAATGATACGTGATAGCATCGCTCGCTAGCGTATCGGTTATGGATAAGGTATCCAGTTTGTTGGTAACAATAATGGGTAGATCCGTAATGGGTTTGTAGTGTATAGAATCTTCAGAACGCTCAATCTGATATTGATTGTAGGTGCTTCGAATGGAAGCCGTTTTGGTTATAAGCGTAACGACGCGCCCACCCACGATTCCCGTGAAATAAGGAATGCCGGGTAAAGTAGTAATATCGTCGACACCCACTTCCGGCGAGATAACCGATTTTAGCTTATAGCGGGCAGCTGACTTGTGACTGATTACATATTGATACCGTTCGCCCGGTACGGCCGTAGAGTCGATCATGCCCAGACCTGCCATACAGGCCGCCTGAAAATTGACATCTGCACTGAAAAGGGAAAAATGGAATAGCTGTCTACGCTCGTTAATCTGCGTAATGGGATCGCTCGAAAAGTTAGGGGCTTCGAAAATAGACGAATACAACAGGCTGTAATTCCGATCTTTTTTATCCAGAAACGGCTTCCAGCTAGCCGCTGGTTTAGGCATGATCCAGTTTTGTAAGACAACCTGCTGCCTGGTTCGTACGTTGATACGCTCCACGACATAGCCATCCCGATAGCCAAATTCCCAATAGCTCTGCATGGTTGGCGCCCAGCGCAGATAAATCCGTTTTTGAATGGCTTTGGCAGCAATCCCAACCGAGGGATTTGCCTCCATTTTTTCGTCAGACATTCCATATCTGACCGGTTTGCCGGGTTTGGTAGCTACTGGCTTTGCTTTTGGAGCCGGTTTGTTTTGCCCGTTGCTGATACCTGCTGCACAGCAGAGCATCAGCAATAAGACGAATAAAAATCGTGTCATATTGATTTGTTGAATTAGGGATTTCGTACGTAGAACCAGACCTGGGAGCTGCTATTATCGTCCTTGTAGTTGTCGACGCGCCCCATATCGTAACTATCCCACGTACGGGTTCTGAACGTAAATCTTTGCTTGAAGTCAGTCCCTTCTATCGGAATCCAGTCGCTGGAGGCCTCCTGTGAACCGTCCGTAATTACTAGTTCGGCAACCAGTGTCAGATCGACATTCGGCTTATGCAGGTAAGTCCATTTTTTATAGGCTCCTTTCCGCGTATCGATATCGGTACGTTCTTCATTTGAAATGAATCGGATCTGATTATTCGGCTGCTTGGATCTGAACCGGCGAAGTCCTGAACCGTAAGAGTAGTAATTGGCTGCGATAAATACATTTTCGAGGGTAGGTCCACCATCTACTCGTAAATTACACCATTCATATACAGGCACTTCCGGGTCCATTTTCAGGATAATCATTTCCGTTCGCTCGATCGAGTAGTTCGATTCCTTGGTGAAGTTTGCGTCGGCCTCTGAGCTAGTATCGCTCCGATGGATGGTTGCCGATGGAGAGGTACCTTTCACCAGATTGACTCTGGAGTTTACGTCATAAGTACGGTTCCCATTTAAGCAGGGTGAATCGCCAAACTTCATAAAGGCTTTCCCTTCGATGATGCCGCCTAACAAGCTGTATTCGAACGTCAAAGCGCCGAAGCTACCTTTAAAGTCGAAAACGCCTGCTGCCGTAAGCGCACCTCTCAGTATCTCGAATTTGGTCTGGCTTCCCTTAATATTGACGGCAATACCCAGTGCACCAGATCCATGAAACACACCCGAACCCAGCCAGTGCGAATCATTGCAGGAGGTAAACGTTTTATCGTAAGAAACCATAACCCCGATTCCTAGACGAATGCTGGCATAAACCGATACCGCTTTTGTGGGCGTAGAGAGGTATACTTCGCCCCCTAACGACAAGCCAAGGCTGAAATAGCCCGTTCCATCGGCCATGACGGTGGAGGGTAGATTGAAATTGATGGGCATTTCTCCCCGGCTGATCAACTCATTATTAATCAAGGTTTTGGCATTCTCAACAATAGGCGTATAGACGACCTGATTGCTGGGCAAGGGGACGTTCCCCCCAACAATGTATAACGTAGCGCCAATCTTGAGATAGGTAGGCGACTCATCCCGACCCAGATTAATGTTGATTTCTATCGCCAATGGCTGATCGGGGCGCCCAATCCAGAGATAGCCATTTACAGGATTAGGCGTATCTTTTTCACTCAGTTTGACGCCATTTTTCTTAGATTCTTTCTGCTCTTTATCCTCTTTGATCAGATCATCGACTACGATTTTAAAGCTAACCATCCCCAGAAATCCCGCTCCTTCGCTATCGGCCGCTCCTCGGACATACGAACGATTTCCATCGGTACTGTTCTTGCTGGTGGCATCCGTCTTCAGTGGAGCGTGCATAAACCCATACAGATTGCCCTCCATAATAAAATCATCACCGGAGGCATCGAACGAGAGGTCAAACTTGAAGATGGCAAATTTGTCATCCAGTGACACGTCCAGTAATTTGACGGCATTATTGATTTGCTGGTTGGTCAGTGTATGATTAGGCGTTTGTACTCGCCCGGAACTTGTGGCTGGTTTTGGATTTTGCGAAGCGGTCGAAAGTGCATCCGTTGCATTCATAGGTTCTACGCCAGTTGCATCACGGGCAAATTCCCATGTGCCAAATATGCTGAATTTGCGGAATCCACCCGCCCCCGCATTTTCGCCTTTCCCAAACTCCCCATAAAAGCCCAGAAACCCTCGTTGCGTATCCTTTGTCGCATAGAATGAAGCCGCCAGCAGAAAGCCTCCTACCTTTTTTAGCGGTAAAAACTTCTTGCCTGTTAACGAGTATCTGGAACCAATATCATTGGTCTGGGTCATGTTTACCGAAACACCGGCTCCCAGACCATTGACAAATACACCGGGGCCAATGGCAACCCCTGCCTCACCAAACGAAAGTAGAAAATCGACATAAGTGAAGTTAAAGGACGAATCGGTGCCTGGATATTGTCGGCCACCGAGCCAATTGACCGTTAATCGCGGGGAGTCGCTGTCGCCGGCCAATCCTACTCCAGGTGTATTACCTGTTACAGTTGATGAGACAGGGTTGTTACCCTTGGGAAATAATTTCTTTAAGCCCTTTATTTTAAATTCGGCCGTTATATGTCCATAACATACCCTGCCATATTCTTCACTGTTCTCATAGTTAAGATTTCCATCCAACGTCAACCCTACATCGGAGCCGCTCTTGATCTGGATTGTATTGAGACTTATTCCTGAAAAATTGGATTTGAAATCAATAGCTGACGTTTGTTTTTCACTCACCTCCCAGGCAAACGCAATACCAATGCCGATCACAATATTGATCCCATCTGCGTTCATTTCGGCGGAGGTGCTATTAGCTGCCACACTCGTAGTAACCGAAGGCTGTGAATTGGCGGCCGCTGGCTGTGTTGTACTAACTATCTGAGTAGTACTAACGGGGTTGATATTGGCGTAGAACGTAAAATCGATGGTGCATTCTTTTTCCGTATCGTCGTATTCAGCCATCAGTCTTTTCAGCCCGAACTTGCCAAATACGGGCGCATTCCCCAATTGTTCATAGCCCATGCGGGCAAAGCTGAAAATGGGCTTTTTACTTAGTAGCGAGTACCCAACCATCAGGTCTTCGACCAGAAATACGCCGAGCGACAGAACCTTTTCGCTGTTTTTTTGAGAAGCATCGTACGATACTTTTTTGCCATCAAGGTCCAGACCGATCACGTACCGAAAACTAAGCTTCGGGACAATTAATACGCGGGCCTGCGTAAAATTGGCACTCGAGTTACCAAGCACGGCACCGCCAACAGCTAACGAATCCGAATTATATAGATTGATGAGTTGATCAGTATTGGTGGCGGTTGGGGTATTGTTATCATTGTTGTTGCCAGCGGCTGGTCTGGTTGTTGCACTTCGATTCGTTAAACTCTGATCGTCTTTGGTGAAATCGGCTTTTGAGTCCTCCCGTAGCGTTGATTTGGCTCCCAGAAAGTACATGTTTGCCTGCTTGTTCACCTTCAGGGCAAAATTGCCTGATTTGTCGTCAAGGCTACCGGTATAGGTAATGTATTCGTCGGGATCGGCCTTGGTAAAATCGTATACCGGACTATCGTTCTTGAAGGGACTTTTAGCGACCAAGATTCCTATTTTCCCTTTGATTGTAAGGGACTTGTAATTGCTTTGAGTAATTCGAAAATTGATATTATCAATGCTCATAGGCGAACCCCCAAGCTGATTGAAATTAGCGACAGCACTTCCACTGCCCTGCATATAAATACCTGATTCGTCCATCAGGAATGTCGTAGACTCAAAACTTGGGCGTGTTGGATTCGGGTTGCTGGAGGTTGCCGGAATAAAAAACATCGGCAGATATAGGGTTGTCGTCGTTGCATACAAACCCGTCCATTGATTGATCATTTCGGTGCCTGTTCCGAAGAACGTGCCAACCGACTGCGTGATGGTTGACGGGGTCGATTTTTCGGAAAAATCGAAATAGACTTCCTTCAATAAAAACCCCAGTGCCCCCGATGATTTTTTCATCGTGAAGGCTAACTGATCTTTTAATTTCACAGTCAAACCAGCAAGGCTTGTTGCCTGAAAATCAATGGCTGACGAAACGACGGACCCATTCGTTAGCGGGTAACCTTTACTGTCTAATTTCAGGAACGTGTCTTTATTTAATTCTAATTTTCCTTTCAAAACCAGCCCGTCAAAACTGCCGCAATTGATTTTTAATTGGGATGCGGTGGTTGATGGGGCTGCGCTCATTTGGCCGCCGGTTAAACTCACTTTATACTGCGTATTTGCGAACTCCTGCGTACCCAGCATGACAAGACCGACGGTACCTGCTAAACCCGATGCCATTACGTATTTGACGCCGGTAGCTCCGAAATACAATTCCTGATCACCGAGCAGCAGTCGGGCATACACATCCAGCTCAACATGATCGGGCTTAAACAGGGCTTTTTTGATCAACAGATATCCCTGACTCGTATTGTCGATCGGAACGGCAATAGGCAATGTTTGGAGGGCCGAATTGGTCAGCGTCGATAGTATTTTTCCCTGACTCTGTAACTGATCGAATAGGGTTTTGGCCTCCTTAGCTTGCTGCGATAAATCGGCAACCTGAATTTTCGATGGCGACAATAATCGTGACATCTCGCTCAGATTCTGTACGCTCAAACTCTGGTTCAGCATCGACTCCATGGCCATAGCTGCAGCCGCACTGTTCTCTTTCGTCGGCTGAGTTAGATTTTTACCAGGGTTTTCGTCTTCTCCCAACGCGAGAAACGAACTGCCCAATAACCCCAGAACGACTGACAGGAATTTGAGTTGATGTATGGATTTCCAGAGAGTCATATTCGTACTAGATAAATAATTTTTATGCTGATAATTAGCTTGTTATAGCATGAATAATTTCGGGAGCAGTACCGAAACCGCGTCGGTGCCAAAATCGAGGTATTTACTCAGGTAAGCCGTCAGATTCGTCAGATTACGCTGATTCTCCACGGCCTGTGCCTGCAACTGGGTTCGCAGTTTCTGTAAATCCTGCTTCTTCTGTGCGTTCGTTTCGGTTGATAATTTCTCATTGATTGCATTCAGGCAAGTCGTTATCGCAGTCTGCTTATCAACCAGCTTATATTTAAAACCTGCCATCTGATAATTAACCCGAAGTATGTTGCCAATCCGATTCTGTACATTGTATTTACAGTCGTCGTAAATCTTATTGGCAACCGTCTTCAGTGAATCGATCTGAATGCCGAGTTTCCTGATCGATTGGTCGGCAACATCGCCTGAATTACCCGCACCAGCCGCCAGAAGTGAGATTTGCATGCCGGTAGGTTCGCTGGTTAAATAGCCGGAAATCACTTCATTATATTGATTGATCTGAAAATTTTCGGAGAAATACAGTTTGATGCTGGTATTACCTCCTCCCGTTGTTTTAATAGCAGCCTGCGCATATTCCGTTGTGATGACCCGCACATCGGTTCCTCCAACATGCAGCGTATCGCCAATGGCAATCGTGTTCTTGGTTTGATCGGTTGGATTGACGATCGGATTCTGGCAGGTAGCTACCAGCGGAGTCGGATTTTTCTTCCGGCTTTTGCCCGTTAATAGGGCCAGATAATCGTTGTTATCCCGCGAAACACCAGCAATTGCTATAGATGACCAGTTAAACTTTTGTAGAATTACCCGATCAGAATACAAGGTCTGGTCTGCTGCCAGATCGGTCATGCCGCCTACCCGAAAATTGTAGGCTTTCTGATTATCAATGGCAAGTTTCGATGAATAGGTGTTATTCCCAATCTTCGTCAGATCCGGGTTTTGAAGGCCATATAGAATGGATATAGGGTTAGTAAGCGAATTAAGTATAGTAGAAAGATAGCCCGTTGACTGAATAGTCGGCTGTTGGGCGTATTGCAGATCATATCGAATTTGCTGATCAATTCCCGACCAGGTTACGACAGCTTTTCCGTCCCAATCCCACTTGGCAGACGTAATGGTAGGAGCACGATTTTTTTCGCCATAGGTAAAGATGAAAATTTCGCTGTATCCGTCATTCCTGAAAATACCGACGTCCTCAAAGCCCATTTTCGCCCTCGCCCGAACCCGAAAACCATAAGTTCGTCCGGGAATCAAAGGGGGCATAGCTGGCCCAAATAGGATTGTTGTATTGGTCGTAGTGGCTTGATAATAGGGTGGCTGAGACAGGAAGAGATTTTGCAAGTTGCCGTTGTAGTTGGCTGGTACAAGTAATTCGGTTAACACAAAATCATACTCAACTGCATTGGCTTGCCTATGGCGGGGAAGCCATTGAAAAATGGTATTCTGCGGATTCTGTGTTTTTACGAACCCCTGATTTGCTGGTAAACTCAATATGGGAGGGTCGTTGACAACCAGCCAAACCGGAGGTAGCGTCACTGCGCCCGACAGCGATTTATTGGTCAGCACATCCAGTATTTCGACCGAAAAATTGTAAATGTCTTCTCCTAACGGTTGACTATATACGGTTGGTGAAATGCCTAGGTTTTCCCAGGTAAAGTAACGCCCAAAGTCAGCCTGCGTAAACGTCTGTACGATGCCGGGAGTCAGGGTAAACATGGGCACGTTGCCTGGTTGCGGACGATTGCTGAAACTAGCCCGATTGCTGGTAATTGAGAATTTGAAATAGACCTGCGTGGGACCCAGGTTCAGGTCGCGCAGAATAACTTTCAGGCTGAGATTTTGCCCCAACGGATTCGCATAATCCGACAGTTTGATCGGATAGGGAGGTTTGGAGTAAAACGTAGCCTGCACAGGAAAATGCTGCGCCCTTCCTTCCTGTAGTAGCGACAGAAGTACGACTATAAAGACTATGAAACGCACGTTTCGCATCAGCGTAAAGCGTTAAAAACGATTGACATAACCAACCGTCAGAGAAACATAGCTTTGGGCGCTCAGGCCGATGCCGGACAGCTGCGTGAATCCAAGATTACCTGAGAAGCTATTCATTTTATCCACTTTGTAAACGGCACTGGCCCGCAGGTTAAAAGCACCCGTCTGCGTATCGTATGCCTGATCGGTTGAATAGATATAAGCCAGTGAACTGCTGGTTATTAGCTTATTCGTTAAAAACGATTTCTGGATATTGACCAGCGGACCGATTGACACTGATTTTTGCGTACCGATGCTATTGTAACTCCCGTTTAGTCCAACCCCGAAACTTTGCGACAACTTGGGCTGAACGTAATTGTACAGCAGCGATGAATTAATAAATCCGGATTCCTGCCCAATTCGGACGATATCGCCCTGTTTACCCACCGATTGCATCCAGGATGCGTTCAGGTTGAGGTTATGAACGGCGGTTTCTGTACTGGCAATCGCGTAATTGATATTGGTCGAAAGATTCTGATTGATCTGCCGGTAATTCAGCGTATCCAACTGCTCGAAGGGATTCAATCGCCGAATGTTGTCGAAAGCCGTTCGGATGTACGAATAAGACGTATAGCTTGAAAAGTTGAACCCGATATTCAGTCGTTGGCTCAGGTTAGCGTTTACATTCGCCATCCCGACTACCCTCCGCTGGCTCGATGATTTTTTCTCCGCAATGTCGTCGCGCTGAAGGCCCAGGCTTCCCGAAAAATTGACTTTCCCGGCAAAAAAGGCCTGGTTGTAGCGGACGGATATGTTTTCGAGATCATTGACGAAATAGTATCCCCCCAACGTGACGTAATCAGGATCAACGCGCTGGTAATCGAGGCCGATAATGCCTCCCGATTGGCCCAGGTTGTAATTCAATCCAAATCGGTAGCTATTGTACGACTGCACATCTGCCCCGCGCCGGAAGAACATACCCGACAATGATTTCCGGCTGATGCTTTCCTCACTGATCTGATTCTTATCGGCATTCAGCGAACTGGAATTGTACTCACCACTGAGTTGCAGTCGTTTGAACAGCGTGGTGCTAAAATCCAGGCCCATCACCAGGTTTTCTTTGGGTTGCGGTCGCTGGCTATCGGTCAGATTTGGTAAGGAAGCCGGATTGTCCGACGCATTAAATAAGGTGAGTCCCACCGCGTAAACATCCGTCCGATATTGCGCTTTCACGCCCATGCCCATCCGTCGGTAGGTGGGCGATATAGGAGCCGGTGCTAACGGATCACCTTCCGTGGCTTTCAGCAATCGGCCATACATCAGGCTGATAGTCCATCGGTTTGGCGTGAGGGTGACACCAGCGCCCTGAAACTGATGCCCATTTAAAGAGTAGGGCGAAAAGGTCATAAAGCAAGTCCCGATTTCGGCCGAAATCCATTTGTAAGTCGGCCGAAATGTGACGAAATTGAAGGAGAAAGGCTGGCTGTAGGTAAAGGTGCGATTGGAATAGTTGAAACTGAAGGGCAAACTAAATGTCTTATAGGTTAGATTAATATTGCCGCTTAAGAAATAGCTGACAGCCGGAAGATTCGCTGATTGGTTGGACGTATACACCATGTTGGCCGATAGTCCGCCCGCCACCTTCAGCTTTTTATCTCCTACTTTATAGGCATTCGGGTCCAGATTTTGCCCGTAGCTATAGGATACCCAGAAAAGAAAACATCCCAGATAAAGAAAAGTGTAAACGTGTTTCATGGGCTAGAGGAAGTATACCCATCAACCTTACCCAATACGTCGAAATACGAACTAAATAATGGTTGATTTTGAGTACTCAAATCTTCACATAAGCCCTTGTTATTTTCTTACACTATTGTTTCAATTCGTATGCTATTGTTTCATTTTCGCTTTTTCTGCCGCAGAATAACGGAAAAAAGCCTGTAAATAGGCATTAAACCCACTCTTTGAACGCAAGAAAACCGAAATGGATAGTACCCATAAATGTGGTATCGACTAGATTTTAAGTGAGCCTGGAGGATAGCCAAAATGCTCACTAAATACTTTTGAAAAGTAAGGGGGGGAACTATACCCAACCCGATAGGCAACTTCTGCAACGGTCAAATTTTCGGACTGAAGTAGTTCGCAGGCTTTTTCCAGTCGTACGCTGTTAATAAATCCGGTTGTACTTAGGTTGGTCAAGGCCGTCAGTTTGCGGTGAAGCTGAGCGCGACTCATCCGCGAATGCGTAACGAGTGTATCGACGTCAACCTCTTCGGTCAGGCGGTCTAAAACAAGTTGCCGGAGCCGTTCTATAAATTGTTTCTCCTTGTCTGGCAGGGGACTACTAGCCGCTAACGAGGGCTGACTATCACTTTGTGAGGTATTACGGGTTAGGTACTGGTGCCAGCGCCGACGCAGTGCAAGGATGTTGTGAATACGAGTGGTTAGTTCAGAAAGCTCAAACGGTTTGCTCAGGTAATCGTCTGCTCCAATCGTTAGGCCGCTCATCTTACTTTCAAACGATGCTTTCGCGGATAAGATAATAATAGGAATATGACTGGTCCGATCGTCATTTTTTAACGTGCTGATCAGCTCGTAACCATCCAGTTTAGGCATCATAACATCGCTTAAAATCAAATCAGGAATAACCGCTAAAGCCTGGGCCACTCCCTCCTGACCATCAACGGCTTCGATCACCTGGTAATTTGAACGGAGATGATCAGCTACGTACGTACGAAGTTCTTTATTGTCTTCCACAACAAGGATAATTGGCTTATCCGATGGCGCATCCATTGCCACAGAATCAGTGAAGTCTGGTTGGCCTAATAGAGTCTCTGAGAGATGTTCCGCAAGAAGGGTTTCAACTGAACTATCTGCAACGGATTTGATGGGTAATTGAACCGTAAACGTGCTGCCTTTGCCCACGGTACTTTCTACGGCAACCTGCCCACCCATGAGCTCAGTAAGTTCTTTCACATACGCCAATCCAATACCCGTACCTTCGTACTGACGCGTAAGCGAGTTATCTGCCTGATAAAACCGTTCGAATATCCGTAATAGCTGATCGGCGGCTATCCCAATACCTGTATCCTGCACAACCAGCTTGAGCTGCGAGTTGCCCATTACTTCACAGGAAACGAATACCCTACCTCCTTCTGGAGTGAATTTTAATGCGTTCGAAACCAGGTTGTAAGTAATCTTGCCAAGTTTATCATCATCGAAAAGATACATCTGTTCGGTAGACGCTGATTCAGTTGATGAAGAAATCGACAGGTTAATGTTTTTTTTGACAGCCATCTCGGCAAATCCCTGAACCTGCTCGTTGATAAACGCGATTGGATCACCTACTTTGGTGTGAATTTCCAGCTTATGGGCATCCATCCGGGAAATGTCGAGCATCTCAATAATGAGCCGAGTGAGCTGGTCGGCGTTTCGCTTGATGGTATTGAGCCGTTCCTTTCCCCAGGTATCGGTTGATCGGGTGGCTAATTGTTCGGCCGCGTGCAGGATCAATGTCAGGGGTGTCCGAAATTCATGGGTGACATTAGCAAAGAACTGGCTCTTCAATTCATCGAGTTTTCGCAGGTTGGTTGCTTCCAGTTTCTCGATCATTAATTCTCGCTGTATTCGCTGCCTTCGGAGGTACGTATGAATGAGAAAGTAGCCCCCACCAACCACAAAAAGAACGGCGGCTAAACGAACCCACCAGATATTGTAAAACAACGGTTTTACATCGATATCCATCACCCTGATTGGATCATTCCAGGTACCATTATTCCGACTTGGGCTTACCCAAAAGGTGTAGTGACCCGGTGGAAGCTGGTAACTCACCAATGTGGATTGCTCTTCCCGAGTTAGCCAATCCTCACTGTAAGGGACTAATTTATGGCGGGAGCGATTCCGTTGTCGTTTATTCGAAAGGGTATAGTGTATTTCAAGGGATTCGTTTTCCAGTATGGTTAGCGAAACCCTTCCCAAAGAATCTCGCGTTAACCGGTGATTTTCAGCCTTTTCATTCAAGCGGGTTCCGTTTATTTTTACATCTACGAGACTTATAGGTGGCACTGGTTGGATCTCGTTCAGGCTATAAAGATTGAGTTCATTGGGGCTGCCAGTCCACAAGTGATTCATATGGTCAGCAAATATCCAGTCGAAGCGGTCGCCGTAATAGGGGAATTCAAGCCGTTGCAGGCCATCGCGGTCATTATACCGGTAAGCCGCATACCAGGTGCAGAAATAATCGTTTCCTTGCCGATCCGTTGAAAAAGAATAAGGCCCCAAGCTGCGATCAACATAATGTTTAACCAGAGGAAATCGCTGAAATTGTTCCTTTACTGGATCGAAGATATCAAGCACATCGGGCATCCCAATCATAAGTTGCCCATTTCGACGGACGTGAACGTTTCTGACATCGTTACTGCTGATTGAGTTTGTATTGAGTGGGTCGTTTCGGAATACCCTTACCTGTTTTGTAATTGGATGATAGGCATAAAGTCCATGAGCGGTCGCCAGCCAGAGTCTCCCATCAGCCGTTTCATTAATGTCCCATACCCGTACATTTTCGGTAAATACATGCTCGACTGCTAGCGTATTGGGGTCAACCCGAATCATACCGTTTTCCATGAGTCCGATCCAGAGTACACCATGGGAGTCTGGAAAAAGGCAATCCATGGTATATTTTACCAAATAGTCTCGTACGACCCTGGCTGAATCGGGTATTCGAATAATTTGCTGTCGTTTTGTATCAACATAAGCCAGTGATCGACTATAGCCTGGATTAAGCCAAACTTTGCCGTCGACCGAGGAAACTGCCTGAAGGAAATCATCATTCTTTCGACGAAGCGGATCGTGAAGTACCCGAAACCGGCGACCATCGTAGGTTACAATACCATCGTCAGTGGCAAACCAGAGCAGTTGAGTTTGATCCCGGCTAATCCCGTTTCCGGTAAAATTGATGCCCGACTTACTCGTGAATGTCTGGATAAGACGAGGCATAAGCTGCGCCAGTACCGACTGTCGACCAGCTATGCATCCTATAATCGTAAGCAAAAACCAGCAACTAATGAATCGACAAGCAGTTGGCATAGCTGAGCAAGACTTACCGAAAGATAGGTAATTACACTCATGAATTGTAAAACAAAGGCAGAGTTATGATTAAGTGGGCCTAAGGCTGTCCGTTTCAGAAATGACCTTTACAGGTTTAATTAAAATGTTTCGAATCTGTAGCAATCGCAACTCCTACCTGGTTGCATGAACAGAACTAAATGAACTGGCAAAAAGCCACATATACTCGTCCAGATTGGACAGAAAAGTATCCCGGATTTCCCTGTAGTAGTGGACCGCAGGTTGCATTATTAAAAACTCATGCACCATCTTGGAGCTGGTGTTCGTCAGCTGAATTTTAGCTTTGCCAGGTTCCTTTAAAAAAAGCATTGACAAGCGTAGATGATGGTCATACAGATCCCCACAAACCTAGATAAATACAACGCTCTCCACAAGTATTGCCCTTGATCCCCCTTTCTCTGAACGGTTTCTGGCTTTTTGAGATAAAAAGGGCTTGGCTGGATTTCAAATTTATAATAAGCGTTGACTTCACCAAGCAATAGTTGAGCACTTTAAAATGATTTTTATTCTGGCAACTCAACAATATGCTGTGTTGTATAAATGCTTGTTATAGAAGAATCAATCATACAAATAACTTATTGCTGATTTTTTCTTCCTCTGTAAGCTTATAATTCATGATAAGCGAAATTCTGGTTCCGTCCTGATAGTCAAAATGAATTTGTGCGCCCAGATCTTCGCTTAACCCTTTCATGAGTTGAATACCCAATGAGTTTTGATGGTTATATACGCCCTCATTCCAGCCAATACCATCGTCTTCAACCGTCAATACTAACGTATCGGCCTGCTGTTGAAGTTTTACACGTATAATTCCGTGAAGGTTACCCGGAAATGCATGTTTAAAAGCGTTCGTGACACTTTCATTGATGATCAGAGCAAGAGGAACCGCTTGCGTGCCTGGCATCTTTACAGAATCTATTTCCTGTACAATCCTGACGCGGTCCGAGAGGTCAAAACTTTCAGCAAGAAAAAGGAGGAATTCAGCTAAATAGCTCTTCATATCAATCGTTGTGATATCAGCCGACTGATACAGCTTTTGATGGATCAAGGACATGGCATAAATCCTGTGTTGACTCGTTTTTAGGGCCTTTAATGCATCATTGTCAAGGAACGCTCCCTGACTTTCAAGCAGGCAGAAAATAGTATGCAGATTATTTTTAACCCGGTGATGAACCTCTTTCAACAACCATTCTTTCTCGTTGAGCAGATGCTCTAACAATTGGTTTTTATCGGTGATAATTGAATTTTTATATTCAATTGCACGGCTATTGCGTCTATTCTGTCGGTACTTGGAAAAAAGCAACGCTGAGATAATGAATAGAAACAGTACCACGATACTGGCAATTACTGTGTTCAGGTTTGCGATGCGAATCCGTTCTTCCTGAATCTTTGCATTCTGGCCTAACAGCTTAATATTCTGGTTTTTAATTTTAATTTCATCCTCTTTTTGCTGCGCTTCGAAAGCGATACGAAGGCGTTGCACCTCGCTTTCCCTGGAACGAGTCAGATTAAAATAACTCATGCTGCTCGCAAGACTCAATTGTTTGATTGCTTCCTGATAATGACCTGTTGCTGAATCGGTTAAAAAGGTCATGTAATGCAGGTGTCTATTGACGCTGTTGTCGTGCAGCGTTTCCGAAAATTGAAGCACTTTGTACAGGAGCGGCCTTGCCTTGGCAAACTGTTTGGAATCGGTATAAAGTTGGCCCAGGCTTGCTGTAGTTCGGTAGAGATGCAGGCTGTGTTTTTTACTGATTGCATAAGCTCGTTTGTAATAAATCTCACACGTTTTATATTTTTTCATACGGCGGTAAATGCACCCCATAATCACGTTATGATAGATATGGTCTGAGATTGTTTGAGGAGATGCACTGGCAAGCAGCTTTTTGATTCTCCTTAAATCGTCTTTATAGTTGCTAGTCTTACCGTAAATGTATTCAGTATTAAAGAGGAATAGGGGGTCAGACAAGTTATACCGACCTGCTCGTTGTGAATAGTGTTTGATAGCAAGCTGGATATAAAACATGGCCTTGACATGATCGTCATTGTCCGTACACATTATAGCGTGGTTCGTATAAATGTCCCCTGCCCTACTGTAATTCTTTGTGACGGCCATTGATTTGATCGCTTCTAACGAATAAAAAAGTGCCCGTGACTGATCACCTATGTAATAATTATATTCACTCAATGCCGCATACGTACTGGGGTAATAGGGTATTCCTGATTTTTTTAAGCGCTCAGCAACGTTGAGAAGTTCTTTTTCCGCATTAGGATGTAGCTGTTTCGCATGAACCAAGGCAATAAGTTGACAACCCAGTAGCTCACGGGTGACGTCCCGCAGTTGTATACTTAAGTCAATTGCTTGATTAGCAAGGTTAATTGCTTTGGGCCAGTCATCGGTTTTTATATCGTTGTCAGCTTCACAGTAGGCATACGCTAACCGCAACTGTAAATCCATTTTGAAGCGACTATCGAGATGCTCAAGCAGCTTTTCGGCTCGGTTAAGGTCTTTTCTATCTATCGCTACGAGCGTTAGTAGAAAAGTGGCCTGCTGCTTTATTTGCTGGGGCAAGCCATTCGTTACGTCGACCCTGCGTACGTAATCGACGGCTCTATCCAGGTCTTTGTAGCGTTTTCGCGGTTTGTTATAGTACAAATTCGCCAGATCGATTAAAGCCTGATTACGACTGGTAAACGAAGTAGATGGGTCCTGAATAAGACTCGTTAACGAAGCCAACTTGTTTTCCGAAACAATCGGGAGGGGCGGATAAAACTGACAACGACCATATTCTGGCACTAAACACCCGATTACTATCAAGAGCGGAAGCCACCTCGTAGTAATCAGTAATGAAAACACAGGGCATATAATGAGCATAATACTGTTGAGTGCTATTGAATTCAGGCTTGGACTTGATAGCAAAAATTAATATAAAGCTACTGATTTGCAAAGAGTTGACAATAGTTTAGGGCTAACTTTAAAGTCAGCAGTATTCCCTTTGCTGGGTAATCCTGATATATCATGATAGTTTCTCGGATTATCACGATATATCGTAATAATCTGAATCCTAAAAATTAGTAAATTTCTGTAAATAAGGCACTTAGTTATTTGGTAGGATTTTTACGTGTTACTCCGTTAAAAATAAGATATTCTGACAACGTTTAAACGCTGGATTTACTCAAGCATGGTTTAATACGGAATGAAAACCTGAACGCTACCTACCTTAAGAACAAATGAGCCAATCAGACGACCGAGAAAAAGGATTTAAAACGGATCGAATTAAAGCGCTTACCGACGGCGTATTTGGCATAGCTATGACGCTACTAGTCCTGGATGTGAAGGAATCGGCCGGTCAGGGACAAGAATTTTGGGAGCAGTTTCAGCCAATACTCGCCAAGATTTTTCCCTACATCGTCAGCTTTCTCATCCTGGGTATTTATTGGACGGGGCATCACTCGCAATTTTATTTCATAAAGCATACAAACCGTATGCATCTATGGCTCAATATAATCCTGCTCATGTTTGTTTCGCTCATTCCTTTTTCGGCGGCCTTGCTCAGTGAAAAAAAGTTGAGTAAATTTTCCGTTTTAGTATATGGTAGTAATTTAATTGCCGTCCTCCTGGCTTTTTATGCCCAGTGGTGGTATGCCACACATAACCATCGCCTGATCGACCCGAAACTCGATAATCGCATCGTGTCTATAGTAAAAAAAAGAATGATTATTCAGGTTGGGTTCTTTTTCGTGGCTTTGGCGGTATCGTACCTAAATACTACTGTAAGTCTGATTCTATTTCTTCTAGGGCAATTGTCGTATATATTTCTTACCACCCAGACACCAACGGGCGCACCTGCAAAGGTTGAGAAGTCGGTCTCGAAGAAGCAGACCGAAAACGAAAATTCGAAATAAGAAAAGGACCGATTCTAAAGTTCAGGTGGAAGAAAAGGGCTACTTCTTATCCTGTTAATATCTAATTCAATGGGTATAGTAAAAAACAATGGATACGTTGCGTAAACGATGATGCTTATTGAAATGGTTAGAAAAGCTGACGTTGCGGCTTCGTTGACGTAACGTCATTAGCTAGTTAGAGATGTGTTCTTTATCCTGTATCGTTTGCAAAGTGAAACGTACCGTCCATTTCATCACTCCCTCGTACATACCGCATCGATTTATGAAGCATTGTATTGGTTGTTTTTCTTCTGATACCTGCTCAGGTAACACGGTTTGGCTACTTTTCCTGGCTATCCTGATCGGGCCGATGTTCACTACTACAAGCCAAGCGCAGGGATCTAAAGACAGCCGTAAAATAGTATTTACGGGGGTCGTTTCGGATGCGGTGAACGGGATGCTGATCGACTCGGTCAGTGTTTCGGCAGCTGGTGTCACCACGCGATCTGACGCCAAGGGCGTTTTTACGCTCGAAATCCCGATAAAAAAGTGGAATGCACTTAAAGACAAGGCATTAACATTTTCCCGTGACAACTTCTTTACGGTAAAACGTACCATTTCAGCTGGCGACGGGCTTCGTATTGAGACTAAAATGAAAGCCCAATATCCACTACGTAACATACTTCACCTATTTACCGACCCCGGCATTCCGGAGAGGGGGCCCCACGAATCGTCCCCCACGCCAAAATGCGCAGACGTAACCGTTGTGCCTGACTTAATTGGGGGGCAATTGGGCCGACACAATTTTATCTACATTGGCGAAAATCACCGACGTATCTGCCTGGTAATCGGCGGGAAATTAGCCTGGCACTACGACACGGAAAACGATTGGGAAGATGATGAAATCTGGATGCTGTCGAATGGAAATATCCTCCACGCGCACATGAAATACATTGAGGAAATAACCCCGAAGAAAGAAATTGTGTGGCGCTATGATAGTCCAAAAGGTACCGAAATTCATACGTGCCAGCCTATAGGCGTTGATAAAGTCCTTTTTCTCCAGAATCAAAGCGATGTAGCTCAGGTCAAATTATACAACAAAGTCACTGGAAAATTCGAGGTAGAAAAAGAGCTTAAGGAATTAGGGAAGGGGCCTCACGGTCAGTGTAGACGATTTCGTATGACCAGTAAGGGTACTTATTTGGCTGCTACCCTGGGTACCCACACGTTTTATGAATATGACAAAAATTTCAACCTAATCTGGACGCACGATCCGGGCTCTATGTGGGGCGGAGTTCCGCTTAAAAATGGCAATTACCTGTTTCAACGGGAAAATGCCACGACTTCAGTAGAGATAAACAAGGCGGGTAAGATTGTCTGGCAGGCTTCTATTGCTGACATTCAAGAGCAACTCAATAAGCTAGCCCCCAACGCCGGCAAAATAACCGCCACGCAGACCTGCGAACGATTAGCTAATGGCAATACCGTACTGTTTACCCGCTTTTGTGATGCTAGTATACCGCAGGCTATCGAAATAACGCCCGACAAAAAGGTGGTTTGGATACTCCAGGACTGGAAGCACCTGGGTGATAGTGTGTCGGCCCAATTTCTGGATGAACCCGGTTACCCGGAGGTGCCCGGTGAAACAAACCACTAAGCGCCTTGTAATTTCGGCTTATTTGTCATCATTCTGAGCAGCGAACTCAAAGGGAGTTTTTGCTCCCTGCTCAGAAGAGCTACTGGCGAAACGGGAGGCAATCGTGGGGGGATTGTCGACTGGAACCAAAGAGCCTAACTGGTCCGTAAGAATGATTGCCGAGCTGGTCAATGCACAAAGCACCAGTAAAAACAGGAGGGAGATCCAGGGTGCAGACAACACCAGTATGGTTCCCATTAGTAGCCGAATGACCATTTTCTGCCTGGCTCCGGACTGAAGTTGCTCCCTGGCCCACTGATTAACCATGGACAGAAGTCCTGTAATGATATAGCTGCCACCCACTCCGCACCCAATCAACCAGTTAGAAAGGGTCAAGCCGGGTTTTGGGTGAACGGCTAGTGCAAGGCCTACTCCGCTTACTAGCAGAAGCAGGGTGAGGGGCAGATGGAGGTAAATCCAGGCCCAGAACGGTCCGGTGCGTTGATGTTCACTTAGGGCTCGCACCGGGGTATAATAAACATAATCAAAATAGGACGCCCAGATTCCCAGCAAGGTTACTCCCGCCAGCAGTGCCCGGTTAACGCTATCGAAACGAATACCTGTCTCATGTAACTCCAGCACAATACCAGATGCAATTTGCGCAACCACTAAGGTTGTGAATGTGGCCACTCGGCCAGGCAGATGGCGGGCATCAGGTGGAAAACGTCTTTGCAAACTTAACCCTCCCGCTACCAGGGGAGTAAGTATCTCAATGACCGAAGCCAGTACCCACAAATAGTAGCTCTCTGGCGTTTGCACCAGACCAGCTCCTACCCAGCACGCAAGCCCCAGGCAGACGCCGACCTGTATATGGAAGATAAAAGGCCGCGCAACGGGTACGTAATACCGGGCACGAATGTATTTAAGCAATAGTATGACGCGTAATCCAGCGTACGTGCCTATAAAAAGTACGGTTGTCTGATGGCTGAGTAGGGCAGTCCCTATGCTTGCTGCCATAACTAACAACCCCAATAACTCCACCGATGTGAATAGAAACTCTACCGGATCATCGTCCACGCTGAATCTGTTCGCGTAAAACGTCAATCCAAACCATAACCACCATACGGGTACCAGTAGTAACAGGATATACCCTAAAGTTTCTACGGTGGGTTCAGCGAGCATGCGCTTGACCAGATGCCCAAGCATTACCACAAACGCCAGGTCGGTCAGCAACTCTATTCGGGTAGGTATGCGTGGACCCGGCGGATCTGTAGTTCGTAATCGAGGTACTTTGTCCGTTGAAAACTGATTCATACCGCGTTGTTGGCATTGAACTAAACCCGTTCGGAATAGGATCGACGTAACGCAGAGACTTACCGCGTTTTTCGAAGCGCTTTTAATACCTTGTCCGGCGTAATGGGCAGTGAGGTTAGCCGGTGACCGATGGCGTGGAAAATGGCATTGCTGACAGCCGCACTGGTTCCAACGATGGATACTTCACCCAGACCTTTTACACCCATAGCGTTGACGTAGCGGTCCTCTTCGTCAACGAATGCTACGGTCATCTCGGGGATATCCGCATTGACACATACATGGTAATCCGCCAGACTGGCGTTGGTATAGCGGGCCAGGTGTGGGTCACGCACAGTGCCCTCCATCAAGGCCGCACCAATGCCAAAGATACTGCCTCCCATAACTTGCGAACGGGCCGTCCGGGAATTAAGAATGCGCCCGGCTGCTACTACACTCACCCAGCGCGTTACGTGTACAGTCCCCAGATCGACATCTACCTGTACCTCGCAGAAATGGGCGCTGAAGGAATGCATCGAGTGACCAGCTGCGTCGTCCTTCTTGGCATTGGGGGTGTTCAGTGTGGCTTCCGGCGACTCATAGCTGCTCCCATAATGACCTGTGGCGATTCCCTCTACGTCGTCCAGACCGATGCGCTGCATTAACGTAGTAAAGGCTTCTCCTTTAGTCGCATCTGTTTTCAGTTGAAGCCGACCTTTCACAACGTCCACATCGGCTGGCTTCGCTTTATACACGGGTGAATGTTGGTCAGCAATGGCCACTTTGATGAGTTTTTGCCACACGTCCTGTGCGGCCAGAAACACCGAGGACGATACCGTGCCCGCAGCCCGCGACCCGCCCGACATGGCCGTGGTGGGTAACGCACTATCGCCCAACTCGAAGTGTACATTTTCGGGGGCTAGACCCAGTGAGTCGGCTGCTACCTGGGTGATGATGGTATAGGTCCCTGTACCCAAATCAGTAGCACCAGCTTGTACCAGGGCGTGTCCGTCGGCATACAGTCGTACGCGGGCGTTGCCCTGCGCGTCGTGTACTGGGTAGGAGCCTGAAGCCATGCCCCAGCCAACTAAGTGGTTTCCTTTGCGGGTGGCTCCGTTTTTCGGGTTTCGCTTACTCCATCCGAATAAGTCAGCACCCCGCTCGTAACACTGTTTCAGGCTTTTACTGCTCCAGGGCTTGCCGGTACCCGGATCTTTGTCAGCGTGGTTCAATAGTCGGATGGCAATGGGGTCCAGCCCCACCTGATAGGCTAAATCATCCATGGCGCACTCCATGGCAAATGAGCCAGGGGCTTCACCGGGGCCGCGCATGTAGGTGGACGTCATGACGTTAGCCCTGGCCAGCTTCACCGAAGCGTCAAAATTCGGGCAGGCGTAGAGCATGTTGATGACCTTGCTGTTCATTTCAGCGTAGTTGTCCCAGGGCGAGGTCGTCGAGGTTTTTTCGTGGAGCAGGGCCAGCAGCTTACCTTCTTTGGTCGCACCCACGTGTAGTGTCTGCTCCTGGTCTTCGCGGTGGCCCATGCTGGTAAACATCTGCGGACGCGTCAGCACCAGCTTCACCGGACGGCCTATGAATTTGGCGGCCAGCGCCGTCAGTACCGTGTGTGGCCACATCGTGAGTTTGCAGCCGAAACCCCCGCCGAGAAATTTATTGATAACCCGTACATTGTCAGATGGAAGCCCCAACATAACGGACAGGGCCTTGTGCGTCGAGGCTATCGCCTGCGTGGTGTCATAAACGGTTACCCGGTCAGCGGCTTCCCAATGGGCAATAGTAGCGCCGGGTTCCATAGGATTGTGGTGGTTGGTAGGGTGCTGACAGGTAATCGTCAGTTTCACAGGAGCCTTGGAAAATGCCGACTGAGCATCCCCCCGCTTAGTCGGTACCTGAGCGGCCGCCCCATCGTTGGGCGCAAACAGTTTAGCCCTGGCATCCTGGTAAGAAGCTACTGGCTGTTCGGCAACAACGGATACTTTTAGCAACGCAGCAGCGTGCTGAGCGTGCTCCAACGTATCGGCAATTACAATAGCCACTGGCTGTCCAGCGTAAAAAATCTGGTCAGAGGTCAATGGGGTGAAGCTCATCTGCATGGCCAGCGCAATCTTCTTTTTGCCTTCCGGAGTAGCCGGCGTCTGCGCCAGCGGTGGCATATTTAGATGAGTCATGATACCCAGTACGCCTGTCATCCGTTTGGCTTCGCTGTCGTCAAAACCGGTGATTCGGCCTTTCGCAACGTCGCTGGTTTTGATCACGGCATGGACTAAGCCCGGTATCTGGTTGTACTCAGCCGAATACGTGGCGGCCCCCATCACTTTGGCCCGACCATCGACACGAACCAGTGGCTTTCCTATGACGTCTGAGGAGGACTGCTGATCAGCAAATGTGGGATTTTCAAGTAGATCCATACGTCTTAAGAAGTAAAAAGGTAGAAAGGTGGCCCAGGTCAAGATTCACCTAGGCGTTCGCTACGGTTTGCAGGGCACGTACCAGTGTGTTTTGAGCTAGATCCACTTTGAATGCATTTTCGCTACGAGGTTTGGCTGTCTTGAGCGCAGCAGCAGCAGCCTTTTGAAACGTAGCTAGCTTAGCCGGGGCTCCCGTAAGCACTTGTTCGGCTGCTGGACTGCGCCAGGGCTGTGCCCCAACTCCACCCAGCGCCACCCGAGCCGAGCGAATAATACCATTCTGTATATCGAGACCCACAGCCGCCGATGCCAGAGCGTACGCATAACTAGTACGTTCGCGCACTTTCAGGTAGGTTGAATGTTGGGCATGGTTGGCGGCCGGAATGAGTACGGCAATAATTAATTCACCCGCTTCCAGTATATTTTCCCGATGCGGTGTATTGCCGGGCAGCAGATAGAACTCGTTGATGGGCACACGACGCTGTTTGCCGGTTTGATTTTGCAGAATCAGTACGGCATCGAAAGCCACCAGCGCCACGGCTAAGTCGCCAGGGTAGCTGGTGGTTATGCAGCTTTCACTAGTGCCTAGAATGGCCATGTTGTGGTTGTCGCCGGTGAGGGCAGGGCAGCCGGAGCCTGGCTGGCGTTTGTTGCAGGGAAAAGCACCGTCACGGAAATAACCGCAGCGAGTGCGTTGCAACAGGTTGCCGCCGATGCTGGCCATATTACGCAATTGTGCCGAGGCTGCTAACAATAACGACTGCGACACGGCTGGGAACTGTTGTAAGACAAGCGGGTTTTCACCTACGGCATTCATGCGTTCCATTGCTCCAATGCGCAGCCCGTCCCTAGTTTGCTCAATGCCTTTAAACGGTAGTGGGTTGATGTCGACTAACAAAGGTGGAGCCGCCAGATTGGCCTTCATCAAATCGAGCAGCGTCGTTGCGCCAGCCACATATACGGCCTGTGGCTGATCGTTCATCAGCTGAGCAGCTTCCTGGGCCGTACTAGCCTTTGCGTAATGAAAATCATTCATAGGTAACTCGATTAAGAGGTGACTTATAGCGAATCAGAAGATAGGTGACACACAACGGGCTGGAACGCCAGGATTGAGCAAGGCTTATTAATTACTGAATGGAGGCAACTTCGCGTATGGCAGCTAAAATGTTGGCATAAGCGCCACATCGGCAAATATTTCCGCTCATCCACTCCCGACACTGATCGTCGGACGTAGCGTGGCCTTCCCGTACACAGGCTACGGCGCTCATGATCTGTCCGGGCGTGCAATACCCACACTGAAAACCATCATGCTTAAGAAAAGCCTCCTGCATGGGATGTAACCGGGCAGTCGCACTGTCATCGCCCTTCGCCAACCCTTCGATGGTTGTGATCGCTTTTCCCTGCTGCATAATCGCCAGCGTGAGGCAGGAGGTAATGCGATCGCCATCTACATGGACGGTACAGGCTCCGCACTGGCCGTGGTCACAGCCTTTTTTGGTACCCGTCAGGTGCAGATACTCACGTAGCGCATCCAGCAACGTCGTGCGAGGCTCGGCACGTAGCGAGTACACTCGCCCGTTGATGCGTAAAGACAGTTCAGTAGCGCCCTGCACAACAGAGGGACCGGGCGCTGTGGGTTCAGCCTGATTCATGGGTGCCAGCGTTAGTCCGACCAAGCCAGTGGTGTGCTTAATAAAAGTTCGCCGTGAGCTGCTGCCCGGAGACCATTTAGATGTCATAGCGGTAGGAACATGGATAAATTAATAATAGGAAATAAAGGATGCCCGGTACATTGCCGCATGGTGGCAACGTACCGGGCTAAGCTCACTTCGCGTTCTTGTTTTCAGTTAACCACTCAGCGACGGCACGGGAGAAATCGGCTACATCAATTGGGTGGCGGCTGGTGATCAGGTTATCGTCGATCACCACAGGTTGATCCAGTACTTGCCCACCAGCGTTAATAAGGTCGGTATGAATATTCCAGTAGGCCGTCAATTTCCTGCCCTTCAGCATGTCGGCCGTAGCCAGCACTACCGGCGCGTGGCAGATAGCCGCCACTAACTTGCCCGACTGATTGAATGCCTGAATAAACGCGATAACGTCCTTGTCATGGCGCAGGTTGTCGGGGTTCCACGCTCCTCCGGGAATGAAAATGGCGTCGTAATCAGCTACCTGAATCTCATCAGCGCGCCGATCCACTTTAACCCAGCCCACGGGTTGCAGGTATTGGATGGCCATGATGTGGTCCTGAGCCATAGCCGGCATGGTAAGCCCGAAACGGGCCGGTGCAGGATTGGCCTTCGGTCCCACAATATCCACCTGAGCACCCAGCGCACGAAAGTACCACACTGGCCCAAGTAGCTCAATTT
The DNA here is from genome assembly GCF_054776975.1 of Spirosoma harenae. Lineage (NCBI taxonomy): Bacteria > Pseudomonadati > Bacteroidota > Cytophagia > Cytophagales > Cytophagaceae > Spirosoma > Spirosoma harenae. The sequence goes on along the minus strand of NZ_BAAHBD010000014.1, from coordinate 1,708 downwards.
CTTCAAAACCATCAGCGGCAATGACGGCGATTTTTTTGTCAGCCAATTGCTGATCATTGTCAATAGGATCGAAGAAAAACTGGCGTAACGCTTCGTTTCCCGGAGCGGTGAGCAGATGGGCAGGAGGCATGGTCGCTACTACCGGGGCGCTACTTAGTTGTTGCAGAACATCCAGTTCATGGGTATTATTTTGTTGAGTAACCATATATGAATTGATTAGAAAATGATACGCTAAAAGCAACGCTTCGTTCTACTGACTTTATGGGGAAAATGTAAATAGGTACGGTATATAAAAAGCTAGAAACGCTACTCCTGGTTGGTAGGCATCAACAGCTTCAACTTATGTAGCCCCTTCTCGAAGGGCGGATTTGTAATGGACGTGTGGAGAAAATCAAGAATTGGTCCGACTGGTGGAAACTTTAGGTGAGTTTGAAGAGCCTCAGCGTTGCGGAATTTCTCGTACGTAAGAAATCGGGTATCGGCTCCATTCAGTTGGGTAAGTTGATAAGTGATTACGCCGGCTTCGCTACGGATGGCAGGCATCGCTGAGTGGTATCGTTTCTTGAATTCCTCCTGTGTTCCGGGTTTAGCATCGACAAACAGCATCACCGTCATCGGGTCGTCATTGGCGTTGGGTTCTCTGCGCCAGGCCTGTTTGGAGAGGGGTTCCAGATCTGTCACCGAAAACTTTTCAATGGGGGCTGTCAACCCCTCTTTGGTCACCGTATCGATTTCTTTGGTCTGAATGCTTTCTTGAAGCGTGGCAAACGGTTGCTGATTTTCCCACCGCTCAATCAACCAAAGGACGGTGGGGGAGTCAATTTCAGCATAAGCTTCGGCCATTACATTGCCTTCAATTTTCAGCGCCTGGAGAACATATGCACTCAGCGCCTGTTGCATCTGATTTTGATAGCCTGGCTTAACGGAGTATTTAGTCAGCTGAACAACTAGGCTATTGACTTCCTGAGGTAGCATTTCGGTATATAGTTTAATGACACGTCAATAAAAGCTACTTTGTTTCGGCTACTCTTCACGGGGTTAGGCAGAAGGCTCGACGTATAGTCAAGCACCAGACCCGCAGTTATTTTGATCTTAATTAGATACTCACGAACTCTGTTGTATAAGTTTTCAAAACTTGTGCCAAGTTTGTAAGTGATTGAATTTTAGACGATTAGCCTTATTTATCTTAATAAAAAAACGACGATATATCGTTAAAAAGCCCGAAATAGCGATATGTCGTTTACTAGGAGGATTTTGTAAAAATGGGAGCGAGGCAGCTGTATTTCCAGCTATTTTACCCCCTTTCTACATCGCGTTCATCCATAAAGCATATTGCGTTAGTCTTATCGATGTTGACTACTAGACTGGTCGTTCGCCAATTTTACGTCATGATCAGTGCTGGTTATAAGAGCCTGGGATAGAGGTCTTTGACGTCTTGATGAACCGAATGAAAGTCCATGCCTTCCAGATTCCAATGCGCATTTAGCGTTTTGGTATAGAGGAAAAATGCATCAGCCAGTAGTATGGCTAGTTGATGGGCAACAACTTCCCGGTTTTCAGCCGAGATACTGATTGACGTTTTCATGGGCAATGGACTAATTGATTTATATAGTACGTTTGAACAGGTTTGAAAAATACTCAAAAAAACAGTTATTCCTCTGTGATTTGAGCCACCAGCCTGGGTAAGTCCGATGTTATATTAGCCAAA